>NZ_CP048020.1:2649048-2980180 GCF_010365865.1 Treponema vincentii | reverse complement strand
GACGATTATTATACTACTACTTTCCTTTTTTTGACAATATGAAATTTTAGGCTAAACACATCTGGCATTTTTAAGGTGAGTGGCGCCATTGTAGACGCTCATCTTATACCTATGAAATTTCGCACTGAAAGCAGGGCTTGTATAAAAAGCGCTCCCAGTATAGGTTTAGGGGAAACTATCCAAAAACTTCAGTTTTTGGACAGCCCTATAGAGGAGGCTTTTCTATGAAATATGATTTTACAACAAGAATAAACAGAGCCGGTTCAGGTTCACGTAAATGGGATGCGATGTATCAGGTAAATCCGCACGTCGATTCGTCCGTTGTGCCGCTTTCGGTTGCCGATATGGAATTTAAAATGCCGCCGGAGTTAACGGAAGGGCTCAAGCACTATCTTGACAGCTCCGTACTGGGTTATACGGGACCAACAGCTGCATATAAAGGGGCAGTGCAAAATTGGATGAAGACACGGCATAATTGGGCGATTGAACCCGATTGGATTGTTCCCACTGCGGGTGTTGTGCCTGCGATTTTTAATGCGGTTAGAGCTTTTACCGAACCGGGAGACGGCGTTATTCTGCTGTCGCCGGTGTATTATCCTTTTTTTAGGGCAATACGCTTGCAGGAGCGGAATGTTGCAGCGTGTTCGTTGCAGGAAAACGGCGGCCGTTATACGATTGATTTTGAAGCATTGGAACGGCTCGCTGCGGATCCGCGTAATAAAGCCCTGCTCTTTTGTTCTCCTCATAATCCTATCGGCAGAGTGTGGACAAAAGAAGAGCTGCATAAAATAGAAGAAATCTTGTTAAAAAATGATCTTTTGCTGTTTTCGGATGAAATTCATTTTGATATTGTGATGCCGGGGTATGCACACACCGTTTTTCAATCGTTAGGAGATGATATTGCCGAGCGGACAATCACTTTTACCGCGCCTTCAAAGACATTCAACATCGCCGGGCTGGGAATCAGCAATATCATCATTAAAAATGAGAATATGCGGAAAACTTTTGTAAATGCCCAAGAGCTTGGGTCCGGAGCATTGTTCACGGCATTGAGCTATAAGGCCTGCGAAATTTGCTATACACAGTGCGCGGCGTGGCTCGACGAATTTTTATCCGTAATCGATGCCAATCAGCGTATTGTGCAGCAGTTTTTCCAAACGCACCATCCCGAAATTAAAGCGCCGCTCATCGAAGGCACGTATCTGCAATGGCTCGATTTTAGGGCGCTGGGAATGGAACATAAGGCTTTGGAAACGTTTATGACGCAGACGGCGCAAGTATTCCTAGATGAAGGATATATCTTCGGTGACGAAGGCCGCGGTTTTGAACGAATTAACCTTGCAGCTCCCGCATCGATTATTACCGAGACCCTCGAACGGCTGAGCGGCGCATTGCGGAACTTGAAACGGTAAAATAATTATATCGCGCATGGGCTGCATGCAAGTCAATCAGCCTTGCCGTTCAGGACAACTCTGGTCGAATAGAATCAATTTTTCCGCGGGGATATTAAAAAAACGACCTGATGCGTTTACCCTGCCTTCCCGTTCTTTGCATCTTTAAAAAAGCTGACAATAATACAGATCATAATGATGCCGAGCGGAAATGCGGCAATAACCGATAAACTTTGCAGCTGGCTGAGATTGCTGCCGGTAAGGATGAGCGCAGCGGGCAATAAGATAAAAACAACCGACCAAAAAGCCCGCAAGCTTTTTTTAGGCTCCCTGCCTTCAAGCTGCCGTTGCGAATAAGAAGCGATAACCATCGTAATCGCGTCGAAAGTGCTCGCATAAAGAGCAATCATCGTGATGATGAGCAGCACCAGTCCGACTTTCGCAAACGGCAGCGTTTCCAAAATGCTTAAAATAATCTCGGCAGGTGCAATACCCACAGCGAGCCGTTCCGCTGCCGGTAACAATCCGTGCGTTTCTAAATGGAGTCCGTAATTCCCCAATACAATGAATGAGCAATAGGTTCCCGCGATGCCGCACATAAGCCCGCCCAGTACGGTATTCCGTACCGTCCGCCCTTCCGAGATTGTCCCGATAAAGAACGGCGTTGCGACAAACCATGCAATCCAATATGCCCAATAAAAAATCGTCCACTGCTGCGGGAATCCTGCGCCGTCTGCGCCCGAAATCCGCAAGGGATCCATCCATGTGGAAAGCAAGATAAAGTTTTGTAGCATCTTCCCGATGCCGGTTATGCTTGTTTCGATAATATAAAGTTTAGGACTGAGTAAAAATACAAATACAATAAGGCTTGAAAAACACACAACGGCAATTTTTGCCAGATGAGAAATACCTTTTATCCCCAGCAAAACGGCCGAAGTATATACCGCTGCAATAATGCAGAGTACAACTAAGGTCAGCTCCCTCGATTCGGGAATGCCGGAGATGGTGGAGATTGCCAGCGACAACAGCGGCGTTGCCAGTGAGAACGTTGTCGCGGTTCCCGCTAACAGTCCCACGACCGAAAACACATCGATGACGGTACCGAGCATACCGTCGATTTTATTGCCGAACAAGGGGCGGCACGCTTCGGAAAGTTTTTGCTTTTTCCGCTGCCGTACATGGAGCATATAGCCGAATGCAACGGCGCATACGATATGGAAGCTCCACGGGGTTATGCCCCAGTGGAACAGCGGGTATGCTGCTGCCCAATCTTGCCGTTCAGCTGCCGTAAGCGCCGTTTGCCCGAACGGTGATGCTGTGTAGTAATATCCCCACTCAATGAGCGACCAGTATAAAATATCGGCCGCCATCGTAGAGGTAAAGATCATGGAACCCCATGTAAAATTACTATAGCGCGGTTTATCGAGGCTGCCTAATCGTATTGCTCCGTATTTTGAAAAAGCAAGATAAAACGCTGTACACACTAGGCCGAAGCCAAGAAGTATATAGAAAAATCCAAGCTTATTGACAAAAATGTTCCATAAAGTATCGATGACCTTCATCGATTGCTGCGGAAAGGTAAGCAATAACGCCGCAATACCGCTTACAATGACAAGCGGTAAAAGCGTAATAACCCAATCGATTTCTCCGAAACCGTGCTTTTTATTGAGCTTCCGAGTGCTCATGTTGTGTTTATTCATTTGCTGTCTCGTTATTTTGTTCATCTGAAAATTCTGTTGTTTGTATACCGTGTAGCTGCATAACGTGTTTATAATAATCTTTTGCGTACCGGTACATCTTTAGCCCGTACTCACCGAAATTTTCTCCCAGCGCTTGTTTATAACATGTCCACAGCGCCCATAAGAATCCTGCAAGCGCAACATAGATATAGACTCGCAGTTTTTCTTCTCCTTCCGGATCGCGGCGGAAATAGCGATGCATGAGATCGTTTATTTGAGCTTCGGAAAAGTAAGAGTAAATAGAAAACATTGCAAGGTCAGCTAGCGGATCGCACATCGCGGCGTATTCCCAGTCGATCAGTTTTACCTCACTGTCGCTGATAATAAAATTATCGCAGATTAAATCGATATGAGTCAGCGCTTCCGGTTTTTTCAGCGTGTCGAGCAAATTAAGCAAGGCATTCATCTTTTCCCGGACTTCGGCATAATCGTAAAACAGAATGCCATGCTTTGCTTCTGCCTGTTTTTCATAAAAATTAATCCGCTCTCTAAAATCGAAACGGTGCCGCACCGTAATACCGGAAGTATGCAGTTTACGGGCTATCCACATACACGCTTCCAAATCGTTCGGATTGCGAGGATCCGCTATGTGCATATTTTCTTCAAACTGACTGATTTTTACGCCGGTCGTTTGGTCAAAATAAATAACCTTATCGGAGATACCGAGTGGTTCAATCGCCTTATACACTGCATGTTCCTGTTTCCGATTGATAAGAATATCAGTACCGGCGCCCGGAATGCGGAAAATATATTTGTTGTTATTCAATTCGAATATAAAAGATTTATTGGTCATCCCAAGCCGCAACGGACGCAAATTTTTAATCTGCATTTCAGGCTTTCCGAACACACGGGAAATCAATTCCATCCATTTATTCTGTGTGGAAACCATGTATGAGGTGTCGAATTGGCGCAGCTCTTCCAGTGACTCAAATTCATATACTTGATTAGCAGGCTGCTTATTAGCAAACATCGTCAGCGTATTTAAGTGACGACGCAACACGTCTTCCCAGTACCAGTCGTCGGTGTCATCACGGTAATATGCATCTTCAATCAGCGGGCGAATAGCATCGGAAAAGGCGTGCGAAAAATAGACCGTCCCGTACATCACCCATGCGTTTCTGCCGCCGACCTTTACCTTCATTATCTTGTCGTGTAAACCGAGCTGCAGCACCCATTCGTTGGTTTTCTCGTTCATTTTGACCGACGAATACCATGAATCGTATTCATGCGCGTGATACATATTTTTCCGCAGCCAGTTGTCGCTGGAAAGAATATACGTATTTTTGAGCCTATCGCGGACATGATACAGTGTTGAAAGATTGTTTTTGCTTTCAAAATCGGGATTATACACAAGTTTTACATTATATTTATCGATAAGATACTCGAAGGTGTCTTTCAGGTAGCCGACGACTACGGTAATATCGGTAATGCCTACTTCTTGCAGCTGTTTGATCTGGCGTTCAATCATCCGCTCGCCGAACACTTCCAGCAGCCCCTTAGGGATGGCATAGGTGAGTGGAATAAACCGCGAACCGAAACCCGCCGCCATGATAATAGCATTATCAACCTTACATGAATCGTATTCGGTATGCGCTTTAATCGTCAGAACTCTTTTACCGATGGCGGGTAATCCGTTCGTTTTAAGAAGGCCGTCCTGTTCCATAGCAAAGAGAATTTGATTGACATACGCGAGCGATATTTTTAACGTTCCGGCAATATCTCGTTGCGTAATCGCCGGATTTTTTTTCATCAATTCGATAATCTGAAAGTACCGTCTTTTCATGTAACGGAGTATATTTTAGGTTTTGTTCACTGTCAATAGCAGCAGTAGCCAAAAGTGAACAACAATGCAGCGGCATCGCATCGGAAGACTGATAATGCAGTTTTGCAACGCTATTTACCCCTTATCTTGTGCCGTAATATGCAGCGTTTTCTCTATCTTTAAGAGGAACGGTATCGCTTCCGTTTTACCGGCAGCATCTTTGGAATTATCGACAGGCAACTTTATTTCAAACGGATTATCATTTGACCACACCACAACCGAAAGTGTAAGCGCAGCATCCTTTTTACCGGAAAAATGAATAATAACAGGAAAACCCGGACGAGGAGAAGACACAAACGTTGCCGTATCCCCGGAAGCATTTTGTTCAAATCGAACATCGGATTCAAAAATTGCAATATCATTCAGTGCGCTCAATGTTACGGAAAAAGCTTCAATTTTTAACGGCGAATCAATGGTAATAGTCCCGATGCTACGCTCAAAGTAATTTTCAAATGAGGTACGAACAGTTAAAAAACTATCCGCGGTTTCCGCTGAACCCTGTGTATTGCCGCGGGTGTAATCCATTATCTTTTCTTCCGTCGGAGAATCGATATATTTTTTTACAACACTGCTTTCATCACCGTTAAGGTGTTGAATTAACATCCAGCGATTATGAACGGTGTTCCTCGTTGCCGGCATAACGAATACCCAAAGCATTAATACGAGAAACAGCCCGCCCATAACCTTACATTGAATCGGTATCCTAAAAAACGGTTTAGTAATTTTTCTTTTCTTATCAATACTAAGACCAAGCCTGATTAAAAACAGATCAAACGGAACAAAAATACAGGCTGATGCAAGGTTGATAAAAAATATGATATGAAACATATACTCACGATAAAGAATAATATGCGTCACAAACGGCAGAAGTGGTAAAAAAAGACACATAATAAATATAATTTGCAGTACGATATTTTTAAAATGATAGGCAGCCACCGAAACAAAATAAATGACCATAAAGATGATTGAAAACGAAAGGTAAAAAAAAGAAAAAATTAAAATATTTAATAAACAAACGACATGAGCAATAAATCCGTAAATAAAGCGATTGGCTGGAAGTGGAATAAATTTATTAAATGCGGTAACGGTAAACATAAAAAACAGTGCAAACACATATTTAATCAATAGCGCTGTCAATGGAAATGAATTCAGTTCGCTCACAGACGAAAAACGCAGGTAAAAAAGCACTTCCGTTATCTTAGAACCTAAGAAAAAACTGAGCCAATTGACCAAGAAAAAATAGATCGGCATCCACCACAATTTAAATAAATCTTTTACATGTTGATCCCGTTTTTTTCCGAATAAAAAGCTAAAAAACATCAACCATAATAAAAAGAGTATTGACGATACGATAAGCGTTATAACTATATGCTGCTCGTTGATGATAACAAGCTTTTTATGCAGTTTAAAAACAAAATAATGAGTATCCCATTCATTACTCATACTCTGAATAACTGCAGGCGCAACCGAAGAAAAAAAATCCGATAAATCCGCACCGGTTTCTATTTTTATTGCTGGAATATTTGCCTCATTATAGAGCCGTAAAGCAGGGTCATCAGGCAGCCACCCGAGACGGTGAAACACAACTGCGTTAGTATAAAAGTCAATAGGAATATTTTTTTGTTCCAAAGAAGCGTATACCGCTTTTAGAAACCATGCAGGGGTTGTCCCTTTCGATGTTCCCGTAATAATCCGCGCGCTATCAGATTTATCGGGGGCAACAAGACATACAGCGGCATTCGGATATGTGATCAAAGTCTGAATTAACGCCTTAGTCCCCTCGTACCGCTTTACGGGAATGTCAACCGGTAATTCGGAAATATCATTTTTTCGTAATAGCAACAATGATATGGGTATCCGGCGCCTCAGCGGATAATTTTTGTGCATATTTTTGCAGTTGCAGGGTTATAGCAGTAGCTTGATTATCACTACCTACCGATGCGGTAAAGACAATGACCTTATCCGTTTTAGGCCCAAATTCATAAAAAATATTTTCTGCAATCAGACCTTGCACCGGTAAAAGAAGAAAAAAAGAATACCCAACACAAACGTACTGCCGGTAACAATACTCTCTGAAATAAATAGTTATGCACGCAACTCATAAACTGTCATAATCCTGTACCTTACCGGTTGAAAACCATATTTCGATACGCTTATACGAACGATTTATCCTTCGGACAATAGACGCAGCTTGTTGCCGTGCAGATTCCTCAGCAATGACATCGGGATGATATTTTTTCAATAAGTGTTTCCATGCTTTTTTGCAATAGTCAAGCGGAACACCCGGAAGCACTTGTAAAACGGCAAAATCTTCCGTTAAAACATCGGGAACGGGCACACGTATCGGTTCAACCTTTCGTTCAGGTTCTTTGTACGTCCTTTTTTTAGGAACACGCCGCTCGATTTTATTTCCGGCGCTTCGGTATTTACCCTGCCGGCCTTCTACCGCTTGTTCAAAGGGATCCTCATCCGTTCCAAGCCTATCACGCAGCAAACTGCCAAGAGTTTCGTAATAATCAGACATTATCGTATTTTCCTTTCTATAATATCATCAAATACGGCGCCGGAACCTCCGGTAACATCTTTCTGCAAAACCGATCCGATAAAATAATGTAAATACTCAGGAGACTCTCCGGCCGTTAAATTCTTTTCAGTTCGTAAAACGGCAATATCGCTATTTTTCAGCACGGTGCCTTTCTGTAAATCTTTTATATAATGCAGCGAACGATTCGTTTTACCGTAATTATCTTTTTCCGCAGCAGCAAGTTTTTTTTCACCGTCACCGATAATGCGCTGTAGAAAATCCTTAGAATAGCCGTAACCCTGTGCTGCGTTAAAAATATCTTCATCGGACTTACCGGTTAATTCCCTTACAGTTTTTGACATCTGCAAAAACTGTAAGGGTTCCAACGCAACAGGATCATCAAGACCGGCATCGCTGCGGGAAAGACAAATATGCTTTTCAAGAATACAGGCGCCGCTCAACAACCCCGCTATCGGAACTGCAGCAGGATCAAGAGAATGATCGCTGATACCGACAGGACTGTTAAACAACATCGACAAGGATTGCAGCGCCGCCGTATTATAATCCGTTTCCGGCGCAGGATACGCCGTCACGCAATGAAGCAACGCCCGCATATCGGCAGGTAACCCGTTACTTTCCAAACAGCTTATGGCACGTTCAATATCGCCAAGCCGAGAAACACCGGTCGAAAGAATAACCGGCAGTCCGAATGAAGCAACACGCTCAAGCAGCGGAAAATGATTGAGTTCCGGCGACGCAATTTTTATAAAAGCCGGATTAAGCTGCCGCAATTCATCGGCGGAACGAAGTCCGAATGCCGAAGCGGAAAAAAGCATTCCAAGTTTATGCGCGTATTGTGCCAATTCACCGTAAAAATCAATACTGCATTCCAGCTCTCTAAAGCGTTCATAGAGAGGAATCCTTCCGGTCGGTAAATTCACAAAACCGGTATCGGGATGCAAAATTTCATCCGCATATACAATCTGAAATTTAACCGCATCGGCTCCGCTTTCTTTAGCAGCCGCTACCAATTCTTTCGCCTTCTGCAAGCTGCCGTTATGCCCTGTTCCAATCTCCGCAATAATCAACACATGCTCTTGCGATGAAAATATGTTTTTTCCTACCGTAAACGCTTTTATCATACTGAGCTTAGTATAGTAAAAACCGCCAATTCTGTATATCTCAAAAAATTTTCAGTAGCAGAGCTTTTCAGTCAAGCTATTTCAGTAGTCAATTTCTCATTTTCTCCACTGTTCATAACCTCTGCATAATCGATGTAAAACTTGTTTATAAGACTCATTCTACTGTGTATATCTTTTTCAGCTGTGTATAATGATACAAACTGTGAACAATTCAAACATCATTATTCAAGCGCTAACTAACGGCTAAACAATGCTTTAACCTAAATATCAAGAAATTCACAGCGCCTACTATTACTATTACTAAATTTATATTATAATAAAGATAACCTCTTTTTAGGAGAAATCATGAAATTTACATTTACTAAAGAAGTTTTACTGAAAGAAATGGCTATTGCTCAAGAAATCATTTCAAATAAAACAGCAATATCCATACTATCAAATGTCCTGCTCATAGCAAAAGAAGGCAGCTTAACAATTCGTGCAACCGATATAAAAGTAGCCTTTGAAACAAAAATTCCTGTCGATGTTGCCGAAGAAGGTGCAACAACCGTATTCTGTGATAAATTCACCAGTATTATCGCTTCAATGCCTTCAGGCGAAATAGAAGCGGAACAAAAAGATCAAAAACTTATTATCCGATCCATCAGCAAAAAAGCGAAATTCTCCCTTAAAACCATATCAGATAACGACTTTCCTCCTTTTACGGATTCTTCAAATGTTCAATTCTTCGAAGTTCCTGCAAAAGAATTTAAAGAAATGATAACTCAAACGATTTTCGCTGTTTCCGATGATGAAACTCGTTACTTTATGAACGGTGTCTACATGGAAAAGAAAGAAAACAATCTGATTTTTGCAGCTACCGACGGCAGAAGATTAGCATTTATTCAACATGATTTTGGGATTGCTTTACCTGATTTTAAAGGAAGCATTATTCCTCCTAAAATTCTTTCTATTGTACAACGACGATCGTCGGAAGAAGGCATGATTTCCATCGGAATAAGCGAAAAAAACATATTCTTCCGCTTCAATGCTTATAACTTTTCCTCAGTTTTAATAGACGGTCAATTTCCGAACTATGAACGAGTTATTCCCGAATCTCAAGCACATTGTTTTGAAACTAACTGCGATGATTTCCTACAAGCCTTAAAACGAGTTGCCTTGCTTGTAGAGCAAAAATCCAAACGGATATTCTTAAAAATTTCTGCCGGTACGCTCTCCATCACGTCAAATGAAAATGAACTTGGAACGGCAAACGAAGAAATTCCCTGTAAATATGAAGGTGAAGAAATAACCATCGCCTTAAATTATATGTACCTTGAAGAACCGCTCAAGGTACTCGGTTCGGAAAATATCCGCATAGAATTTACCGATCCGATGCGTGCAATCACGTTACGGCCGGAAACAGATACTCATTTCTTTCATATCATTATGCCGATGCAAATGGAGTAGTATTTGTGCCGTTTTTGTCGATCTCTCTTTATAACTTCAGGAACCTTGAGGACAAGGCAATTGACCTCTCCGCTCCTGAAGTTTTTTTAGTCGGTCAAAATGGGCAAGGTAAAACAAACCTACTGGAAGCGTTATACCTTGCCGCTTATGGAAATTCCTTTAGAACCAGAAACGAAGCGGAAATATATAAAAAAAATACGAATGAATATAGTATCCGTGTCTTATTTAAAGAAAATGAAGAACGGAGCCATAGCATATCGATTATTTCAAAAGATAAAAAAAAAATCATAGAAAAAAACTTAAAGAAAATTCACGACAGAAAAGATTTCATCTCAACTATTCCTTGCATTCTCTTTTGCCATGATGATTTGGATTTTGCGACAGGAGCGCCGGAACGCCGTCGTTTTTTTATCGATCAATCTCTTTCTCTATATGATCCGTCATATATTGATATTCTACGTAACTTTACAAAATTATTAAAATCACGCAACCTCGTATTAAAAGAAAAAAAAAGTGAAATACTGGACGTTATTGATGCGCAGCTCATTCCCATAGGTATAGAAATTATAGAAAAACGTCGTGCACTTATTGAATCGTTTAATAAAATATTCTCTTCGTTATATGAAAATATCGGTGGGATAGATTCCGTGATGATCGATTACAGCCCTTCATGGAAATCAACGAATTTTGATGAAGTGTTAATATCATTAATAGAAAAACGGCAGCTTGATTTTACCATGAATACCAGTATGTCAGGGCCTCATCGCGATAAGATACGCTTTATCCGTAATAAAAAGCCATTTGTACAAACCGCTTCGATGGGGCAACAACGCTTGCTCTCTCTTGTCTTGAGAGCAGCTCAGGCATATTTTTATACGGAAAAGACGAAACGGTTGCCGGTATTGCTGATGGATGATGTTCTTTTGGAACTTGATCCTGAAAAACGAAAAAATTTTACCGAGCATTTACCTCGCTATGATCAGCTTATCTGTACTTTTCTTCCGGGTGAACCGTATCAAAATTACATACGCGAAAAAAGCCGTGTATATATTGTCTCGGAGGGCAGCTTCCGTGCAGAATGACGTAAAAAAGCTTTCAGAGTTGATTATGAACTATCTTGATAAGGTAGGGCTTTTTGAACAATCAAAAGTATTGGAAGTATATTCATCATGGGCGTCTATTGTCGGGGAGAAGCAAGCTGCCCATTCCAAGCTGCTTGATATTAAACATCAAACGGCGGTTATTGAAGTTGATCATCCCGGTTGGAGTCAGCAGATTTTATTAAACAAGAAATATATTTTGCGCAACTTTCAAAAAAGATATCCCCAACTGGAAGTTAAGAATATTTCGGTTATTGTTTCATCATATTATGAGATTTCTCATCAATTTGGAAATACTGAAAATAGCGGTAGAGCGGTTCCCGATAAGCAAAAAGTGACTGAAAAAGCTGCCGTACTATCAACACAGCTGGAAACGTCGATAAAAACTGATGATGTTGTCAAAACAGAATTACCACAAGAAGTACAAAAGGCATTTGAAAGATTGAGGATGTCTATTAGCGAAAGAGATTAGAATGGAGAACAGCGGATGAGGGGAGTCGGACCCCCGTCACGAGCTTGGGAAGCTCGGGTAATAGCCGTTATACGACATCCGCAGAACTTTTAAAGAATATCATTTATTGGTGTGGTAAGTCAAGATGTAAGATTTTATAGTTTTAATGAAGAATATTAGGTAGCCAGCAGTTAATTTTATTAAGAAAAAAACTGCTGGTCTATTCATGCGAACGGTTTAATACCCCGATACTTTACATCAGGGTATGGTGATTTAAGCTTTTTACTTTTTATTCGGAATACGGTATCTTAAACCAACACCGAAGCGTGTGTCATAATGCCAGGATGTTGTAATCCCTTTTTTATAGACAATATCTCCTGATGATGTGTATGAATCAAAAGTTTTATATGGTACTAATCTCATGGTAATACCTACAGGCGCCCATTCGATAAAAAGGTTAAAATCAGGAATATTACCGAAATTTATTTCCCACCGAACCGGCAGTAACAGAGATACAGAACCTCCTACGAGAGTTTCATTTACATAGCTATATGGAAAATAACCAGAGCCTGTTTTTTTTAAAACAGGATACTTTACAAAATCAACACTACCGCCTAATACCGGTCCTAACGATAACGGACAATGTTGATCTCCAAGTCCGGAAATTACCGGATCAAATACGGTAAAAAGTGCACCAATCTGAACATCTAAACTGTGATAACGCCATAGACCACTGTAACCGGCAACTAAATCCAATTCAACTAAATCGTTAAATTCATGTGAATAGGATAAACCAAAAGGGGAACCTACATATCCGCCTATTTTATCAATTCCTCCATTTCCGTTACCGCCGCCGGCGCTTTTTTTACCGGTACCCTTTGCTGCTGCAAAGGTCAGTGAGCTTGCTAAAAGTGCAAACATTACTACAAAAAATATTTTTTTCATATATCCTCCTAATATGAAACTTCTTTGATAATAATTTTTATTCTTTTAAAAGTCAAGGGAAATATTTTATTTATGTGGATAGTTTAAAATGTTCCGGACACTTGAATAATTATCATAATTATGCTAAATAACATACTTGAGGTTTTATGAAAACGATACGTCCTGTTTCCGATTTGCGTAATAATTTTGCCGATATTTCAAAAATAGTACACCAGACTCAACAGCCGATATTTCTTACAAAAAACGGGTATGGTGATATGGTGGTTATGAGTATGGAAGCATTTGAAACTATGCAATTCGAAAGTGAAGTATACTATAAATTGCAGGAAGCTGAAAAACAAGCCGCTTTAACAGGGCAACGTTTTTCTTCCAAAGAAGTTCTTAGAGAATTTCAAAAGATAATGAAAGAATAATGTATGCTATTGAATATTTACCGTTAGCACTAGAAGATTTAAAAGAAATCGTTTATTATATTACATGTAACTTAAAGAATCCTGCCGCAGCTGAAAATCTTGGACAAGAAATTATTAAAAAAATTAATTTGTTGGCTAAAATTCCTTATTCTTCACGGTATTACAGATCAGTAAAAGCTCTTTTTCATGAATATCGTAAATTACTCGTAAAAAATTATTTTGTCTTTTATTGGGTGAATGAGGAAAAACGTATAGTAACTGTTGCTCGTATTATCTACGCAAGGTATACAAAAAGGGAATACGGACAGAAAAATGATTTTGATTAATGTATCTGTTCGTATTTTCTTACAATCCTTTAAATGTTTCACGTGAAACATTCTGGGATACTATTTGTGAAACTTGTAAAAATAAATAACCTTGATACAGAGCATATATTGTACAGCAATAGAATATTAAACTCTCCGCACGAATAAAAAAGCCCCTCAAATATGTGAAGGGCTTTTCGTTAAAGTGTTGATTAAAACTGCTGATTTTGAAAGTAGTTATGAGTTGATACGTTCTTGATATTCATTTGATTCAGTGTTGACCAATATTTTTTCGCCCTGTTTAATAAAGAGCGGAACACGAACTACAAGACCTGTTTCTGTTGTGATGGGCTTTGTTGCTCCTGAAACGGTATCGCCTTTTACATAATTTTCGCTTTCTGCAACTTCAAACACCATTTTTGCCGGAATTTTTACATCGATAGGGTTTCCTTCCCAAATAAGGATTTCGTATTCATCACCTTCTCGCAGATAATATTTTTTATCATTTATGATGTCTGAAGGAACTGAAATTTGATCATAGCTTTCGGTGTCCATAAAGAGGTAGCTTTCCCCGTCTTCATATTGATACTGTCCTTTGTGTGTATCTACTGTTGCGTCTTCTACCGTATCGGCTGTTTTTATTGTTTGAGTTAAAACAGCTCCATCTTTTAAATTCTTCATCTTAACACGTGCAAACGCAGCTCCCTTTCCGGGATTTACAAATTCCCGTTCGACCACTAAATACGGACTACCTTTGTGTAATAACACCGTGCCTTTTGCAATATCTCCGCCTCTAATCATATTTCACCTCATATAAAATAAATTAGTATTTCAAAAACTGCGTGAAGGAAAGTTCAAAAAGTGATAATTTAAAAGGGTTTTCTTTTCTGAACTGTCTGAAATTTTATAAATCGTTATTGTATAATGATTTATTTAATAAACAGACTTGTTTCACAAATAATCTTTTTGAATATACCGAATGAAAAATCATATCAGTTTTTTTTAACTTATACAAGATTCGTATATCAACTTCGTATTAAATAAAAAGCGATATTTAATTCAGTTTAACCAAAGGGATCTTTATTGTCATTGCATCTCCTATAAAAACTTTATGTTTTTTGAAATTTCCAGGGAAGCCTTTTCCGTTATAATTACTGAATCCGAACGGCTCTTTTGGTATACCTATTGCATTTGTGTTTAATTTTCCATCGTTGTTGATATCATGGTAAACACAAAAAGCGTAATCACCGCTTTTTAGTTGTATGTGATAAACCGCTTTTTCTTTATATGCCGTTAGCTTGACGGTTTGATATGGAAGCCGTTTGTTGAAACTTTCAGCCGAATTATGAATACTTATAACTAACGTTCCCGAATCTTCTGTTATATCGGTGATGACGATTTCTACGTCATAAAGCGTTTCGTTCTGCGTTGTTTGGGAATACACCAAACCGAGAAACGTCATACAGAAAAATATAGTAAATATTTTTTTCATAGTATATCTTCCTTTATATAATTTTCAAAACGGCATTGTTCGAATACATCCGTACCTATAAGTGTGATCGCCTTTGCAGGACAGTTGTTTATGCACCGGTAACATATTGTGCAGTTTCCGGGATAAAATACAGCTTTATTGTTTTCGATATATAATGATTTTGAAGGGCAATTTGCCGCGCATATTCCGCAGCCGATGCAGCGCTCCATTCGGACTCTGAGCCGTTCGCTCAGTTTTTTTGCATGTCGTTTAAACCATAGGCGTTGTCCAAATAGACCTACAATTCTGTGTAAAAAAGATAAACCGTTTTTTGGGTATATTCCGTGTTTTATACATTCCGCCGTTTGTATAATCTTTTTTTGCGCTGCCGATATGAGTGCGGTATTTTCATCCGGCTTTTTTTTCAATAGTTTTACATCGGCAATACAGTCCGGCATACGTATGTGTAGACCACCTATAATGACGGCTCCGTATTTTTGAAGCAGCCGTGCTGCAATGCCCGCTCCATCGCCGCTGAAAAGTCCCATTGTCGCAATAACAAAAACGTGCTTTCCGCAAAACATATCGGCATGTTCCAAAATAAATGTTTTTACAATACGCGGAATATCGCTAAAATAAATGGGGTAACCCAGTGCAATTTCATTCGATATGCGTAAGACTTCGAGCGCTTCGGGTGCTTCTATACTGACAGCTTTGCCATTTGTCGTTTTTGTCAATACTTCCATGCAATATTTTGTATTGCCCGTTCCACTGAAATAAATTCCGTTCATATACTATTCCATGCGCCGTTATTTTAAAAAAGACGGTTCAAGTAAATCCATAAAATCGATGATTTTTTCTTTCCAGTTTTTGTCGTAGTAGACATTTTTCATTGTCGCCAACGCTGTAAGCCCGTGTATAAAAGCCCATATTGTTATTAAAATATCATTTTGTTTTTCCTTCGGATATTTATTTTGCTTGAGTAATGACAGAACGTTATTTTTATACAGAATATAAGGGCTATAATTTTCCTCATCTGGTATAGATAACGTTAAATCCACCTTTATATCGGATTTGGAATATAAAAACTGAAAATAGGCGGGATTTTCAATAAAAAAAGAAACATAGGCTATACCTAGATTTTTTAACAATCCGGCAGTATCTTTATTTTCACTGATAGCCGTTTCGAGTGCTTTTGAAAAACGCTTGGTGATATGCAGCTGCATTGCATTAAGTAATTCTTCTTTGTTGTGAAAATGACTGTAGGGAGCAGCATGGCTGACTTTGCAAGCTGCGGCAGCTTTTCTTAGCGAAAAAGATTGCAAGCCTTCGGTATTGACGATCTCGATACCCTTTTCAATTAATAGATTTTTTAGATCCTTGCGATGATACGGCAGATTCGATTCACACATAAACACCTTCCTCTCTAATCTTGACATTGTTAAGATGATAGCTAAAAATCTTTACAATGTCAAGATTAGAGTATCAATATTGAAGAGATATATGATAAATTGTTCCTGAAATCCGCTATCCCCCATAGGCAGAATAGACTTTCATTCCTTTTTTCCACACCGTTCTACACGATATACTAAGGATTGTTATCCAGCAAAATGCTTTGCATAAAGAAAAGAGAGCAGTATGTATCGGCATATCATCAAGTAAAAGGCTTACCGGAATATGAGAGATAAAGGCAAAGGGGAGGTTTTTTAAAAAGGTAAATACGGATTTTGGTAAAAGAACGAGCGGGAAAATAATACCGGCGGAAATATTTTTAAGTACCCGTATTGAGGTATACAGTGAAGAAACTCGAGAAAAATAAAAACTATAGAGCGCTATCAAAAAATCAATTAAAAAGTTGATAAGATACCCTGTAACTAAAAAAGCTGCAAAAAAGACAATCTTCCATACGGACAGCATAAATATAAAATATCCGTGCAACACAAAATATAAAACCGTAATCGGAAGGGCATTCATAACAATAAAAACAAAACGATACGGTAAATCGACGGCAAGTTGATACAATGCATAGTTATACGGTTTTATCAGATACTGATTGAGAGAACCGAGTCTTATATCATCTGAAATTTTGAATACGGAAGTCGTCGAAGTAATATTGTATGTAATTAACGTTAAAAAGTAATACGACACTATTCCGCTTGCTTCAAGAGGAATGGTGCTGCTCTGAGCAGTAACGGCAAGCCACAATAAGACATTAACGGTAAAAGGAACAAGCGAAAACAAAAATCCGGAAATAAAATTAGCTCTGTATTCCAATTGATTTGCTAAGCTTATCTTAAAAATTTTATAATAGATATTCATAATTTTTTCCTATAATGAATTAAAAATAGTGCCATAAAAAAATCACTCGTCTGCTTTGTACAATTTTCTGATAACGTCTTCCATTGATATATTTTCAATGGTAATATCGCTTAAATCTTCAATAAACTCATTGGAAATATTTTTTAGTATATCTAAACTTTCAGTTGAATCCGCAGAAATTTTTACCGTATCGTCAGCTGTTTTTTCTGCAGTGCCGACGCCTTTTTGTTGAAGCATAGTTATTATTTTTTCAGCTGTCGGAAATTTTAATTTGAGGATAAAATATTTTTGATTGAGAAAGGTGTTTTTAAAATTAATAAAAGAATCCGAGTATATCTTTTCTCCGTTATTTATCAAAATCAATTCGCTGCAAAGAGAAACAATATCGTTAAAATTATGACTTGTTAATATAAGCGTCGCATGATACGTACTGCAATAGTGCTTTAAAAAATCTCGTATGTTGTATTGCGTAATGACATCAAGGCCTATTGTAGGTTCATCAAGAAAAATGAGTTTCGGTTTATGAATTAAAGCAGCTATCAATTCCATCTTCATCCGTTCGCCCAACGACAGCCGTCTCACCTGAACATTTACCTGTTTTTCTACACCGAGTATTTCAATCATTATGTGCAGCGTTTTTTGATAGTCGGCATCTTCAATTTCATAAATTATTTTATTAAGTTCAAAAGAATCGATGGCAGGTAGATCCCACCAAAGTTGACTCTTGTTTCCCATCACCATCGAAATTTGCTGCAGATACTCTTTTTTCTTTTCAAAGGGATTATGTTGCAAGACACTCAGATTTCCTGTCGTCGGAAGTATTAAACCGGATAGCATTTTAAGGGTCGTCGTTTTTCCCGCGCCGTTTAAACCGATTAACCCCGTTATCGAGCCCTGATTAATTTGAAAAGAAAGATTTTTTACCGCAGGCTTATATAATTTTTCACGTTTAAACAAGTTTTTAATACTACCTTTCAGCCCTGCCTCTTTTTTATAATACGTATAACTTTTGCAAATATTTTCTGCAACAATAATTTTTTCGCTTCTAACTGCCTGATCCGACATAACGCTTTACTCCTTTTTTAAAAATAAAATTTGATAATAACAAAAATAGTACATTTAAGATAAAAGCATAGAAAATAGCGCGTACAGATAATTGTTTAACGATGAACAAAACAGGGAAATTAAAGCAAACAAACAAGGGAATAACAAAGGTTAGAATTTTTTGAATCACTTTCGGATATATTTGCATCGGTTTATTTCCAATAGTAATTAATTCCGAGCCTATCCCCATGACAATATCCATCCGCATAAACCAAAAAGCAAGGCTCATCAATATAAACATAATCGAATAAATTAAAAAAAGGCCATTCAGTGAAAGCAGAATATACATCACTCCTTTTAACGGTGTGATAGGAATATTCAATTGTATAAGGCAATATATCAAACCGATAGTGTTGATTGCGATGTTTTTTATTTGCGGAATGTCGAATGCATGGCATGAAATATTAAAGCGCGGATTTAACGGTTTTAATAATATAAAATCCAAGGTACCGGTATTGATCATTTCGGGCAGTCTTTTTAATCCCGGTACTATCGCAAAAGTAAACACAGAATCCGTCAATCCGCCCTGAAAAGTCAACATCAGCATTTGATATTTATCCCACCCGTTTATCGTGTTGGTATGAATAAAAATCGTGTCTATAAAAATGATATACATAAAAAGCCATACAAGCTCAAAGGTGCCGCCGCTTATAAAATCAAACTTATATTCCAGTAGGTTCATAAGGGAACCTTTAAAATAGGCTTTTAATAGTAGAAGGTATCTTTTCATCAAACAGTGTATCCTATCCGTCTAAAATAAGTTATAACAGATATTATTACAGGATAGCGACAGCTATCTGTCGTAATTGGATAAAACCTTTTGAGAAATTCTTCAGTAAGGGAAATTTCTGTTATGGAGAATACTGCAAAGTGTGTTATAATAATCTTCATTCAGAAGTTCAAACCAAAGTTTGAAGCCATCGATTTCTAAATAATCACCATAGTCTATTTCAAGAGCTTCCCGTTCCGCAGCAAAAGGTGGCATCGTTCGATATGAGATAAACTTACTTATACCAAAGAACAATGCCGCGATAATGCCGATAGAAATAATCCATACAACAATTTTTCTCTTTTTGCATTGTATATTTTTTGTACTCATTCGATACTCCAGTTTCGTGCCTTGGCTTGCTCCGCAATCATGCGAGCATACCAGCCATTTTGTGCTAACAGTTGCTCATGATTTCCCTGTTCACGGATTCTCCCCTTGTCCAGCACAAGGATTTGGTCGGCGCCGATAATCGTGTTCAGACGGTGAGCGATGACGATTACCGTTTTATCTTTCATCAGCGCGTCCAATGCCTTGTGAATTTCTTTTTCGTTGTCCGCATCCAGACTGGAAGTGGTTTCGTCAAGTAAAACGACGGGTGCATTTTTAATCAAAGCGCGGGCGATGGAAATCCTTTGTTTTTCCCCTCCGGAAAGTGTATTGCCGCCTTCACCCACCAT
Source organism: Treponema vincentii (assembly GCF_010365865.1). NCBI lineage: Bacteria > Pseudomonadati > Spirochaetota > Spirochaetia > Treponematales > Treponemataceae > Treponema > Treponema vincentii. The sequence goes on along the minus strand of NZ_CP048020.1, from coordinate 2,960,559 downwards.
CGTATCGTAGCCGTCCGGCAGTGCGGAAATAAATTCGTGACACTGTGCCGCCTTTGCCGCTTCGACAATTTCCTTCATCGTAGCGTTCGGCTTTCCGACGCGGATATTGTTTGCAATGGTATCGTGTAGAAGATATACATCCTGAAAGACAATAGCGATATTCTCAGCGAGTGTATCCGGCGATTGTTCTCGAATATCGCAGCCTCCGATGGTAATCGTGCCCTTCGTCACATCCCAAAACCGTGAAATCAGACTGATAATTGTGGTTTTACCGCTGCCGGACGGACCGACCAAAGCCGTGGTCGTTCCGGGTTTTACAGAAAAAGAGACATCATGTAGCACAGGAACATTTTTCTCGTATGAAAGATCTACATGAGAAAAACTGATGTCAAATGCTTTGAGCTGTACCGCATCGTCACGATACGATAGGGGCTCCTCCTGACGAGCCGCCAAGATATTTTCTGCCGCCTTACTCAAATATTTTAATTCCGGGTACAGACTGCCCAGTGTCGCCATCATGCTGGAGAGAGAAACGCCGATCATCAGAAGAGCGACCATCCGGTTTGTGTCAATCACTCCCGATTGATACAAACCGGGAGCCAAAATCAATGCGGCAGGAAGAATCAACGATGTCATAAAGCCAAAGGAAACGGAGAACGGCATAATCGCAAGCTCCAATTTTACAGAATCTCTTTTTAAGGTGGTAAAGCTGTCATCCAATCGTTCAAATTTTTCTCCGGTCAAATTATAGAGCCTAAATGTCTTGATCCCGTTAATGTATTCCACGATTCGAGAAATCACTCGGTTGATACTCGTGCGCTGATTGCCGCCGTACTTCTGAGACATTTTTCCGCTGAGCTGCATCAAGGGAAAAGCAATTAGAATCAGCACGGTAGCAGTCAATCCGAATTGCCACGAAACCATGAAGGCAAACAAGAGCGTCAAAGCACTGAAAAACAGCACTTTAATTAAGCTTGCCAAAGAATGGGTTAAGATCTGTTCAAAGTCCGTAATATCGGTTGTCAATGTGCTCATCAGTCGTCCAATGCTGTTCTTGTTGAAATATCCGAGATTTAAGCTGCGGATATGGTCTCCGAGGAAAAGACGCTGTTGTGCCGAAATATCCGCACCCCGATATTGAACTTGTGTATAGTTTATAGAAAAGAGGATCGCACGCACCAAAAACAGAATCCCGAGGACAATGCTGTATAAAGTCAGTTTTTCCACTGTAAAGATGCCGCCGATCAGTTCAATAATCGTCAATATCATCGTGCTGAACATCCCCATGTGAAGCAAAGCGTCCACGCAGGACAATGCAACCGGTAAATACAAAGATCTGCTGTTTTTGCCGGCGACCTGTTGAATCATTTTGAATATATACATCATATGGCTACCTCCTGAGTATAGCTTTTCCACATATCAGCATATCGCCCGTTTTCGGACAGGAGCTCATCATGCTTTCCTTTTTCTGAAAGCTGTCCTTCGTGGAATACGCAAATCTGATCCGCCCCGGTAATTGTATGAAGCCGATGAGCGATCATAATGGTTGTTTTCCCCTTCAACAAGTGTGACAGGGCAAGCTGGATCTTATGCTCATTTTCCAAATCTGCAAAGCTTGTTGCCTCATCAAAGATAATGATGGGCGAATCCTTTAAGATTGCTCGTGCAATACAGATACGCTGCTTCTCACCTCCGGATAATTTCACTCCGTCCTCGCCCAGCTTGGTTTGGTAGCCGTTTGGAAGACTCATAATAAAATCATGGATTTGCGCAGCCTTAGCGGCATCCTCCACTTGTTGGCGAGTAGCATTTTTGTTTCCTATGGCGATATTCTCATGAATGCTGTCGTGCAAAGTAAAGGTTTCCTGAAAGACGAAGGATACCAAGTCCATCAGATTTTCATTTTTCAGATCCAAAATATTCTTGCCGTCGATGCAAATTTTTCCGTCGGTGACTTCCCAAAATTTGGGAATCAGCTGTGCGGCGGTCGTTTTTCCTGCTCCGGAAGCTCCCACAAAAGCGGTTAGACTGCCCGCAGGCATGGTGAGGTTGATATTTTTTAGCACGTCGGACTTATCATAGCGGAAAGTAACATTCTCAAAGCTTACGCCATGAGGCTGTGTGCGGTCTAGTGTACTGTCTCCCTCGGTCGTGCAAGGCAACTCCATGATGTCCTGTATCCGTCCCACGCCGCTCATGATCTGACTGAACATCATGGCGAGGTTTAACAAATTCAGCAAGCCGGAGAGAAATACTATGCTCATAATCATAAAGTAAAGGTAATCGTGCTTAGGTAGTGTTCCACGGAAGTAGAGCATACCGCCCAATGGCAGTGCAAATAGGATTCCGCTTTCTACGAGAGCGACGAAAAGTCCATAGGTATAGCCCTGACTCTTGGTGCATTGCTTCCAAAAGGCGTTGTATTCATCTACGGTGCTTGCATAATCACGATAGCTCTCTGCCGTCATATTATAGGCTTTCATAACAGGCATTCCGTTGATAAACTGCATGATTGCCGTGTTCAATTTTTCCAACAGACGATGATAGGTCGGCATTTGCTTGCCGGTAATCGCCATAGCCGTGCCTTGGATGATGAGCCCCAATATCACCGGAACCAGAAGAGATAAGGACATCGGGATATTGATTGTCAGCAGGTGAATAAAGACAATGATCGGCACGCAGATGGCTGCGGTCACATCCGGAATCTGATGAGCCAAGAATTTTTCAATCCGTTCCACATCCTCAATGATGACTTTTTTGATTTCTCCCGAAGCATGATCTGTAAAGAATCCCAAGTTTATCTTCGCAATATGACGGCTAATTTGCACGCGAACATTGTAAAGCGTATTAAAAGCTCCAACGTGAGAAAATGTTCCCGAAATGATGGAGAAAATAAACTTCCCAAGGATCGATACTGTGGCAATCAGACCATAGTACAGGGCATTTCCTTCACCACCCAGCAAAACCAGAATACTTCGGTACACCATAACATAAGGCAAAAATGTACATAATGCACTGGCTATTCCAAACAACGCAGATACAAATAGATGTAATTTGTATTTCCCGGCCAGTTGCATTAGGTAAGCAGCGCCGGATTTTCTTTTCTTTTCCATATTTCCTCCTGTTATTCCCGCATGGCAGCCATTAGCTTCGCCGCCTCCTCAATTTGAAAATCATCAATTAAAGTACCATTACGGATCACCAGAGCCCTGCTACAAGTGGCAAGAGCACATTCCAGATCGTGGGTAATCATAAGGATGATGTGTCCCTTTGCCGCAAGTGCGTGAAGCTGCTCACTTACAGCGTGCATATTGCGACCATCCAGACCGCTGGTAGGTTCATCCAAAACAATCACCGGAGCTTCATTCAAAAGCGCGATCGCCAAGGCAAGACGCTGTTTTTGTCCACCTGATAGGGTAGCCGGGTGACGCTCTGAGAATTCATCTAAATTCAGGAGCGCCAACAGCTTATTCGCCCGCTGCATCAAAGCGGATGTCTCCTTTTTGCCGATCAAAAGCTCATCGGTCAGACTTTCTCCAAACAGCTGACTGTCCAAATCCTGCATGATATACCAGATTAGTCCGCGTCGCTTGTTCTTTTTCATCGGTTTTTTCGCGAAACGAATCATACCTGCATCCTCCTGTAAAAGTCCGGACAGCAGTTTCCCAAGCGTACTTTTTCCCGCAGCGTTTGGACCGATTATTGCAACGATCTCTCCCGGTGCACAGGAAAACGAAACATTCGACAAGACCGATTGAGTTCCAAAATGCTTGCACAGATTCTCCACTTTCAGTACCGGACCGGATGCAGTTTCTTTATAGATCTGTGCAGAAATCGGCAAACGTAAAAGCTCCATACTGCGAAGCCCCCACTCCGAAATCTGTTCGTAGGATAATTCCTTCATTTCCTGCGGAGTCATTATGCTGATAATTTCGCCATTATTCATATAGACAAACCTATCCGCAATATCACGAAGATAGTAGAGTCTGTGCTCCGCAATCAGAATCGTTTTTCCTTGCTTTTTCCAAAGACGTACAAATGCAGCAAAATCCTCCGTGGCTCCCATGTCCAGATTGCCAGAGGGTTCGTCCATAACATAAATATCTGGGTCAATGGCCTCGGCGGAGGCGATTGCTACACGCTGACGCATACCGTAGGAAAGATACCTGACCTTTTGTTCTAACAGGTTTGTAATACTCAGCGTCTCCGCTGCACCCTGAACTCTTTTTACAATTTCATCATGGGAGATACCGTAATTTTCACAGCCGAAAGCAATTTCTCCGGCCACCTCATTGGCAAAGAATTGACTGCGTGGATCTTGAAATACATTCCCCACATATTTGCCGCGTTCCCAAGAGGGAATTTCATTCATGTTTTTTCCGAAAAGTTTGACTTCGCCACTCAATTCTCCTGTAAAAAAATATGGAATCAAACCATTTATTACGCGGGTTAGCGTACTCTTCCCACTGCCGGATGGACCTGTAAGTACAATGACCTCTCCCGGTCTTATGTTGAGATTGATATTTTTTAACTGGTCATCTGTGCTTGTATAAGAAAAGCTGAGATTTTTTATTTCAATTGTCGGATTCAATTTCTCACCTCACAATAAGATACATATTATCGCTGTTGATACAAACAAAACGATCATAATGCCGTCGCTTACAGCCATTTTATTCAGATAGTAACCCTTTTTCTTATATGGGCTCTCAATCCCACGGACAACACTGGATGCGGCAAGTTCGTCCGCAATTTTTAGCGAACGAAAGACCATAGGTACAATCACATACTCAAAGGTATTAAGAGGATGTAAGATGACTTGAAAAGGAGAACGCATAAGTCCTCGTGTTTTCATAGCGTCCAGCACATCGGAAAACTCCGAAGCGACCGTAGGAATAAAACGCAAGATAACAATCACCGTCAACCTTATAGAGGATGGCAACGGCAGTTGCCGAAGCGCTGTTGTGAGTTTGCCAGACGGTGCCTGTGAAAGCAGGTAGACCGCCATAAAAACGGGAATCAACTCAATCAGAAAGGTAAAGAGCATTGGAGAGGGTATATTGATCCCATATCGCACATTGAAAATGAGCCATCCGTAGCTGATGAGAAAAGAGATTAAAAACTTTAATCCCGTTTTTAAGCATCCGAATATCGCCATCACCAAAAACAACGCAGTCGTATAAGCAATATGCAGCCACATATTTTTGCAGAAAAAGGCTACGGTACAAACACAGATGGACAGTATCAGCAATGTAAAAATATTGACACGGCGAATTATTTTTCCGTTGTTTATTATTTCCCCCATTACTTCACGATCCCGGCTTTTTGAAAATGGCGTTTCAAAATCCGCTGTCCGAAGAGGCAACCGAGTAAGGCAAGAACCACCGTGATAGCGCAGGCTCCAATCATGTGCCACGGATTGGAGAGCATACCCAGTTGCATATCAAATACTTCCTTTGAAAATCCCTCCGTAGATGCCTTCGCCACATAGCTTTCCCATGCTGCCCAAATTGGAACAGCGTTTCCGATAATCATACCAAGCCCGTAGCAAGACCAACCAATAGCGTTGCGCAAAGGTTTCCGATAACTGTCCTTACCAAGCATAACAAGCTCGCAAAGAACGCCTACCAGCAAGAAATAAGGAAGCAGGAACACATAACCTCCGAGAGCGCTGATGATGCCAAACACAGTACTCCAAATCAGCAAAATCCCATGTTTGTTCAGACGGTTGGCAACAACGAGGTAAAATGTTGCGCAGAAAAACTCCTGAATGCCGGCAGCAAGGTAGAGGTAGAAAAATGGAAACGGTAGTGTCAGCGTGCCAACGGCTCCGTATACTGCAAAGGTCAAGACCATCATGGCTGCAATCACCATCACATCTCGTGTAACAAATTTTTTCTTTTCAGTCGTAGTATTCATATAGATAACTCCTTTCAAAAAATAGATCTGTAGGATACACAAAGCGATAAGTTAGATTAGGCTAACTAACGTACAAAAAAACACCTCCTTACGCAAAGTACAATTTCCATGCACTGCCAAAAAAATCCGCAATGAGGCGTATTCTGTCAAGTGCCTCCTCTTTTTCCAGCTTATGACGTACAATCTCAAAGATCGCATAATACTGTGCACTAAGTAGAACGTGGATTTCATCCGGAGTTAACGCACGGCAAGGGTAACCACGCCGGATCATCTCCTGCTGAAATTCATAAGTTTGCTTTTCTCTTTCCGCAACAAGCTGATCTACAAAGTTTTCGTAAGCACTTCCCGCTGATTTGCTGATGAGCAGATAGAATGCATCATTGTTAGCAAAAATGTATTCCACCAGCATAGAAATGACCTCTTCCGAAATGTTCCACATGTTTTCAGGGCATCCATCTGTTAGAGAATCAAATCCTCTTTTTTCACCTTTGCGATATAACTCCAACATATGGTCTGCTACAGGTGAAACAAGTGACGCAAACAAACTTTCCTTATCAGCAAAATATCGAAAGATTGCTCCGGTGGTCAGTCCGGCTTGTTTTGCAATGTTACGAACCGAAGCATCACTATAACCCTTATCCATGAACTCGATTTTTGCCGTATCCAAAATCAATTGTTTTGTATCGTCGCTTTTACTCATTATGAACTCCTTTTTATAAAAATAGCGGTGCTATTTTTATTATACCTAAATTTACACCCTTGTCAAGATAGCAGTGTTATTTTTATTTGACAAACCTACAAACTTTATCAATGAAAACTATCATCATAAAAATCTTTGCACGAAAATCAAGTTTGATTATCATCCCAACTCTCTATGAAATTTTATTTCTCCATACCTACCTTTTGAAGTTTTTTCAAGAAATTTGGATTTTTGAATTTTTGGCAAAAAGCAACTTTCCATTGTTGTAGAGATTAAGGAATAAGTGGAATAGCAAGCATAGGAAAGGGGTACCCTTTCCGTAAAAAATCTCTATTTTCCGCAGTTCCGGCATCAGAGATTTTACTTGTACCCTCGCAGGCCAAAGCCTGCTGGGGTATACCCTTGGGAAGTGTCCCAAACCCTCTAATAACATTAGAAACATAAGATTTAAGACTTATAAATGTGGTGTATTTCATCCTAAAGCACCTCACATATAAATTCATTGATTTTTCTATATTTCCGTATTATACTATATACAACATTGTTTATAAGATTATTTATAATGTGGAGGATGTAAATGTTAAATGCAAACGATTTGTTAGCTCAAGCTATAGAAGAAACAAAGTATCTAAATACTAATGAAATCTTTCTTGTACGAGATTTATTTAAAGGTTATGAGTGGAACCGGATATCTAGAAGCGACAGGTTGTTATTGGGGACTTTATTTTTAAATTATGTTCACACATCCAGAACTTGTTTAGAACCAATCGAAAAAACTTCCTCTGGACAACAAAAGTATAAAGTTATAGGTAATTGATGCTTTTATACAATATTAGAAGAACAATTATTCTATAAGGGAGGATTAATTATATGAAAGCGGAATTATATAAAAGATTATTTCGAGCAATTTTTTCCGAAGATATACCATCATTAAAGAAAATTGCTATGATAATCATTCAAGAGGAACGTAAACTTGGTCATAATATTCTTGCAAATTCATTAGAAAAAATTTCAATTGAAGAAAAGCCCAAATATACTCTGTTTGAGAGCAGAAAAAGTGAAAATGGATTATCCACTTTGCCAAAGAGCAAACGTACAGCTTCACAATTGATGTCTTATATTCCGAGAGGACAATTAAAGCATCACATGATCTTACCAAATGAAGTTGAAGAGCGACTTCTTTCAATTGAGCAAGAGTATGTTGCACGTGAAAGGTTAAAAAAGTTCAATCTTTTACCTAAAAGAAAAATACTTCTCTATGGTTCTCCAGGATGTGGGAAAACTTTAAGTGCTGAACGAATTGCATGGAATCTCGGGTTACCATTGTTGAAAGTTCGTTTTGATTCTTTGCTTTCTTCCTATTTTGGAGAGTCAGCGTCAAATCTTCGAATGGTATTTGACTATTGCAAAACCGAACCTGTAGTGTTACTTCTTGACGAGTGTGATTTTATTGCTAAATCTCGTGTTACGACACAGGATGTTGGGGAAGTCCCTAGAATTGTTAACATGCTACTTACTTTGCTAGACGAATATGATGCGCCAGGACTGGTTTTAGCTACTACCAATTTGAAGATATCGCTTGATGAGGCACTTTTCCGTAGATTTGATGATGTTATTGAAATACCGATGCCGGGAAAATCAGAACGCAAGCGTCTATTGGAAATGACATTATCTGCAATACCCGTTTCTCCAGATATTGATATGGATCAAATATCAAACCAACTAGAAGAATACTCTGCCGCCAATATTGTACTAATTGCACAACGTGCTGCAAAAATTGCTATTTTAGCAGGGTGCAAAAAAGTATGTAAGGAACATGTTGTAAAAGCATTGAAAGAAAGCTCTAAATTTTGATATATAAGGAGGTACTACTATGGCAGAAAATAAAGATTTTACACATTTGCCTCTTCCGCTTTTATTTCAAGGGAAACCTAAATTGCATGGCGGCGGCACAACATCTACCCAGACGAAGAAGAATATTATTAATCGAATTGATCATGGTGGATATGTAAAACGTCGCTCTGCTGAATTGTCCCGCTTTTGGAAAGAGCGACGTGCAGAACGCTTAGAAAACACCTTACCCAGAATAGAAACGGGCATTCCCATCCTGTTAGAAATAGATCCTTCTGCTGATATTGATTTCCTACGCGGACTAGGATTTGAAATTGTCTGCGAAATTGAGGAAGGCTTTATTATAGTTGCTACGGAAGATATTGACCTTTCGGTTTTAAATGAAAAAGCTGATGCTTTTATTACCAATATAACCGCAAGGTGCAATTCGCCAGCAAGAGTCTATGCACTCTGCGAAGACGATGATAGGCTTAAACGGATTTTGTCGAAAGAACTCTATGAAAAATGGGCAACTATTTCACAAGATGGAGTATATATAATCGATATTGGTGTAAGCTGTTGCGGAAACATCGAATTACCAAAACGTCCCGAACGTAAAGATGGTGAAACCGACGAACACTATTATATTCGTGAGCAACGGTGGACGGAAAAATTTAATGCTGCCTATATGACTTGGGACGAAATCAAGATGAAACGAGAGGAAGCAATAGAAAATTTTATTGATGACTATAGTGGTGAAATTATGCAACTCGCCGATGGCACATCAGTAATGACTGATTTACCTGATAGTTTTTCAGCACGTTTAAAAATATCCGGTAAATGTTTGCTTGACTTAGTGTTGAATTTTGCGTATATATTTGAAGTATCTGAAGCGGAAACAATAGTTATGGGAGAAGCTCCCGAAAATAACGATATTCTTACTGAAAACGTACAAATTGAAGCTCCTATCCAATCTGCTCCCATTGTTTGTGTAATGGATAGTGGAGTTCAAGAAGAACATAAGTATTTAAAATCAGCAATTATTAGTGGTGAATCTATCAGTTTGCTCCCAGATAATATGGAAACAAGTGACGAAGTTGCTGGAGGGGGACATGGAACACGAGTGACTGGAGCAATCTTGTACCCAAAGACAGTTCCTACAGATGGAGTTTATCAACTTCCTTGTTGGATTCGAAACATGCGAATTCTTGATAAAAACAATTGTCTACCAGAGGATATATATCCACCCAAGACAGTAGCTATTGCAGTCCAAAAATATAGTATTGAGGGTGCACCGCCAACCAAAATATTTAATCATTCTATTGGGAGCCGTAATTCTTGCGAAATGAAGCATATGACTTCTTGGGCTGCTGAAATTGATAGTCAGTCTTACAATAATGACGTCCTGTTCATACAAGCATCTGGGAATATTTCTACAGATATAATATCAGCTTATTGGCAAGCGGGATATCCCTATCCAGAATATCTTGATAGAGAGTTGTGTAGAATTTCAAATCCAGCGCAGAGTCTACAGGCAATCACTGTTGGCTCTGTGTCAGCGACTGAAATGGAGACGGATGATTTTGTTGCCTTGGGAAAGCAAATGGAGATTTCTTCATTCTCACGCTCGGGACCAGGTATATGGGATGTATTAAAACCTGAAGTAGTCGAATATGGCGGAACACATGTATACATTAAAGAAAGTTTTCCACCTCAATTTACAACTCCTTATGAGGTATGTCCGGAACTAATTCGTAAATCTCCGGAAGGGCCTGCTTTTGCACATGATCAGGTGGGTACATCTTTTTCAACACCAAAAGTTACTTACATCGCATCACAGATTGAAAAGGTCTTGCCAGAATCACCGGCACTACTATATAGAGCGTTAATAGCTCAATCTGCCCGATGGACCAAGAATGTTAATAATATAAGTAAGGAAGAGTGTGTTTCTACGCTACGCCATATAGGATATGGTATTCCAGATATTGAACGTGCTACACATAATAACGAGTATCGAATAACCTTAGTAACACCCTTTCAAATGGAACTTGGTGATGATGAGGCTCATATTTTTCAAGTTCCTATCCCAGAAGAGTTATCTAATATTGGTGAGGATTATGATATTTTAGTTGAAGTTACTCTTTCTTATGCAGCGAACCCTCGCCGTACTCGGCGCTATGTAAAAGGGTATCTGTCAACATGGTTAGATTGGTGCTGTAGTCGGATTGGAGAGAATGCAGATACATTTGCTCGTCGTATTTTTGAAACAGGATCCATAATTGATGATGATGGTGATTTTAATTGGGTACTAGGAGAGGCAACTAATCGGGGTATAGCGTATGGATATTCACGAAAAAATGGTACTCTCCAAAAGGATTGGTGCATAGTCAAATCTCATCAATTGAGTGATGCCTTTTGCATTGCAGTTCGTGGTCATAAAGGTTGGGGAGGGTTGTTTAAAGCAAAGTATTCGTTAGCCATTAGTTTTGAGGCTATCAATCAGGACATACCAATCTATGAACCGATACGTACTGAAATTGAATTGGCTGTTAAAAGTGGTGAAATTGAAATCGAACTATCAAATAATAAACAGTAGTTGTGATGTCTTGACTGAAAAACGCCATACTTGTTTTTATGGCAGTGCAATTTTGTTATGCAGTAAAAGGGCAATTTTGAAAGAAAAGGTATATTACCCTTACTTTCTCAAAATCGCCCTATGAAAGCCTTGTATTTCAAGCTCTTATTTACTTCTACTTCGTAACATGGGCATGAAAAAAGCGGTGTTTCTATGCTTCCTTTAGAGAAGCGAAAGATCACCGCTTTTAAGATTTCCTATTTAATTTTGATCCCCACAACCTGCTTTGTGCTATCTGTGGTAAAATGTTTCTATCTGTAAGAGTTTTTACAGCACATCAAGGTTCTTTCCTCAAAAGTAGTAAATTGGTAGTAAATTCAATCTGTTCTCTTGCAAATATCCTTGTATTTCAAGGGGTTTGATGGTTAGTTATTAAAGTTTTATAATAAACATAAGATATTACGGAGAAAAACTATGTTTAATATGAAAAAGAACATCACATTGATTATGCTAAGTATTGCACTTTTTACGGGCTTTAATTCTCTGCTTTTTGCAGAAAAAAATAAGGAGAATTCTATGTCCTATGTAGGAAAATGGGTATTTCATTCAATTATGAGTATGGATGAAAGCGGCAGAACTACGTTCCTTAATGCCGAGGAGTATCTAAACACGTTGCCTGATTTCATCGATAAAAATAATACAGCTGCAGTCGAAGAAGAACGACGCGAGAGAAAGACTAGGATAAACTCTGTGTTGGAAATTTGTAAAGACGGTATGATTTATATGCTTATGTCGATTCCTGATAATGTACCTCAAGAAAAAATTGATAAAGCCGTCGAAGCGGGGGTAATCACGCTCCGTCATGGTATGATGATGCTTGGTAAACCTCAGCCTTGGGAAGACAGGAACGGTGAGTTATGGGTACAAATCGGAACGGTTGATTTTTTTGACGGTCAAGGCCAAAAACCTAATTGGGAAAAATGTGTTATCGAAAACGGTCTATTGACATTTGTTACGACCCGTTACAAAAAAGCCGAGTAATCAGGCTTGCAATATGGAGTTAACACAATATGAATAGAAAAATTGTATCGATTATTTTCACTCTTGCCGTTTTAACTGCAGGAGCTTCCGCTCTTTTTGCAGAGGAACCTGTAACGATCAAAACGCTCTTTAAACTCTTACCTGAAAAAGCATTAAAGCCTGTTTTTGATAATTTTAACTTGGATACGGCAAACAGAGATTCGTACATTGAGGTCTGCGATGAGAAAAACCGGTATTTGAGCCTTAAAAGCAAGTACGGTTTTGAAATGTGCTATTGGGATGTAAAAGGCGGTAAAAAACTTATTTTGGTAAGTTACGACGGTGCCGGCTCTGGAGTCTTTTATCTTTACAATAAAGGCAAAATTTCCGAAACGAACGATTTCGACATAAAAACCGTAAAAGAACAGATCAAAAAAAGCCCTGCATTTCAAGGTATGAATGATTTGATACGTTTTTATCCGCTGCGGGACAACACTTCGCTTGCGGTAATGATAAACCAACTTGATTGTATGATTTTTAAGTGGAAAAATGAAAAATTTGTCCGCATTAGCGACTATGTGCTAAAAGAAACCGATGATGAATCAGATGTTTACAGTATATTATTGAGCGGTTTTGTAAAAGCTCTTAAAGCCCATGATGCGGCTTCTTGTTTGCAGTATATTAAACCTGAATATATCGTATTCCAATGTATGGATATGTTCCAAGGACGGGCTGAACAATTCATTTGTAAACTTATTGCAGGCCAAACTGAAAACATTGGCTACATTGCACCGAATAGGCTGGAAGATATAAAAAAGGCAACCTACAGCTTAAATCCTAATGTACCCGATAGCGAGCCTGACTTTATGATTATTATTGAACTTATCGACGGGCGTACCTACACCTATTTTCCCAAGGTTGAAAATATTGAAGAAGCTGAAATATATGGGCTGCCAATTCAATATCTTTATCTTGTCGGAGCGATGGAATAAAAAAAGGAACCGCTATCTGTCGTAATTGGATAAAAAAATTACATTTTTTTACAAAAGTTTTTTACCAGCTTCAAGAAAGCCGGTATTAATGATGCTATCATAACAACATTGTAAATAATGAAAACCGGAAGAATTTTACGAATATTTTTTTTTTATTAAATACCAACATAGCTATACCTAGTATAAACAAAATAATTGCTACATAGCAAAACATTATTAGCTCTTTCATTGGTAAAGAAAGGTGAGCAAAATAAAACAATATCATTACAATCGCAGCTAATAACGCAAAAAAATATAATAGTATACCTAACTGATTTGCGACCGATTCAATATCATATTGTGCCTTTTCTTCATCCGGCATAGTATTGTACCCCGCTATTAAGTCGTATGCTTTTAATTCTCTAATTATAATACCGCCGCCGGCGAATGAAAGGAACATTAATAGTAAAATAATATATAACATAAAGCACCTCCGAGCACGTTAGCGTGTTTATTCATTTCATAAGCAAAATTGAGTATTATCGTAATTAGCTAAAAAACCTTTTGCTGTTTTTACAAGTTCCGCCTGATAATCTTTTGGAGATACGACGGTAACCGCATTCCCGAAGCTGAGGAGTAAGGCCTTCCACAACCGTTCTTTTGCAGGAACACGGATATGGGTTTTATATTTTTGAGACGGCAGCGTTTCGATAACGGAGTCGGGAAAATACTCTTCGATGAGGGGAATTTCCGCTTCGGAAAAAACGATTTCTATATCAATGCAGGTCTTGTAATACGCAAGTTCGGCTTCTCTCATCCTCTGCTGTATATCACCGTGATTTGCAGCGGCAGTTTCTTTTGAGATGGCAAGCGTTTGAATCCGTGCAACTTTAAAAGTTCGATACTCTTTTGTTTCTTTAAGGTATGTAAACAAATACCACGCATACCATTTGTAATGAATGGCAAGCGGTTCCGCACAAATATGCGAACTTTTTCCTTCTGAATTACGATAATCGAATACGATATATTTTTTATCGCTTATAGCTTTTTCCAACAGCAGATTGAAATCTTGTACTTTTTTATTTTCTTTTGTAACACTAAAATCCCAAAAGACTTTTTGCCCGTCTCCTTTTTCGATAATTGCATTGTATTTTTTGATTAAAGAGTTTAAGCTCTCGTTTGTGTATGACGTTGCAAGGCTTTCCAATGCATTGACAATGATTTGCTGTTCGCTGTTTTTGATAGTGAGGTTCTTTATTTTATAATGTTCTAAAACGGCATAACCGCCGTACCTTCCGCCTAATGTATACACCGGTATACCGGCTTCAGCGATACTCGCCATATCACGCTGAATAGTCCTCACCGATACATTAAAATACTCGGCTAAGTATTTTGCAGAGACTTTTTCATGATTTAATAAGTAGATAATGATTTCAAGAATCCGTTCAAGTTTCATAGATAAAATTTCAATCAACATCCTCGGCGCGGAGCCTTTGTCAAAACCATACATCCGTGTATAGTTTTGATTGCGATGTTGTGGATATACCAAAACATCGCTACTGTATGGAGCCACCGCCATCCGTGGCGGTAGAAAAACGGCGGTATAAAATCCTCCGTACGAATAAAACCGTGCTTGTTACCAAATCAATTTCAGCGCTGCGACCGTTCCTATCAGAATTATGACGATAGCGATGGCTAATTTTCGACGTGTGCGGTATTCTTGCTCGGTTTTTGATCTCCGTTTGAGGAAGAACCGATCAAATAAGACGATTGCTGCTATTCCAAGGATAATTAAGATGATAAAACCAATAAGACCATAGCCGGTTTTATCGGAATACCCTATAAAGATGTCTGAACCTGAGCCGTTGCCGATAAGTATATCGCCTTTCAGCTTTAAAAGGATTGCAATAAAAGAAATGATGAGGAGAAATAAGAAGATAAGTGCGGTAAAAAAGTACTGCCGCTGCAGCGGGTCATTTTTCGCTTTTATATTTAAAAAGGTTTTGACGGCAATTGAACCGAGAACCGTGACTGCGATAGCATATATAATACAAACAATAAGTATCCGCATTTTTTCTCCATTTCTACCATAAAACATTGACTTTTTTAGTCATTGTTAGTATCGTCATAAAACCTAATTTTATTATTTATGGATGTGAAAAATGAACAAAAAGATTCTATCGATTATTGCTGCGGCACTTCTTGTGTTTTCTTTTACAGTAAGCTGTAAAAAGCAATCGGCAGCCGAGACTGCTGCTCCGGCAGCAGGCACTAACGCGGAAGAAACCAAAACAGAGGAAGGAAAAGAGCTTCCTCCTCCGACGAAAAAAGAAGTCGGGTATGCGTTTGGTGTTATGATGGGAACATCGCTTAAAGACTTTAAACTGGCTGTCGATTACGGTGAATTGGTGAAAGGTTTAAAGGATGTCGAAAAGAACAAAGAAGTAGATGTTGCTGCTGCACAGAAGGTATTACAGCGGGCAAGCGAAGCTGCTCATAAAAAAGAGGCAGCGGAAAACTTGGCAAAAGAAACAGAATTTCTTGAAAAAAATGCAAAAAATGACGGTGTAAAGACAACCGAAAGCGGCCTGCAATACGAAGTTATTACCGAAGGAACCGGCCCCTTACCTTTGCCAACCGACACGGTAAAAGTACATTATAAAGGAACATTACTTGACGGTACGGTTTTCGACAGCTCCTACGACCGTGGGAATCCCGTTGAATTTCCGTTAAATGCCGTTATTCCGGGTTGGACGGAAGGTTTACAGCTGATGAAAGTCGGTTCAAAATATAAGCTTTATATCCCCTCTAAAATTGCTTATGGAGAACGCGGTGTTTCGCAGGTTATTCCGCCTAATTCAACGTTAGTTTTTGAAGTTGAATTATTGGAAATCCTACCCCCTGCAGCTGAAAAACCGGCAAAGTAAGCGTAAAAAATTACGAAAAGAGCCGCCCGATATCAAAGGTATTACTTGGTATCGAGCGGCTTTTTTTTTCAGTATTGCTGCCGATAATCAATAATAGAAAAACTTGGTATAAGAAGAATACAAGTTGATAAAACCAAATTAATGTTGGATACTTAAACTATGAACATCGCAAATTTTTTTACTGCAACGAGAATGGTCGCAGCTCCTCTTTTTATTTGTATCTATTATCTTCCGCGTTATGTAGGAATATCGGAACAAACAGTAATGCTTATTCTTATACCGCTGTTTATTTACATGGAGTTTACCGATTTTTTAGATGGATACTACGCTCGTAAGTTGAAGCAAGTGAGCGATTTCGGTAAGTTATTCGACCCCTTTGCGGATGTATTTGCAAATCTGACGGTGTTGTTGGCGTTTATGCTGTCAGGTTATGTGCCGCTGCCTGTTTTTATCATTATTTTATATCGTGAGTTAAATATTTTATTTTTACGGATGCTTGCACGAGGGAATGGTATTACCATCGGTGCGAAAAAAGGTGGCAAGACTAAAACGGTATGCTATATTCTTGCTGAAGGTTTTACGCTGCTGATTGAACTGCTGATTGTATTTTCGCTTGCGGAAAAATCCGTTACCGATACGATGATTATTATCAACAAAAGTATTTACTGGGTCGCTGCCTTATTGTCGGTTTGCTCGTTTATCGACTACCTTGTATCATATAGGAAGAGTATCCGTGGCAAGTCCAAAAATTGACCTCATTGTTACGCCGTACGTGGCAGTTCTGCATATCCAGCGCTTTTGCAAATAGGCGAGGCAGATACAAGGCGCGAGCAAAAATTAACCGCAGGCGTATCTTTGATACGTTGAGGATTAATTTTTGTGCAGTAACGCAGTAGATGCCCTGCCTATTTGCAAAAGCTCGCTTGATTTTTTCCCAATACGTGGTATAATTATACAAATAGGCCTAAGTGATTATTAAAATGAAAGTAACGCGTATTTTTATTTTTGGTATTATATGTTTCGCTTCCGTATTCCTCGTTTTATGGTTGTCCGATAGCGGCAAAAATGACGCTTTTGACCATGGTGTAGGCGGCGGCACCTCTCTGCCTGCTGAATTACCGGAAGAACATGAGGTGTCTCCTGCTCCTCAGTCCTTGTATTATCGGGCATATTCGGTTAAACAAGGTGATATAGTCGGCACCATCGCTGCCGAATACGGGGTAAGTCAGGATGCGATTATCAGCCTTAATAAACTCAAAAATACGCGGACACTTCAAATCGGTCAAATATTAAAGATACCATCTATTGATGGTATTTCCTATACGGTAAAAAAAGGCGATACGCCTGAATCTATTGCCGACAAATATAAAATTTCCTTGGAAAAACTTGCAACAATAAATACGCTTACCGATAACACGATAGAAACGGCCTCTATTATCTTTTTGCCCGATGCCAAACTTGATTGGGCTACCTTGCAGGAAATCAACGGTGATCTTTTCCGAAGGCCGTTGCATAGCAGTTATTATATCACTTCTCGTTACGGCTGGCGGGATAATCCATTCCTCAGCGGTCAGCGAAGCTTTCATAACGGTATGGATATGGCAGCTCCTAAAGGAACCGCTGTTTATGCGGCATTAAACGGGCAGGTTATTGCGACCGGATACAGTACCGTGTATGGAAATTACATTATGATCCGCCATCATTCAGGATATCAAACTTTATACGGACACCTTAATACAATTCTTACTTCCAAAGGCAGCTTTGTTTCCGTGTCTTCAAAGATTGGAACGGTCGGAAATACCGGAATGAGCACCGGCCCGCACCTTCATTTTACCGTCTATCGGAACGGAGCAACGCTTAACCCTGCCGGTCTATTAAATTAACGCTGCGCTGTTGAAAGATTGCAGCTTCTATAATAATTGTACATGACTAATACAAAATCCCATAGAATCGGTTTTTTATATTCTCATAGCCGTTGCCGTAGCGGCCGGTTGGATTGTCGCTTCGGGCATTGCGCTGTATGTTCGCGGTACGCAATTACTGACTATCCTGCCGGAAGAACAAGCTCGACAGGACGCGGCTTTCGGCGCAGATATAACCGCTGCTCGCGATTCCCTTGGAAACGAAGCTCGCAGATCTTTTTATACACCTCCTTTATTACATCCTGCACCTTGTACGCAAGGTATTCCGCAACCGGCTGCAATAAGCGCTCGTTCCGCTGTTGTGATGGACGCTGCGAGTGGAGCTCTTTTATTCGAAAAAAATCCCGATCAAAGTATTCCTCCTGCTTCATTAACAAAATTGGTTGCGATGTACACGGTGATGCAGGCTGTTGAGCGGGGAGAAATCAGCTTGACCGATACTATCATGCCGCCTGCAGAATCGTGGGCGGTAAATATTCCATCGGGGTCATCGCTAATGTTTTTGGGAAAAAATCAGCGGGTAACCGTTGAGGAGCTGATGAGGGGTATTGCGGTCGTTTCCGGTAATGACGCGGCGGTGGCGCTTGCAATGCATACCGCCGGTTCTGTGGAGGCCTTTGTTCGGCAGATGAATGAAGCCGTCGCAGCGCTCGGTTTACAAAATACGCACTTTGAGGATGCAAACGGCTTGAGTGAATATAACCGCACAACTGCCCGTGATTTTGCCCGTTTTTGTGCAGTGTATGTGCGGAAATACCCTGACCACCTTGCACAGTTTCACTCGCTGCGGGAATTCAGCTATCCGCAGCCGCATAATATGCTTAAAGCGCAAACAATTATCCGCCAGCCGGCGACGAATACGCTATTGGGTAAACTGGACGGATGCGACGGCATTAAGACGGGATTTATTTATGAGTCCGGTTTTAATATTGCGCTTACCGCACAGCGGAACGGTATCCGGTTCATTGCGGTTATTTTAGGCGGCGCCGGTAAAAATATGGCGGAAGGGAAGGCACTACGGGAAGAGAACTGCTCAATATTGATGGAATGGGCGTTTTCTCACTTTTCCACAAGATATGCACAGAATTTTCCATTGGATATTCCGGCTATTCCCGTTGTCGGGGCAAAAGAACAGGCGAACAGAACGGCGCTGTTGCCGCTGCCGGATGATCCGTGCGGAAATGGCGGAGCTTTTACCGTTCCTCTTTCCGGTACTGAATTAAACGGTACAGCAGAGAATATCGCTGAAATTCATTCGCGTATACTCGTGCCCGGTGCGCTCGCCGCTCCCATTGCAGCAGGAGAAAAAATCGGAAAGGTGCAATTCTTTGCGGAAGATGAGGGGAAACCGCTGGTACTTGCCGAATTTCCGCTTATTGCAAACAAAACCCTTGAAAAAGGGAGCGTCCTCCGTTGGAAATATGATAATCTTGCATTAAAATTGCATCGCTTTTTAAATCGTCGGTAAGGTGGAAAACTTTTTATATTAGGCATCGCTAAAAAACTCAGTGTTGAGAGCTGCCTTATTTATTTTATAGATAATTTTAGGAATACATATTTTGAAATACTTTATTGAAACGTATGGATGTCAAATGAACTTTGCCGAGTCTGCGGCATTGGAACAGCTCTTGCGGGAACGCGGCTGGGAGGCTGCCGAAGATATACAGCACTGCAATTTGCTGATTGTGAATACCTGTTCAGTACGGATAACCGCCGAAACCCGCGTATTCGGGCGGCTCGGTCTTTTTTCCGCGATGAAAAAGAAGCGGAATTTTACGATTGTCTTAATGGGCTGTATGGCACAGCGGCTGCATGATCAGATAAAGGAAAAATTCCCGCTGCTTGATTATGTCGTCGGGATGTTTGAACGGGATCAATTTACAGCAATCTTCGATGCAGTTGAAAGGGAAACGCTTTGGGCAGGCACGAAGGAAGGTATCGCTGAGCTGACGGCGCTTAGTCCGCAGTCCAGCAATGAACAGCGCTATCATTTTTCCAAATGTTCGTATACCGAAGGGGCTTTTCAAAGCTTTGTCCCGATTATGAACGGCTGTAATAATTTTTGTACGTACTGCATTGTGCCGTATATCCGTGGGAGGGAAATTTCCCGTCCGGTTGAAAGCATTTTGGATGAGATTCGGTTTTTAAGCGGAAAGAATGTTCGGGAAATTACGCTGTTGGGGCAGAACGTCAATTCGTATCACGGAGTTGACCCTGCCACGGGAGCAGCGGTGAGTTTTCCGTCTTTGCTTCGTGCCGTTTCAGCGACGTGTGCCGAACAGGACGTTATTAAATGGATACGCTTTATCTCAAGTCATCCGAAAGATTTATCGGATGAGCTGATTGAGGTGATGGCGGCGGATCCGCGGATATGTAAATCGCTCCATTTGCCGGTACAAAACGGCTCCAACGAAATTCTTGCGCGAATGAATCGCTGCTATACTGTTGAGCAATACCTTACTATTGTTGAAAAGCTCCGTAAACGGATACCGGATATTGTACTGACAACCGATATTTTAATCGGGTTTCCGGGAGAAACACAGGCAGAGTTTGAAAAAACGCTCAACTTGATGAGGACGGTGCAGTTTGATTCGGCTTTTATGTATCATTATAACCCGCGTGAAGGAACCAAAGCGTACGATTTTCCCGACCGGATTCCCGATGTCGAGCGGATTAACCGGCTGCAACAGGTTATCGATTTACAGCAACATATTACCGATCTTAAAATGCAGCAACGGGTTGGTTCAACCGTTATGATGTTGGTTGAATCGCAGTCGAGAAATAATCCCGATGAATTGTTCGGACATACCGAACAGGGGGAGATGACTGTGCTTGCGGAAAAGTGTGATCCGAAACATATTGGACATTTTATGAAAGTTCAATTACAATCCGTAAAAGGGAAAACGTTTAGGGCTGTCCCTGTCGTATAAGGAATTCCATGGGAGGATATAATGCCGGGAAAGTTAGTGTATTTTATTATTGTAATGCTGATGCTTGTGCTGTTTATGGGCTTTAATCTATCGAACCGTTGCGATATTTCCGTCATTTTTTACGTATTTAAAGATGTGCCGATTTTTTTAAGTATGCTGTTTGCATTTTTGCTTGGGAATATTGCGGTTTTGCCCTTTCTTATCAGCAGCCGTCATAAAATGAAAAAGGCTGAAAAGCAAGCGGCTTTGTACCATGATGTTGAAAAAGTTGAATTAAAACCTGAAAAACGCCGTTGGTTCGGGAAAAAGAAACATTCCGAAGAGAACGGGACGGCAAAGCAGGATGCGTAGCTGCTGTTTAGGATTTAGAAAACCATATCTTTTTTTTATCATTATCGTCGGAGCAATGATGATAAATGCCGCTGCCGGAGCCTTTGCGGAATCTTCGGAACCGGCGTTGCAGCCCGCCGTGCAAACTTTGGCGCAAAAAGCCTTTGCACAAAAGACAGATGCGGCTGTCCGGCAATTTTTTGAAAAGAATTTGGCGACACTCCCGAATGCTCAGGCAAAAGTTCAAGCGCTGACGCTGTTGGCAGAGTATGAACAACATAACGGGAATTATTCCAATGCGGCGGACTGTTACCGGCAGGCGGCGGGGTTCGATACTACCGATAAAAAAACTGCGCTTTTATTGGATGCGGTTCGTGTGTTGCTTTGCGGCGGCAGTATGGATTCTGCCCGAAGCCTGTTAAGTGAAATCGCCGCCGCGCTACCGGTGAGCGATGAAGATCCATATTACCGGAGAGCCGCCGTGTATGATACGTGGAGACTGCTCGCCGAAGACCGGGTTGATCGAGCTGTACCCCTCATTACCGCCTATACTAAGAAAAAGGCTTTTTCGGAATATCATCCTGCATTGCTGTTTACACTCTGGTGGGTCAATGGTGATGAGGATGCAAAGCAGCGGCTGCTGAAAGAGTACCCTGCCGGTATGGAAGCGGCGGCGGTGAATGGAACCGTTACCGTACAGCCGTCAACTTTTTGGTACTTAATGCCAAGGAGCGGACTTGCGCAAAAACCGGCCGCCGGAAGCACCGCTTCTAAAACAAGCACAGTCTCTAAAACGGGTACGCCATCGGAAGCGACGAAAACTTCACTGCAATCGAGCGCTGCATCAAAAGCAGAGGCCACTCCTGCTCAATCCTCAAAAACAGCAGCGGGCTCCGAAACACAGGCGAAGCCTTCCTATTATCAGCTTGGATTTTATAAGACAAAAAAATATGCGGAAGCGCTTGCCACTGATTTGCAAAAAAAACATTTTACTCCCATTATAAAAGAAGAAATGCGTCCCAGCGGCACTGTTTATTTTGCCGTACTTGTTAAAGAGAACGCTGCCGGAGATATGGGGCTCCGGTTAAAGGATGCCGGATATGAAGCCTTCCCGATTTTCCCTTAGATTGTTCCTTTGGCCGTTTGCTGTATCGGTTGTTATTTCATATTTTCTGTTGAGCCTTTTGGGATGCGCTTCTGCCTCTGCCCGTAAACACGACAGCGTATTGCCTACCGATGATGCCGGAATGATTGAAGCAGTATTTTCTGCAGATACACAAATGCAAGCGGAACAGACGTTTCCGATTCCGATGAAGGAATACGACGATTCTATTTTACCGAATAACTATCTTGCGTTTACCGCGTATAAAGGGCAGGCTTATATTTATTTTTGGGCACAGGGGCTTGCTTCTTTCGATTTGTACATCAATAATCAAAAAGTTCCGACACAATCCATCTGTACGGGTAAACCGATGTGCTTTGATGCATCACCATATATTCAAAATGGTAGAAATATGCTCTATATTGCGGCGCTTACTCCTGCCGGAAACGGTATGGCACAAGAACAACCTTCATTACAGGTAAAGATACCCTACCCTGTTATTTTGCCGCTTTCCAATTCGCAGGAGGCTTTAAAAAAACAACAGAAAGATGCACCGTATTCAGCCGAAACGCTCGAAATAGTTGATCAACTCCTGACTGCTGAAACGGAAGCGGGGTTTCCCGGCGCTCAGCTTGTCATTATTAAAGATGGCAAGATGATTAAGAACAGCGCTTACGGCGCCATCAGCAGGGTTGATAGCGCAGGCAATACGCTTGACGAAGTGATTCCTGTAACGGAAAAGACTTTATTTGACCTTGCAAGCAATACAAAGATGTATGCGGTTAATTTTGCCATTCAAAAACTGATTTCCGAACGACGCCTTGCGCTCACCGATACCGTTCACCATTTTTTTCCGCAATTTGTTGATGCTAAGAAAAGTAAAATAAAAGGCAAAGCCGATATTACAATCTTTGATCTTCTTACTCATCAATCGGGGCTTCCCGTCGGAAGGGCGTATTCGCAGAAAATTAAGAAACTTAAAAATGTTTCAGAAAAAAGCTACCGCGAACATACCTTTGACTTGATTATGGAAACTCCGTTGGTGTATCTGCCGCGGCAAACGGTGCTCTATTCCGATATCAATTATATGCTGCTCACCTATATTATCGAAAAGGTAACAGGAATAGGCGTTGCGGAATATGTTGCCGACAATTTTTATCGCCCGCTTGGTTTGGATAGGATTTGCTTTACACCACTCCGGCAGGGTTTTACACTCGATGAGATTGCTGCAACGGAAATCCGTGCAAAACCGCGCACTCAAGCTGCTATTGATGGCGCGCAGACAACGGAACTCATTCATGGAACTGTTCACGATTCGGAAGCATATACGGCGATGGAAGAGATTAGCGGGCATGCAGGGCTGTTTGCAAATGCGGAAAGTATTGCAGTACTTGCTCAAGTAATGCTGAATAAGGGCGGATATGGTGTCAAGCGTTTTTTTGATCCGTCCGTTGCAGGATATTTTACGGCGCAACAGGCGCTTGTTTCAAGCATCGGGTTCGGGTGGCGGCGGCAGGGAGCGCAGGAATATACTTGGGCTTTTTCTCCCCTTGCCTCTGCCGGAACCTTCGGGCATACCGGCTGGACGGGAACACTTACCATTATCGATCCCGTCGAACATCTTATCATTATTTTATTAACCAATGCAAAAAATACGGTTCCGGCGCATAACACCCGTAACAGCCGATTCGAAGGCGATTATTATTTGGCAAAGCAGTATGGGGCGATCACGGCACTTATTTACGAGGCTTTTCGTCAGCCGACGCAAGCCCAGCTGGAGAGTATGCTCATCGAACTTGCCGAAAAGAAATATGAAATGCTGCAACAAATTTCAGCCTTTAACAACCAAGGCTATATCAATGACCTCGCAGCAATTATGAAAATCGTTAAACAACGCGCTCAAAAGTCTGCCGACTTACGAGCATTTCTCAAAACTGAGAAGGCTGCACAGATTCTGAAAGTTGTTGACGGCCGAATATAGAAACGGGAGCGCGTTTATATGTACGCCCCTTGATATTTCTTTTCAAATTCGATTGTCGTATTGGAGCCGTGTCCCGGATACACCTGCGTGCTTCCGGGTAATTCAGTAAAAAGCCGCTTGAGTGATTGGCATATCTGCATCTCATTACCGCCGAGTAGGTCGGTTCTGCCGCGGGAACCGTAAAAAAGAGTGTCACCGCTGAAAAGAATACCGGCTTCTTTGCTCCACAAGCAAATAGAGCCTTGCGTATGCCCGGGGGTGTACAGCACGGTAAAGCCGTTTACATTATCGCCCTCTTTATAAAAATCTGTCGGGTCGGGGAGCGGATGCTTTTCCAACGGTTCAATCAGTTTTTGAACATGGAGCGGAGCAAAGCTTTTAAAATGGGTTTCCGTACCGGTCGTGCCAAGATATGCGGCATCTTTTTCGTGAATCCACAAGCGGTAATCGGGATATTTTCTTACTAAGGCAGGCAAACCGCCGACATGGTCAAAGTGTCCGTGTGTCAACATAATTTCAAGGTGAGTAGGATGAAGTTTATCTAAATACTGGGATAATTCGGGACTCAATCCGCCGGGATCGATGACGGCAACACTCTTTTCGCTCAACGGGAACACCCATGTGTTAACCATAAGGTAGCCGGTTTCAAACTTTTCTATTGAATATTCCATAATAAAGTCCTTTTACAAGCTTGGAGGATGGTTGAGAATAGTATAGGCGATTTTATGGATTAAAACAATCACAACAAGCAAACACATCCGACTGTGTTTGAAAATATATGGATGGCTTTTTTGTAGAAAGATTACAAAGCCGATTATCAATTCATTATAAATAAAAATTAGAATCGATAAACCGGCTTTGTTGATGATTGTTAAAAATTAGTATGATTTTGAATCATATGACTTGCGGTTTTTTTTCATTAATTTGCGCTGAAGAGCTTTCTTCTTTCTATTTAAAATAGTAGACGGCTTTTCATAGTATTCGCGCTTTTTCCACTCGCGGATAATTCCCTCTTTTTCAACTTGGCGCTTAAAACGCTTAATCGCTTTTTCAAGGTTTTCGGAATCATCGATAACGATACTTGCCACTTACAGAATCACCTCCAATGGATTATATCCTTAGTATCTTCTTGTACGATAATGATTTTCCGGTTTCCTGTCAAGTAAGGAGAAATTCGGCTACACTATGCGTTTCGGTTGTGCATAATTTCAAGCTCTTCCATAACAAGATCGACGACAGCCTGTTTTTTGTCGTCTCCTTCATGGCAGCGTTGCTTGGCGCGCTCACGGAATTCATTACAGTTGATAACGGGACTGACCTCTATGACAACCTTGTCTTGGCAAACAATATCGCCAAGCATATTGGCGGGATCATCCGAAATGCGTAGACAGTTACCATTAATAGAAACCAACATCATCACATCGGAGGTTCGGATGTATGAGTCGATTTCGCGGACACCCCGTTTTGTTTCGGGCTTTCCCGGGCGGTAGCGGGTGCCTGCCGGATATACGATAACGGCTTTTCCTTCTTTCCGCACTTCTTCTAATGTCCGCATTGAGGCAATATTGATAGTGCGGCTCCGTTTTTTCTCTTCTTCCAGTTGTACGGGATCGGTAATGCCGGCAAGCGTTCTACTCGGATAAATGACAATGCGCTCATACCCTTCGGTAAGAGCTGCTATCAGCGGATCTTCTTCGGTAAGCTTCATCCCTGCCATTGCGATAGAGCGATGGGCAAGTTCTTTTCCCGCATCCCCTGTTTGTTCCATTAAATATAAGAAGATCGGTAAATCGAGGTTGCTGTAGTGTTCGGAAAGGATAATTCCCTTCTTTCCGGCTTTGATTGCATTTAAAAATTCGATGATATGTGCTTCGGGGTATAGTCTTGAGCCGTCCAATAAGAGCTTCTGTACGGCAGATTCCAAGATTGAACGGATATGAGGATTTTCCAGTTTGTGTACATTTTCTTCAGTGATAATATTATCCTTACTTGCATACCGTTCAAATAGCGGTCGCAGCTCTTCAAGCATATTTTTTAGTACCAAACCGTCCATTTTTTCCTCCTAAAAATTGTAGAAACCTCTAAAAATCCAACCGGATTTTTAGAGCGCACTTTATATAATCACAAATATTATAGAGCCTATTACCGGAATTTACCGGTTGCTACTGCCTCGCTATACGGAAAGTCGCTCCAAGAGAGGTGGCAGTTCGTAAATCGACTTAATCGAAGGAATGCCGGACGTCTTGGTAAAATCCGTACATTGTTCCTTTTCGTCGATTAGTACGCTCTGCCCGCCGATTTGAACAAAGCCTTGAACGTAAGCGGGGCAATCATCCAAAAATAATGTTTCCGCAACTGTTTTATGTACCGCAGTAAGCGGTTTGATAAAGGCATCCGGCTGCGGTTTTCCCTTGCCTTGGTTATAAGAAATGTCAAAAACGCCGAGAAATAAGTCCCTGATATTAAAGAAGTCCAAAACCCGCTCCGCGTGTGCCATCGGCGCATTGGTCAAAACCGTCATCGGCAGTTGTAACGAAATTAAAAAACTCCGTAATTTGGGATCAGGCTGTAATTCGGAAATCTCCGAAGCGGGGTGTATGGCCTCAAAATAAGTATCTCTATCGTTGAAATGATATTCACACTCAAGCCATTCAAGCGTAGTGCCGTAGTTGTGCCGCCGTGTATGTTGCAGTTTTATGGCCTCTTCCAGCGGTACTGACAGAAAATCGGCAATAAATTGAAACATCCGCTCGGAGATTCTCCGTTCCATCAGGTTCGATGCAGAATAGAGCGTATTATCAATATCAAAAAGTAAATGACCTATCATCTCTGTTGCAGTATAGCACAAAAACTAAAAAAGTCCATTAAAATAGGCTTGTTCGGCGCTATAAGCATGGCTATTCACCGTTAGGCTGATAATCATAAAGCTGCCGTCTTTATTTTTAATACACCGCTTTATATCTTTTGAAACTTGTTTCGATTCGACATCGTATATAGACTGTGTAAGGGTGAAGGCCGTCTGCGTTCCTTGGATAGTCGTATATGGCAGCAACGCTTTTGCAAAGGGGCTTGATGAGCTTAACAACCGAAGCAGCTGTTCCGGTACCGATAATGTATTTCCAGTTTTGTCTGCAGGTAGATTGACCATGCTGACGGTTAAAAACGCCGTATTTCCGCACAGGAATGAATTGTCAGCGATTTTTTTCCACTGGCTATCTAAATGGAGCGATATGCCCGAAACGGTTACCGTTTCTTTTTTCGCCCTTTTATTAAGGGTAAATGTATTTGTTCCCTGTTTAGGCTCTGCAGGGCTGTAACCATAAAACACGGATTCTCCGTTGCCGTTAATAGAGCCGATTTCGGTTAATTCCAAAACCGGTTCTTTTTTTGCGCCGGTTATTGTTTTAAGATGAAAGAGCGGAACAAAAGACTGAAAGTCCAGTGTAACTGCGCCGCCGAATTCTTCCATTTGTTTACGTACCGTTGCCGTGCCGAACGGCGCTTTCCCGGCGCGGGGAAAGGTTTTAAGTTCATAGAGTTTAGGCAAAAGTTCCATCAAATAATTAACACTCAACGTATCATCAGGCGTAATGGAAGAAATAATCTGTTGACCGGTTAACGATAATTTCCCCTTTTCGATTTTTCCGCTAAACAAGATAGATACGGTACGGGGATTTTCGGGATCGTCGGTACGAATAAAAGCGCCGTAGGTTTCATCATTATAGTACAAAAAACCTATCCATGTAGGGGCTTTCCAAGAATAATCGCGGTAAATAACGTAATCGCCGGAAAGAGTTCCCTGTGCCGATTCGGTTGCAGGCTTTTGCGCTGCAAAGAGGAAAGCCGGAATAAACGCCGTAATGCAGCATAAGATGAACCATGCGGCGCTTCTCTTGGGGGAATCGTGATAGTAATTCATTATAATCTCCAAACATTTCTAAAAAATGACCGATTACAACAACTCTGTCTTAACTCTTTTCGGCGTTTTCTTCCGCATATTTCTTAAATTCTTCTTCGCTCATTTTGTCGGCATAGAGCGGATAGAGCGCTTCGACTAAGTCTTCCAACGTAGGGAATTTTGCACCGTCTAATTTGTATGGCATTATTGCACCTCACTTATAGTATTGAGAATTTTGATGAGCTCTTCTTTTGTTCCTTTAATGAGCGGCACATTCGGAATAGGCGTATCAATACCGTGCAGATATTCGGGTATTATCGGGGATTCGCCGCATATCCGGGTAAGAATTTCACTTTCAAAGGCGGGATGATCTTTCGAGACCAACACGAGAGATTCCCCGCTTCGCTGCCGGAATATGTTTCGGTTTTGTGCCGCTGAGTATGCATGGGCGGTTGCCGTATCGAACATGATGCCATAGCGCCGATAGGAATCGCTGATAAGCGTTTGTGCTTCTGCATCCGAAACCGGCGCCGGGAAAATAATCGATTTCATAATAGCGGGGCTGAGCGTAAAAACTTGTTCAAGTCGTTCGATACTGGAAGGAACAGCAGGGTCGGCAGGGCCGCGTTCCGCAAGCGGGATTGAAGAAGCAACACAGCGGCAGCTTCCGGTTTCGTCGCAATTCAGCGCTTCCGTCGCATCGGTAATAAAACCTTTTACCGGTAAACAAAATTTCCACGCATATAAGCCGGCTGCAAGATTACCGTAGTTGCCTGACGGAACCGCATAGAATATTTCCCCCGCAGTCCGTGCCTTTATACGGGTAAACGCAAACATATAGAAAAACACCTGCGGCAGAATACGCCCGATGTTGACGGTATTTGCCAGTGTTAAGTTATACTCTTCTATGAGCTGCCGCTCTTGGTAAATAGAGCGGATAAGGTTTTCGACTGCGGCAGTGTCACCTTCAACCTCTACGGGATAAACGGATCCGCCGTTTTGGAATAAATGCTCGGGTTTTAGTCCCCTTGCATAGCCCTTTGGGTATAGGATAATCAATTTAAGATGCTTTTTGTTTCCAAATGCCGCCGCCATGCTCCTACCGCCTGCTCCGGTACTGGAGGCAATTACGATGGCGTTTTTTTCATCTATTGTCAGCAGATGTTCCAATGCAGAGGCGAGCCATAGAAAGCCGAAGTCCCGATGATTGCCGGTCGGGCCGTGGAACAGCTCCAGCAAAAACAGGCGGTCATCAAGCTGACGGAGCCGTGGGCTGTATCCCTGAAACGCCGCCGCCGCAATCCGCTCGGAGATAACCGGACTAATCTCTTCTTTGAGCAATGCGGCTGTTAACGAACCCGCTATGGTCGAAAAGGTCGTTTGCTCATTCATGTGTAATATCCACGATCGTAAATCGTGTTCGGAGTACGGAACATATAAACCGCCGTCGGCAGGCATACAATCAAAGATTGCATGTTTAAAAGAAACAGTGATGTTGCTGTTTCGAGTGCTGACTAACTTCATAGTTTCAAAGCGCTCCTTTATCAAGCCGGTATTTTTTAACAAAACCTTCCGGCTTGTAGCTCATTTTTGCATGGCGCAGCCCCTCGTCTCCCAAATCTTGCTCGCGGTTGATGTACACGACTTGTTCGGAAAGCGATTGTGCAAAGGCATAGTTGATGTATTGATAGCTGCCTCGAAAATCGGTTCGTGCTTTTTCAAAATGGACAACGGCGATAGACCCTTGACCGGCTAATTCAGCTAAACACCATGCCACCGGCACACCTTGTACATAGAGGATAAGACTAAGAAAATCCTCTATCGACGGTAATGCTAAAGCCTGTTGTGCAGCCTCGTAATCGGTATCTTGGAGATCGGTTTGTTCCGTTGCCCAGATATCTAAGATTTTATATGCGTCTTTTTTTGTATCGGAATCCAATTTTTTTAAAGTAAAGTCCGGATAGTTGTGTAAAAATCCGTTTATGTGGTTCTTTTTTTTATGTAATTGCTTGCCGGAAAGCGTACTCAACGAGAGGCGGGTGTACAGGTAATCGAAATTGTCCCTGTCTTCTGCAGGGGAGGCTTTAAAATTTTGGAAAAGCGACTCATTGTTACTTAAATAGGATTCCGAGATTAATTTCCAGTAAGCACAATCGTTGTACAGTTCTTTAATCGTAGAAATAGGAAGAGGTGCCCCAATTGTGAAAAAAAACTGTTTTTGCTTCTCTTCCCCCAAAAAGAGCAGGGTATGCTCATTAAATCTGCTTATCTTATATTTATAAAAATTCCTAAAAAAATACAAACTTCCGAAGGTTAACTCCGAAATACCGTCCTTTAGCAACCGTAAATCGTTTTTAATTGCTTGTACAGCTTCAAGGGATAGCGGAGAAAATTCAGGATACCGCGCGATGACGTCCATGTCCGCTATGTTACTCTTTTATGAAAAAAATCGCAAGTTCTTTAGAAAAGATAAAACATACAGATGAGACGTTTAACGCTATTTGTGAGAAAACGTCTCTGTATCTAAGCTGTCAGATCCAATAAATAAGCCGATTCCGGCAATGCGGAAGTATATCCGGTGTTCTTTGAAAGCGTTATTTCCGTATGGATTTTAGTGTTGACATATTCAATCATCGCATCCAGCGTTTTTTCATCGGGATTAGCCGTTAACAGCTTGTTTTCCCGTTCATTCTCGCGCATTCTAACCAGCTGATCGATGAGCGTATTTAAAATCTTCAGCTTCCCGATACTGACACCGTTTTGATCCTTCGTGCGCGGTACCCCGGAAACATATTGAAAATGAGAATAAACAACTTGTTTTGTATCGACCGGAAGATATGCACGCCCTCCGGCCGAAATACTCGTCATTGCCGCATAAGACAATGATGACAACGGTACATAATTCGATACCATACCGATCCCTCCACTATTCCAATAATCGGCATTTTTTTTATGTACTTTAGAATAATTACAAACATACGGATTGCCGTATCTGATTGAGTTGTTATTTACCGTTGCGGCATGGCCGGTGTCTTTTTGATATAAGCATCGAAGGTAATGCGCGCGGATCGGTTTTCGGAATAGAAAGCATGGCGAACGATAATCTTCATCTTTTGATCTTCGTAGATGAAAGGTGTCTTGTCCGATACCTTTTCGGCTTTTGTGCTGTTGGTTTTTATCCGTGTATAAAAATCAAGCATTACGATCTGTCCGTCAGATTCATCGCTTATTTTTACCGATTTTCCGTCCGGTTCGATCGAAAATAAGAATTGTTTATACCGGCATTGCGCATGACGAGGAATAGAAGAAGCGGGGATCGTATCTAACTTCAGTTGAACTTTTACAAGAACTGCATCGTATTCGCCGGTATCGATAATTCGATCAACATTTTCCGGCGGTTCATTTTCTAAAGGATAATGTTGAGAAAAATATTCAAAACGCGGTGTGTTATCACTATCATTAGTAGTCTGACGGTTTCGTTCCAGTATAAATTCCTCTAAAGCGCTGTGGATTTTTATGATATCTTTTTGTCCAAAATAAGCAAAATTGTAAAAGCCTACTACCGGCAAAAAGAGGATAATCGTGATAAGCGCCGTTACGGTGCGGAGCTGTGATGTTATATTTTTCCCGCTTAATGTTGCATAAAAAAAATACACCGCTAAAAGGCTGTTGATTTCGATTTCGTGCAGCGGCGGTTTATCGGATACGCTAAAGCCGATTCCTCCATACTTCCAAGCATTGATTGCTCGATCGCGCAGCAAAGCGACAATAAACAAAAGTGATGCGATACCAAGGAGACCGAGCATCAGCCGCACAATACCTTGCCGGTCTTTAAAATGCTGAATCATCAAAAGACAGATCACGATACTGCCGAGTACAAGATAGTATAATGGGAAAGGTATTCCCTCGGTAGAATACGGGAAACGCGCATACTTTATCAGATATATAAGACCGAGAATACTGAGCGGCACGAGCAAAACCGGTAGCAGTTTTTGAAACATTAGGGTAAAAAACTTTGAGTGTATGAGTGGCTTTGACCGGTATACGGCAAACACAGTAAGGGCGATGATTGTGGCTGTTGCATTAGTGATGCGGAAAATAATACTTTCGGTAAAGACGATATCAAGATCAAAAATAGCATTAATCAAAAAGATGGTGATAAACAGTATGCAGTAGATAGCTCCAAAAAACAGCAACGAAACAAGAAAATGAATAAATCGCAATTTAAATTCTTTCAGAAAGTCTTCCGCAGGGAAAAAGAAGATAAAAGCACAGATACAATATAGGTATATTAACGATAGATACACCAAATCAATGTTTTTATTGAGGGTTAAAAGACCGGTAAGATACATTGCGGTGAGGACAGCAATTTGACCGCAGAAGATCGTCAGTTTTGTACGGGCTGTCGCTGCTTTTATCTTGTCATTGCATAGCAAAACGACCGAAAACGAAAACAGAAAATTCAAGTGTATCGCATTCGGAATATATTTATAAAAGAGCTGCGATATACCCGCTGCTAATACAAAAAAGAATACGGACGGAGAACTGACAGCTGCTGCCCGTATACTCTGCGTAATTTCGCTCATTCTTTCTTTGAATGTCATAATTGTTTTCTCCTACCGTTCCGCAAGTTCCGGTTTTTTGAATAAGGAGATAGCCCAAAACGACAAAAAGAAGCGGAACGCTTCCCGATGAATTAAGCCGATATCAAGGGCGACGGCCACGAGCAGAGCCGACCGTATGCCCAATTTGTTTTTACCGAATCCGATGAGCCAGTGTACAAAGGCTTCGTCGTATTGGTAGTCTTGGATAAAATCGATGACAGTCTTTTTCAGCACGGGATCGCTCGTTTTTTTCGTTTCAAAAATTTCATCGAGTATATCGATAAACAAAATGGACGGCGATTGTTTTTCGTTCCGGTATTTTTCAAACATATAATAAAAGTCGTTTTGGATACCCATTAATGATGCCAGTGCAAGCAGCGCTTCGTTTTCGATATAGGGCGGAACGGTGTCCCTGCGGAGAATATCCAGAATAAACATAGGGGAATTATCTGCATTAAAAAGCTCCAGCGCACGTATTCCTTTCAGTATCAGCGCGGGGTTTTCCGCTTGGGATAGTATGGTGCCGATTTTAGGCTGGCTGTAGCTGTCGTTCAGCCGGGCAAGGGCGACCATCGCTTCTCCGGCAAGATAGTAGTCGTCGCTGTCGAGCGCTGTCCGTAACGGGGTAACCGCCTGCTGCACATTGAATTTGGCGAGTATCCGCGCGGCGAGCGGCGCTGTGGTAAACGCCCCCTGTTCAAGCTCTTTCAACACTACATCGCGTACCTTCGCATTGATGGTATTCATCGAATAGAGCGCCCGTAATGCGTTCATCCGAATTGTAAACCGCGGAGATTCAAGGTAGTGCAGCAGCTGATCGCAGGATACCGATGAAGCAATTTCGCCGAGTTCGTTGAGGATTTTCTCCTCGGTTTCGATAGTCTCGCTTCGGTCTAATTTGTGCAGAAGGTTAAGTGCCTTCATATCGCGGGGAGAAAAGAGCACGGCAAGCGTTTCAAACACGCGGTAACTGCCGAGGTTCAAGAGTTTGCGCTGAAATACGATACCGATTGCGATAATGGCGATAACTATCAAGAAAAATATTTGATACGATTGCAGGTAGGAAAACCCTTGCACACGCAAAAGGTCGAGTATCGTTCCGCCGAGGATGGAACCTGCTCCGCCGGTAATCGCAAGGATAAAGTAATAGAGCATACTTAAATCCATCAGCGCCTCTTCCGGCACCATTGCGAAGAAATATGCTTGCGACGAATTATCCTGCCCGACAAAACCGACATTGCTGATCATCGTAAATAAGATGAGAAAAACGGTACTGAGTATACCGGCGCTTGCAAGTCCCGGCGCAAAGAAAGCCGGTATTAACGAAAGGGCGCTGATTGCGCTGAAAATGATAAAGATCGGTTTAGCGCCGATGCGGTCGATAATCAGATGCATTAAAAGCCCGACGCTGAGGGCGCCTACAAGTGAGTACACGGATAAGATGGTCGCAGCGCTGTCGCGTCTACTGTAAACTTCTTTTGCATACACGATGATAAACGGACGGATCATCGCAATACCGAGACTGATAATAAAGAACGCCAATACGAACCGTCTAAAGTTTGCATCTTTAAAGGCATCACGAATGTGCCTCAAAAAAGTGGAGCCTTGGCGCGGGGTAGTATTGTCTTTCCGCTTTTGACGGTTCGGTTTTGCGGACTGAGGTTCCGGTATTCTAAACAGCAGGATAGAGGCGATAAAGCCGAGCAGTATGCCGATCATGCTGGCAAGGTTATAGCTTTGTACCGAAGGATCCCTCCGTAAAAGCCATGCCAGCAAAACAGTGGCGAGTAATGCTGCAAGATTGTTGATTAAGGAAAGACGCACGATATACGAGCTGCGGTCTTTCCCGGGCGCAAGGATTCTGATAACGGGATTATTAGCAATCATCCCGACGCCGCGGAAAAAATTGAACAGCCCTACCGCAAGCAATAGGCAATAGAGCGCATACTGATCGTGTCCTGCAGAGACAAGAAACGGGATGGCAAGCAGCGGCAGCAGCGAGGCGGTACGCAAAAGCCATGTACTGCCGAATGTCTGCATAATGCTGAAACGCATCACCATCAATTTACCAAGCGGAATGGCAAAAAACGAAAGATACATAAACGCAGTCAGTAAACCGACTACCGTTGTGTTAGCTTTTAAAAAGAGCGCATAAAGAGTAACCGTATTGCCGGTAACAAGCGCAAAAGAAAAAGAATTGAAGATATTGTAAATGTCGTAGATTCGCCGCCCTTGTTTAATTTTATAGGCCGACAGTTGCTCATTCATCGGCCATATTGTATAGTGAACGTATGAAAAACTCAACGGTACCCCTCCGCTCGGAGGTCGCAAAAAGCGACCAATGGGATTTAAGCAAACTTTTTACAAATGATGCAGACTGGAATGCCTCACTGAAAGACATTACCGCCGCAAAAGACCGCGTATTAACCTACAAAACCGCCTTTGCCGCACCTGAAAAACTGACTGCCGAAACGGTGCTCGGCTGTTTACAGGCTGTGGAAGCGGCGTCCCTTATTTCGGAAAAGACAAGCCATTATGCCTTTTTGATGAAGTCGGTAGATGAAAGCGATCCTAAAAACATCGAACGGGTTTCTCTCGCGATGATGGCCGACACGGAACTTTCTTCCGAAACAAGCTGGTTTATCCCCGCTTTACTGGATATTCCCGAACAGACTATCCGCGGTTGGATCGATCCTGCCGGAAAGACCGGAGCTGCTTTTGCTCCGTACAAAGTCTTTATCGAAAAACTGATCAGATTAAAGGCTCATACATTGAGCGAGAAAGAAGAAAAACTCCTTTCGCTTTTAGCCGAATCGCAGGATGTCGAACGCCGCAGCTTCTCGACGCTTACGAATGTAGACTTCCATTTCGGTTCGATTGAAACTCCCGACGGAGCGAAAGAACTTACGCAATCTTCATATTCACAGTTCTTAATCAATCCCGACCGGAATATCCGTAAGCAAGCATATATGCAATTTTACGGCACATTCGACACGTACAAAAATACGATAGCATCTTTGTACACCGGTCAAGTGCAGCAAAATATCGCGCTTGCCCGTATCCGCGGATACGGTTCCGCCCGTGAACAGGCACTCTATCCCGATAAGGTTCCGACGGAAGTATACGACAACCTTATCAGCACAATCCGGAAAAACTTGGAGCCGCTGCATCATTTTTATGCGCTTATGCAAAAATCGCTCAAACTTGATGAACTGCGGCACTACGATGTGTATGTTCCGTTGGTGGGCGAAGTGCGGCGCCACACTCCGTACAACGAAGCCGTTGATATGATTACCGAAGCGTTACAGCCGCTCGGCGATGAATATGTCACCACGCTGCGGAACGGGTTACTCGGCGGCTGGGTTGACCGGTACGAAAACAAAGGCAAGCGTTCGGGCGCTTTTTCGTGGGGCTGCTTTGAAGGCGATCCGTATATCATGGTTAACTACAAAGAGGATGTTATTCGGGATGTGTTCACCCTTGTGCATGAAGGCGGGCATTCCATGCATTCGTGGTATTCAGTGCGGAACAATCCGTTTTTAAGCTACAACTACACGATTTTTGAAGCAGAGGTTGCCTCAACCTTTAACGAGGAGCTGCTGTTCCGCTCTATGCTGAAAAACACGAGCGACCCCAAAATGCGCGCATACCTTCTGAGTATTCGTGTAAGCGATATCCTCGCGACGCTTTACCGCCAGACGATGTTTGCCGAATACGAACATATCACGCATAAGCTTGTTGAAGAGGGAACGCCGCTTACCATCGAGAACCTTCGCAGCGAGTACCGCAAACTGCTGACCGCTTACTTCGATCCCGCGATGCACTTTGAGGAATGCAGCGATCTTGAAGGCTTGCGTATCCCGCATTTTTACAATTCGTTCTATGTGTACAAATACGCAACCGGTATTTCCGCATCGCTTGCCCTTGCAGAACGGGTATGTTCGGGCGGAAAAACGGAGCGGGAGGATTACTTTAAGTTTTTAACCTCCGGCGGTTCCCGCTATCCCATCGAGTCGCTGCGGATTGCCGGTGTCGATATGGCTTCTCCCGAACCGGTTGAGGCAGCCTGTAAGCACTTTGCGCACTTAGTCAGCGAGCTTGAAAAAGCCTTAGCCGCTCTATAACCCGATTCCTCTGCCGCCGTGACTCTTGAACAAGCTCAAGCGATTATCGCTTCGCCTCTTTTCAGCGCTTTTTTAAAACCGGCGGCAGACCGGCGCACCTTTATAACGGAACGGTTGGCGACGCAAGGAATTCCCTACCGTACCGTTACTCTTCAAGATAAAACTCATATTGTTATTACCTACCGGCAATCCGCGTACAATCCCCGCTTTAAGATGAAAACGCTGATAGCGCACTATGACCGCGCCGCCGGTACACAGGGCGCAAACGATAATTCCGCCGCCTGCATACAGCTGCTGCTGTTTGCTCAAACGCTGTTGCAGAAACGGGATGCGCATAACATCCGCATCATCTTTACCGACGGTGAGGAAGCGGGTACGGATGGCATTAAAAACCAAGGGGCGTACCGTTTGGGGCAAGGCCTACGTGCGCTTTCAATGCAGCAGGATGACATCTTTGTGTTTGATATGTGCGGCAGCGGGGATACGCTCATCCTTTCAGAGTCGGGGATATACGGCAGAGAAAAGCAGAAAACGGCGGCGCTTTCCGCTCTGCATCGGCGCTGCCGCATCTATGCCGACGCCGCGTGCAGGGGGCGCTGGCTTTCGCTGCCGACTGCCTACAGCGACAACGCGGGGCTCATTTCCGCCGGATTAACCGCACAGGTTATCACCGTATTGCCGAGGACGGAAGCGGAGCTGCTGATGCGGTATATGCCGCACTCGGCTGGAACGCCCCCATCGGGTAATGTGCATTGCGCCGGATGTAATAAGTCGGCCGGTATGGAAATATCCGCCAACGAAAGCGCCGCTCAAGCGCTTCAACGGTGTATTATCACCAATGCACATGTTCCGCCTGATTCGCCGCTTGCCGCCGTCATTCCGCAGACATGGCAGCGGATGCACACGCCGCAGGACAGGCTCGAAACACTGACGCCGCAAGCCTTTATCCTAGTAGATAAAATGCTCCGGTATCTGGCGGGTGTGAAAGAAGCGGCCGGATAAAAGAACTCTAATACGCCGACTTTTGGTAATGAATCTTAGGTGATCATTTCCGGGGCGGTTTTTCAATACACAATATCGAAATAATCCAAACATTGCTTCATTACATCCTGTACGGATAGGTATGTTATCTTGCTCATTGGTACTATTTTAACATAGTATCGGCAATATATAAACAATCTTTGTATGCTTAAATTTGATTATATTTGGCCGTTCATCACTCAAGTTTATTCATGCGGCGATTCTAATATCCCTTTGCGGGGAGTGAAATATTTGTCATGTTTAAGACGGAACACTAGAGATCAAATAAGTAAAGCATAATAATCCTAAAAAGATAAAAAACCGGAAAATTTTCCTCTTGATAGCGTTAAAATTAAAAGCAGTAGGGTTGCTTAAAAGAAACTTTCACTTTATACTAAATCATAATTTCTCTTATTAATGGAAGCTGATGGGATCTGGTGGTCTTCGCGGTCTTCAAAACCGTTGGTTGCATAATTCGCAACGGCAGGTTCGATTCCTGCCTCTTCCGGTTTTCTGTTGTAGGTG
The DNA here is from genome assembly GCF_010365865.1 of Treponema vincentii. Classification (NCBI taxonomy): domain Bacteria; kingdom Pseudomonadati; phylum Spirochaetota; class Spirochaetia; order Treponematales; family Treponemataceae; genus Treponema; species Treponema vincentii. The sequence goes on along the minus strand of NZ_CP048020.1, from coordinate 2,922,184 downwards.
TGGCTGTGCTAAGTGTTTTGTTTGTTGCAGCATTTTCGACAGATGCCGAAAAACTCGCTTGTGTGTCTAAAAAAGTTTGGTCTATAGACTATATATTGGACAATCGGGCTGTCCTACCTTGCTTAGAAGAAAAAGCCTACGATTTTCTGTTATTTGATTTTGAAGCAGGGGGCGAGTATCCGCCGAATATACTCAAAGAAATTTACGGGCAATATCCCATTTTACCTATCTTTTTATTATCACATCAGCATTGTAATTTTGTAGAAAAGGCCGCTTTTGCAACAAATATGATATTAGGATGTTTTTCTATTCCTTATGAATTCAATATATTACACAATACTATTCAAAATACGCTTGAAGGAAAAATTATCCGAATAATCGATATGTACGATATAGATCCGGTAACGGCTCCGCTCTATACGAAATTGCAGGGGCAGAGTATCGAAATTCAAATGATACGGAACTTTATTTTACAGACAGCACAGCAAAATTCTCATGTATTGCTGTACGGAGAAAGCGGTTCAGGTAAAGAAGTCGTTGCTTCGCTCATTCATTACTATTCTAAAAATCGTCCCGGTAGATATTTACCGGTAAATACTACTTGCATTGCGGAAGATCTCGCAGAGAGTTTATTGTTTGGTTCGTGTAAAGGAGCTTATACCGGAGCAATCGATAAGGAAGGTCTCTTTTCAGAGGCAGATCAAGGAACATTATTTTTTGATGAAATAGAAAATCTTACACTGAATTTGCAAGCAAAACTCTTACGGGTTCTTGAAACACACGAATATTATAAACTGGGAGGTACTCAAAAGTACTCTTCTGATTTTAGATTGATTTGTGCGACAAATTGTGATCTGCAAGAAATGGTAGATCAGGGACTCTTCCGATTAGATCTTTTTTATCGTCTTGATGTTGCCCATCTTATCGTTCCCCCGCTGCGTCAGCATAAAGAAGATATCGGAGTGCTGGCATATAATTATTTAAAACAAACGAGAAAACACTTATCACGGGAGGCTCTGTCTCTGCTGTGTAAGTATAATTGGCCGGGGAATGTCCGTGAACTTTTTAATTGTTTGGAACGGGCGGTGTTTGCAGCAAAGGCATCTCCTGTACTGTTCCCTCAGCATTTCGACATTTAACATAGCATAGCTTTTGAAAAAGTTCTTCCAAATACCGCGCTTCCCGGGCGGATAATCCCGCTCTTGCAATTATCTCCTGAAAAAAACGAATGTTATCTTCTTTCCCTGCATGTTTAAAAAGACCCATTTTACATAAACAGTCGTTGATATGTTCTGAGGTTGAGGTAACCCGCGTATAAGGGATACGCTCATAGCCGTATTTTCGGGGACTATAGGCGCGGAATAGCGTATAGCAGACGATTTGCACGGCATGCGAAAGGTTAAGCGATGGAAAATCGGGGGCTGAAGGGATATTGATGGCAACCGAGCAAACATTTAATTCCTCATCGGTAAGCCCGGTTCGTTCATTGCCGAATACAAGGCCGGTAAGTCCTTCTGCCGTATTGAAAGAAAACGAAGCGAAATCCTCCGGTGTCATGCCCCATGATTTGCGCTTTTCTCCTATGCGCCGTGTTGTTCCGGCGACAATGCAGCAATCGGCAATTGATGCTTTTAATCCCATAATTGAAGGTTCAAAAAAACGGGCTTGCTGCCATATTGTTCCGGCATGGATGGCTAACCGGAGGATCTCTTCTTCATCATAATCTTTTTTGTTTCCTATAATACGTAAATCGGAACAATTATTGTTGGCCATTGATCTGCAAACAGCGCCGATGTTACGGCTTATTTCAGGGCGGCAGAGAATAACTGCAATCGGAAGCCGTTCTTGTGAGGTTGAAGTACTCATGGTAATTATTTTGTGTAGAGAACGCTTGCTATGTCAAGTACTTCGGAGTATAATGAAAAAAGTAAGCGTGGGGACTGCCTAATAAACCGTATGGAAGGAATACGCTATGGATAATGTGCTGCAAGGTAAAAGCGCATTGGTCGTCGGCGGGACAAGTGGAATTGGATACTGCTTAGCGCAATCGCTTTTACAAGAATCTGTTTCTGTTGTGATGCAGGGACAGAGCAATTCAAAACGTGTTGCAAGTCTTTGCTGCCAAGGAAATGTAGCCTGTTTTATCTGTGATTTGCAAAAAGCCTCCTATGTGGGGGAGCTGTGCAAATATGCCAATGCTGCCGATATTCTGTGCGTCGCTTACGGTCCGTTTTTGCAAAAACCGCTTGATATGACTTCTGCTCAGGAATGGAGTGCAACAGTATATGCAAACCTTACACTGCCTGGTATACTGGTTTCATCGGCTTTAGCTGGTATGAAAGAACGGCTTTGGGGGCGTATTTTGCTGTTTGGCGGTACGGAAACTCAAGTTTTACGAGGTTTTAGAACAAATGCCGTATATGGGGCGGCAAAAACAGGCCTTATATCACTTGTAAAATCCGTGAGTATGGAATATGCTCAATATGGTATTACAGCAAATGCCGTTTGCCCGGGTTTTACCGATAGCGGTTTATTGTCGGAGAATACTCGGGCGATATGGGCGAAAAAAAATCCTGATGGTGAATTGATTAATCCGACTACAATTACGGATGCTGCGCTCTTTTTATTAAAAGAGTGCGCTTATAATGGGGTTATACTACCGGTTGATAAAGGGTGGTCGTCGTTTTAGGGCTGAGTCCCTTGAATAGGGATATGAATATAGATATAATTTTTACTTCATAACAAGGATGGATTTGACAAAGGATTGGCATATGAATGACGCAGAAATAATTCAGAGTTTCGATAACGAAAAAGACAAAAGCCTTAAAATACAACTACAAAAGGTAGAAGGGCTTGAAAAATGTATCGTGATCATTCTGTCAGGATATGTCGATACGTATAATTCAACCTTCTTTCAAAAAAGAGTTACAACCCTTATTGATGCAGGATATATTCAGATTATTTTTAACTGTGCCCATTTGGATTATGTTTCTTCTACGGGGATAGGCTCTTTTACTGCTTTCCTAAAGGCTGTAAAAGGGAAGGGCGGTGATATTGTATTGTTAAGTCTTCAGCCGAAAGTATATGAAGTGTTTCAACTGCTCGGTTTTGCAACTTTCTTTACTATCCATGATTCCTTAGAAACAGCTATTGAATTCTTTAAAAATAAAGGAGCAAATATTACTTCTCAGGTTAATCTCTTCCCCAAAATTTTTTCGTGTCCTATCTGTGCAAAGAAATTAAAGGCGCCTCGTCCAGGTCGCTTCCGCTGCTCCGAATGTAAGACTATTTTGGCGATTGATAATAACGCACAGGTTTCGCTTGGTTGATATTCGATAATATTATTACTTGTGTAGAAGTTGTGGATATCTTGTAAACTATATATCTGCATTTCTTGCCCTTTATTATATCATTTATATTGTTTTTGCTGTATAAAGTTTTATGTGTAAAAGGTTTATGCCCTTTTAATGTAAAAGGGTGTCTGTTTATATCGGTTAAAAAAAAGAGAAAATAATAGAATGATATTGCTAATAACTTGTGGATAATCTGTTATGTTGGTGAGTAAGTTGTGAATAATCGGTGCCGAATTAATACTTGATAAAAAAAGATTCCTAAAATATGATGTAACCGTAAGGAGAAATTATGGCATACTATTATGAAGAACCGTCGCATACGTTTAATGAATATCTGTTAATTCCTCGCTATACTGGTATTGAGCATAATCCACAGAATATCAATCTGCACACGCCGCTTACCCGATTTTCTACAGGGAAAAAACCGTTGTATACGCTCAATATTCCGTTAGTTTCGGCAATTATGCAGTCGGTTTCCAATGATGGTATGGCAATTTCTCTTGCAAAAGAGGGTGGGTTATCCTTTATTTTCTGTTCACAGAGTATAGAAAAACAGGCTGCAATGGTTGCTGCTGTTAAGGACTATAAAGCGGGCTTTGTAGAAAGCGATTCAAACTTAAAGCCTGAAAATACTTTGGAAGACGTGTTGCGTTTAAAGGAGAAAACGGGGCATACGACAGTTGCTGTTACTGATGACGGTACTGCACATGGGAAGTTGCTTGGTGTTATTACCGGCCGTGATTATCGCCCAAGTAGGATGGCACGGGATTTAATCGTTGCGAAATTTATGACGCCGATTGAAAAGATCCATTATGCCGGTGAAGGTGTTACCTTAAAAGAAGCAAATGATATTATTTGGGAGTATAAGCTCAATTCCCTTCCCGTCCTTGATTCAGAAGGAAAACTTGTGGCTTTTGTGTTCCGTAAGGACTATGAAAGCAAAAAAGAGCACCCGAATGAGCTACTCGACGAAAAAAAGCGTTATTTGGTTGGGGCGGGGCTTAATACTCGTGATTATGAGCAGCGTGTTCCTGCGTTGGTGGCTGCAGGCGCTGACGTTTTATGTATAGACTCTTCCGACGGCTTTTCGGAATGGCAAAAGCGTACTATTAACTTTGTAAAAAAACAATACGGAGATAAAATTCCCATCGGAGCCGGCAATGTCGTTGACGAAGATGGATTTATTTTTTTGGCGGAGGCCGGTGCCGATTTTGTCAAAGTGGGGATTGGTGGAGGCTCCATCTGCATTACCCGCGAAACCAAGGGCATAGGCCGAGGGCAGGCGACGGCACTTATCGAGGTTGCCAAAGCTCGCGATAACTATTTTAAGAAAACAGGTGTCTATATTCCTATCTGTTCTGACGGCGGTATTGTGTATGATCATCATATTACAATGGCGCTTGCAATGGGCAGCGATTTCTGTATGTTAGGGCGCTACTTTGCTCGTTTTGATGAAAGTCCGACAAATAAAATACTGGTAAACGGCAGTTATATGAAAGAATATTGGGGCGAAGGCTCATCGCGGGCACGAAACTGGCAGCGTTACGATTCCGGCGGAGACAGTAAACTCGCATTTGAAGAGGGCGTGGATTCCTATGTTCCCTATGCGGGCTCATTGCATGACGGTGTTAAAACAACACTCTATAAGGTACGTTCTACGATGTGTAATTGTGGTGTCCTCACCATTCCTGAGCTGCAACAGAATGCCAAAATAACATTGGTCTCTCCTTCCAGTATTATCGAAGGCGGTTCTCACGATGTTGTATTGAAGGATGTTCGTTCCTCTATACACTAAATAAAAGCGATGGATAGTCCAAAGACTGAAATCCTATCGATCTTTTCTGTAAGGGTAAAGATGCATTATATCCGCTGAGGAGGATTGCAAAACAGTCTCTGGATGGTTCCCTTAAATTTAACTACGCTACCGCGTTTATGCTTGTTCGACTAATGAGCAGATGTATGTTTATTGTGGTCATCGTGAGTCTTGTTTTTCATTAGAGGCGGCTGACCTGTCGCATCGAGGGTGTCGCGCCAGAGCGAGCCGTCCGGTTCGACATAGTTGCGAGAACGGACGACGACATTGATCGGCAAATGAACAAACTTATTATACATAAGACCGACAATCAACTTTGTCTTTCCCGCCATAGCGGCATGTACCGCATTATTCCCAAGCCGTTCACAGTAAATAGAGTCAACCGGCGCTGCCGGCGCTGACCGGATTTGATAGCTCGGATCGATATACTTCAAGTTGATATGAATGGATTTTGACTTAAAATAAGCATCGATTTGCTCTTTTAAGAATACGCCAATATCGGAAAGACGCTTATTGCCTGAATCGTCGGTTTCATTTTTGCTTTGCATTAAGTCTTGACCGGCTCCTTCTGCAACAACAATAACTGTGTAATGACTTTGGGCTAAGCGGTCTTCCAAATGCTTTAAAAAACCGTTTTCACCTCGCATATCGAAAGGAATTTCGGGGATAAGTACAAAGTCGACCTCATGGCTTGCAATAGCCGTGTGCGTCGCAATAAATCCCGATTCTCGTCCCATCAGCTTGACTAATCCGATACCGTTGATTTGGGACTGTGCTTCCATACGGGCGGCAGCAACTGCTTCAGAGGCTTTTACAACTGCCGTGTCGAAACCGAAGGACTTTTGAATAAACGACAGGTCGTTATCAACGGTTTTCGGGATGCCGACAACGGAGATACACAGGTCGCGTCGTTCAATTTCCTTTGCAATTTCTAAAGCGCCTTTTTGTGTTCCATCGCCTCCGATGACAAAAAGGATATTCAAATTGAGCCGCTCGATTCCGTCTACGATTTCGACAACGCGGGTACCTCCGCCTCGTGAAGTGCCGAGGATTGTTCCTCCTGTTTTATGACATGCATCGACAACCGTCGGGTTTAAGGGCATAACATCGAAATGGTAGTCCGGTAAAAGGCCTTTAAATCCGAAGCGAATGCCGCTGATTCGCTTAACGCCGTAACGTCCCCACAAACAGCGTACGACCGATCGGATCACATCATTAAGGCCGGGGCATAATCCTCCACATGTGATAATGCCTGCATGGACATGACTCGGATTAAAGAATATTTTTTCCCGCGGACCTGCTTTCTCGATAAGCTGTTCGCGTTTGAATGTCCCGTACTGCTCTCCGACCTTAGATTCCAACCGGAAGCGAATAAAATCGTCATTGGTAACGTAATTTGCAATACTGTCGCCGATTACGTTTGAAAGGTGAATAGGAGAAGGTATTTTACAGGGACAGAGTGTATCAATGGTAAAATTAAATTCTTCATTATAGCGCATGCTGTACCTCCGTTATATCGACAGTATCAAACTCCAAGGCAAGGGAGCCGTAGTTTTATCTTTCTGTAATTATCGATGATAACCTCTCCTACACTATCATAAATTTGCAGGGTTTGAAAGGGATAAAAAATTTTTTTTGATTGACAGATTTGCGGATTTTATTCATTATAGGTATATCTATGGCACAGAAAAAAGAATCTTTTCTTACACGTATATTACAGCTTTTTTTTCCACGGGATGATGCAGAGGCGATAAAGAAACGACATTTAAAAGCGTTGGCAAAGGAAATTTCAAAAAATAAATTCAGTAAGTGGTATAAACCTTCTTCGGAAGAACTCCAACCGCAGATGGCGCGGTTCTTTTTTGAGCTGTATAAAATTGTCGATCCTGCACGGGCTCTCCTTGCAAGTGCCGCCTCGTCAAAGGTTCTCAAGAGTATCACCGTAGAGCAAAATTTGTCAAAACGACAGCATCAAATACGGGAAAAACTGACGCCTGAAGCCATCAAGGAACGTGCAAAAACGACCAATCAAAAAGAATTGAGTATTCAGGTACAGAAAGAATTTGATGCCTTTATGCGTGAGTTTGACGGCAAGAAGATAGACGAGATTGATACACAGTATCGGCAGCTCAATGAATTTATCCACTTTGTGCTGTTTGATTATTATTTCTTTTTAAAAAAATTCGATCCCGCTTTGCCGGAAGACAAATTTTCTTATACGCCAAACTTTGCTACTGTTAATGGCGAGTACCTTAAAGATGAATTAAAAGATTTTATCGTTGTGCTAAACGGACTTTCGCTTGATGCAAATTGGGAGAAGCTTTTCGCAATTATTACCGCATACAAGAATGTACAGCCGGTTAATGCTCCTCTGTGGAAAAAGCATCTGAGCCTTTTAAACGATGTCCGTCGTTCCCATATCTTAGAAAAAATTATTCAGCATATTACAAAAGATACTGCCTACACGGTCGAAATCAGTCCCTTCACCGAAAAGGTAACTGATGATTATCTTAAGCAAATAGAACGGTCGATTGATAATACGTTAAGAGACATTGTTATGGAGCAAAAGAATTCTCAGGTAGCAATGCTCGTGCAGCGTGTATTCGGAAATGTGATTTCGTCAGGTACTAAAAACTATAATCCGCGTTCCAATGCAGCATTTGAAAAACGGGGACTTGAAGGTTATATCTATGCTGATGCAATGAACTACCTTAAATCGTTTTTAGTCGAGTACTTTAAAAGTGATATCCGGGCTCTATCCGATTTAATTTTAGTACGTGGGCAATGGACACAGCAGGTGCTTTCTGCCGAATATTCCGAAAGCTACCACAATTTGATGCATATTTCGACTAAGCTTTTGGAGTTTGACGAAAAACTGTCAGAGGTTTCCGAAATGGGGGTTAAATTCCGCACGCTGTTGTCGCGAATGGAGCGGGAAAAAGAAGCCGGTCGTCAAGTGCAAAAACACTTGGATACCGTTAACGAAGCTGCTCTTAAACTGCTTAAAGTTGCTATTAAAAATATTATGACGCTTGGAAATGCTATAAAGAATTGTATTGCCGACTATGATAAACCCCATCGAGATTTACTGCAAAATTGGAAGGAAATTGAACAGCATTCCGACAAGCCGATACGGGAATGGATGACCGCTGTCTATACAAAAATTTATAACTTTATCATGTTGGAACAAGTGGTCTTAAAGAAAGAAGATTAGAAACGACTCAGAAATACAATCCTCATCTGCCGCTTTAATTCCGCAGTTCTCATGTGATGAATAACCTAACGTCTTTTTGAGAGGCTTTTTTGATGGAAAAGATATTTGACTCGGTACGAGAGCTGGATAAGCGGGCGGAAGATGCCTTTAATCTAAAAAACGGTGTACTGATGGAGCATGCTGCCTGCGGCATGGTTGAACGTATCCGAAATCTTCTTTCATCACGTTTATTGTACCCACAAAATATACAGGGACGTTCGAGGCAGAACAATGCTTTGGATTTACCGTCTTCGCACATAAAATTTCCACAGGCAGAATTACCGCTTGTACAGATTGTCTGCGGTTCGGGTGATAACGGCGGTGACGGGTATGCTCTTGCACGGATTCTCGCCGATTTTTGTCTTGTTCGCGTTGTCTTAGTAAAAGAGCCGAAATCCCCCTTGTGCAAATTACAGCAAGATCGGCTTAGTCTGCTTGGCATACCGATAACGGACATGTTACAGGAGCATTGCGATGTACTTGTTGATGCGGTGTTCGGTACGGGAATCCGCGGCAGCCTCGATAGCGAAATGAGCGCTTTGATTGAGCGGATGAATGCGGTACAGGGCTATAAAATTGCCTGTGATATTCCGAGCGGTTTAAACGAATTCGGTATGCCATCTCCTGTTGCGTTTCGCGCCGATGAAACCTGTACGATGGGTGCCCTCAAAACAGCACTCTATGCCGACGCTGCGAAGGATTATACCGGGGCTATTCATGTTTGTAATCTCGGCCTGCCGCGGCGCTGCTACGAAGGTGAGACCGGCACCTTTCTCTTGTCGGTAGAGGATATGAAGCTGCCTCACCGCAGCGTGCAAAATACCCACAAGATGAGCTACGGACACGGCCTTTTTTTCTGTGGTGAAAAAACCGGCGCTTGTATGCTTGCTGCTTCAGCTGCTCTTCACTTCGGAATCGGTTTGGTTACCGTGTTCGGAGAGCCTGTATCTGCCGCTCCATTCGATTTTATGTATACGTTACAGCTGCCCGAAAACTTTTCGGCAGCAATGGTCGGCTCCGGATTAGGGCGAAATTCCGATACACAGGCTCGGGCGCTCGGCTTCCTTTCACAAGAGCACGTTCGGGAACTGCCTCTCATTCTTGACGCCGATATACTGCATAACACCAAACTGCCTACACTGCTGTCGCTTTTCAAAGCACCTATTTTAACGCCGCATCCAAAGGAGTTCCAAAGTCTGCTTGCAAATAGCGGACTTGCGCAGGTAAGTGTCGCCGAAATACAGGAGCACCGGTTTGAATATTTGCGGCTGTTTTGCGGCGCTTTTCCTCAGGCAGTCATAGTATTGAAAGGCGCTTATCCGCTGATTGGCTGCGGAAACCAAGTATTTGTGAACCCGCTTGGAACCAATGCGCTCGCCAAAGCGGGGGCTGGTGATGTCTTGAGCGGGATGATTACCGCATTAGCGGCTCAAGGATATCCATCTCTGGAGGCTGCGTATACCGCGAGCCTTGCTCATGCCGAGGCTGCAAAACTATTGTATACTTCCGACTACGGTTTAACGGCGAGTGCACTTGCACAAGCTACCGGTAGGCTGAAATAGGAAAAATAGAACAACCTATGGCCATGCTCACCTTAAAAAGTGTACATCATTGCCCCCTCTGTGCTATAATCCCGTCATGATGGAAAAAACAATGCTTAATATTGCGCACAGGGGATTCCGCAGCCGGTACCCTGAAAACACCATGCTTGCCTTTCGGAAAGCGGTGGAAGCCGGCTGTGACGGGATAGAGTTTGATGTGCATCTTTCAAAAGATGGTGAAGCGGTTATTATTCACGATGAAACAGTTGACCGCACGACTGATGGTACGGGTTTGGTCGGGCAGAAAACATATCGTGAGTTAAGAGCGTTGAATGCCGCGAAGCCGCATCCCGAAACGATAGATTTTGCTCCGATCCCTTCATTGCGAGAATATTTTGAATATATTGCGGAACAGCCACACATCATTTCGAATATCGAATTAAAAACGGGCGTTTTTATCTATGAAGGAATTGAAGAAGTTGTGTATCGACTGATGAAGGAATATAAACTGATTAATCGCTGTATCGTCTCGTCTTTTAATCATGAAAGCGTACTGCGGATGAAGAAGATCGATCCGGTGGTAACGTGCGGATTATTGGTAGACAGTTGGCAAATTCATCCTGAGCAGTATGTGCGGAACCTCGGTATCGAATGTTATCACCCATCAGCTTATTGTGTAACGCCTGAACTGGTTGGGGCTTTGCACCGGGCTGGTATCCGCATCAATCCATGGTTCGGCAGCATTCAGTGCGATTACCGGCAGCTGATTGAAATGGAGGTAGACAGTCTTATTACTGACTACCCCGATCGGATTACCGCGTTGCTGAAAGATCTTCATCCGGCGGCGGCGGATTAATCCAATACCAATACTGCCGGTTTATTCTGACAAACGAGATAAATTTTATCGCAACCCGCACTACCAAATATACAATTTGTATATGCTGAATAAGTGAAGTATAATTCGGGATCAAAAAGAATAATATGAATGAAAGAGGGATGATAACATCCGGCAAGCATTCTCGGCTATCAAGGTTGGTTGCTGCTAAAAGCGAAGAAAGGAAAAATACATTATAGAAACTTACCACACCCGTGATATATACTATATTCTTATTCCCAAAGAGATAGGCAGCTGTGTAGGTAACGGCGAACGATAGTATTAAATGTGCAATGAGGCGGGCAGAAATTGCGCGAGATCGGACAATTGAATGAATTGCGGAGATTGCTGTTCCCGTCATAATAGTAATAATCAGAGCTTCTCCACCTGTTATATTGAAAAGGAGAACTGTGTCTGCTGCCGCGTGGATCGACGGTATTGACATAAGCCACGATGTCAAACCGATTGCAATGATTCCTTCATTGGATCCGAGTTTTCCAAAGCACATTACCCGCCGCTTATAGCGTTCCCAGAAACTTCCGATTTGCCCGGCATATAGATTAAAGAAACCTATTGTAATGAGAGCCGGTTTTGTTACCTTGAAAGATATCATCAGAATACCCATTAAAAGACCGGTCACAAAACAGTCTAAAAAATGGTCAAAATATTCACCAAGCGGTGAACCGGTGCCTGTTTTTCGGGCTTGCTTTCCATCGGCACAATCGCCGGTCAGATAAATCAGTGCAAGTACTGGAATAAGCCACCAGTGCTCGTACCTTCCGACATAGTACCCATGTACTGCAACACAAAAAGCAGTAATAATACAAAGAAAGGATGAAAATGTAATAAAATTTGCCGGTACACGATAAGGTAAAATTGCTACCAATGGATTAACGAAAAACTTATATAATATCGGCGACAGAATAGATTGATCTTCTGCACTATATGAATATTTTTTAGCCATAGAAAACTCCGCGTAAGAGAGTGTTGCTTCCCGTATAACACTCGTGCTGCTGGTTATGCTGTACGTCTGCATTATACGGGAAAATATTGCCTACGCTCTTGTATAATTTTTTATTTCTGTTCTAATTCGGTTTGCAAGTTCGGTACGGGGAATACGCACCTGTTCCATAGAATCGCGGAAGCGTAAGGTAACGGTTCCGTCTTCTTTGCTGTCATAATCGACGGTAACGCAGAATGGAGTGCCCGCCTCATCCTGACGGCGATATCGCTTACCGATTGCTCCTGATTGGTCATAGTCGGTACGGAAGTCTTCACGTAATTCCGCTTGAATATCCTGTGCAAGCTCCGCAAGGCCGTCTTTTTTCATCAAAGGTAACACTGCTACGGTAATCGGCGCAATAACCGGATGGAAATGCAACACGGTTCGCCAATCGTCATCATTGCCTTTGTCGGCAACTTTTTGCTCTTCGTACGCATCGCAGAGGAACATTAAGAGGTTGCGGGTTAAACCGGCTGAGGTTTCGATGATGTACGGAATATACCGTTCGTTGCCGTTATCCTGATCAATATACTGCATATCCTTACCGGAATATTCGGTATGGCGGGTCAGGTCAAAATTGGTGCGGTTGTGTACGCCTTCAAGCTCTTTAAAGCCCATCGGGAATTCATATTCAATATCGTAGGCGTCTTTTGCATAGTGAGCAAGCTCATCCGGGCCATGCTGATGCCAGCGCAACTTATCCATGCGGACACCGTGCTTTTTGTAGAACGCCCACCGCTGTTCACGCCAGTAGTTGAACCATTCGTCGTCGGTACCGGGCTTTACAAAAAACTGCATTTCCATCTGCTCAAACTCGCAGGTACGGAAGATAAAGTTTTTCGTTACAATTTCGTTTCTGAATGCCTTACCGATCTGCGCAATACCGAAAGGGATTTTCATACGGTTGGCTTGCGCAACGTTTTTATAATTCACGTAAATACCCTGTGCGGTTTCGGGGCGTAAGTAGATGAGGTTGCTGTTATCGTCCGTCGGCCCGATATGGGTTTTAAACATTAAATTGAACTTTCGTACATCGGTAAGCTCGCCGCCGCAGTCGGGACATTCTTTTTTTGCTAACTTGTTCTGATCAATCTGGTCGGCACGGAAGCGTGCTTTACACTTCTTACAGTCAACCAGCGGATCGGTAAAGTTTTCCACATGTCCCGATGCTTCCCACACGCGCGGGTGCATCAAAATAGCTGCGTCGATACCGACAATTGAGTTGTGCAGCTGGGTCATTTCCTTCCACCATGCGCGGGCGATATTGTTTTTTAATTCAACACCGAGCGGACCGTAATCCCATGCCCCGTTCTGTCCTCCGTAAATTTCAGAAGACTGAAACACAAAGCCGCGCCTTTTGCATAGGCTGACGATTTTTTCCATTGAAATTGCGTGATCTTCCATACTGTAAACTCCTCGTTTGGTTATTAAAGGCATCTGCCGGAACTCGCGGTTAACGAGGCTGCGCCATATCAGCAGCCGAAGTTAAACCGTTCTTTCAAAGTTTTTTCGATGCGGGCAATAGAACGATCTATACCTAAGATCTGTATCGAACCGACCAGCGGCGGACTTACGCGGCTGCCGGTAATTGCCATACGCATCGGCATCATAAAGTCGCCCAATTTAACGCCCGTCGCTTCTGCTTCCGCGCGGAACACCTCGCTTGCAGCGTGTTCATCAAGGTTTGCAATTGAGGGTAATACGGTTTTTGCTTTCTCCAGCACAGCCCGCGTCTTTTCTGCATCCAACTTTTTGGGGATAATCTCTTCTGCAGGCGGAACTGCCGGCTCTTCGAAGAGGAAGCGCACCATTTGCGGGGCTTCCGTTAAAAAGTGGAGGCGTTCTTTAATCAACGGCATCACCTTCATCAGCATTGCCTTTTGTTCATCGGTAGGTTTAAGCAGCGTCTGGTCGACAAAACGTAATCCGGCTGCTTCACGAGCTTTTTGATCCTGCTCACCGAAGATACCGGAGTTCGCAATAAACGGCCATGTTAACTCAAAGAGTTCTTCATCGGTTTTAAGCCGCATATACTGCCCGTTAAACCATTCCAACTTTTTATAGTCGAAAATCGCCGGAGCCTTGTTGATGTGTTCGGGATTAAAGCGTTCACCCAATTCCTGGAGCGAGAACATATCTCGCCCTTCCTCATAAGAGCAACCGAGCATCGCAACATAGTTGATAATCGCTTCTTTTAAATAGCCGTTGTTGCGGAATTCGTTACAGCTGGTCGCACCATGCCGTTTAGAAAGCTTATGCCCGTCATTCCCCATAACCATCGGCAAATGGCAAAAATCGGGATGTTCCCAGCCGAACGCTTTATACATAATAACATGCATCGGCGTTGAGGGTACCCATTCCTGCGCACGCATAACATGCGTAATCTTCATTAAGTGATCATCGACAACGTTCGCCAAATGATAGGTGGGGAAGCCGTCGCTTTTCAGCAAGATGGGATCGGGGTTGATGTCTTCGTTTTTCCACTCGATTGTACCGAGAAGGACATCGTGGAATACCGTTGTTCCTTCAAGCGGCACCTTGAGGCGGATAACATAGGGCTTTCCCGCTGCGATATTCGCATCGATTTCTTCCTGCGTTAAATTGCGGCAGTGCCGGTCATATCCCGGAGGCATTTTATTCATGGTTTGAATTTTTCTGATGCGTTCGAGCCGTTCTTCATCGCAAAAACAATAATAGGCATGACCGCTTTTGACGAGTTTATCCGCATACTCGCGGTATAATTCGGAACGTTGAGACTGAATATAGGGGGCATACGGACCGCCGCGGGAGCCGCCTTCATCCCAGTCAATTCCAAGCCAGTCAAGGGTATCGTAAAGATTTGTTTCATATTCGGCGGCATAGCGGGTTTGGTCGGTATCTTCTATACGCAAGATGAATTTTCCGCCGGTAGCGCGGGAAAAAAGATAATTAAATAACGCGGTACGTACTCCGCCAATGTGCTGAAATCCTGTCGGAGACGGGGCATAACGGCTTCGGGTTTCCATATTTTTCTCCTAATCACTTTTTAAGAAAATGATAGTTCACTATTATAGAAAGTTTTATCTTTTTGAGCAAGTGTATGGTTCTGCCAGCAACGTTGCCTGAGCAAGTTGACGGATTTGTTAACTATAGTATATAATATAAAGAATTATTCAGAGATCATATTAATAAATGTATTAGTTACCATTACCAATTAGCAATTGGAGACACCATAATGAAAAAAGCACTTTCAATTCGTTTTAGACTTTTACGTGCGATCACTATAACGATCATTTCGATTATCGGTTTTATTAGTGCAGTTGTCGGTTATGAACTTTACAAAAGAAATACTGCATTGTTTAACGAGTTTACCGCTCAGCAATTTTTCAACGTTGAGAAATCGATCAACCTCCTCATGCAAAAGGGTGAGAATGTTGTTACCATGCTTGCTTCGCATCCTGCTGTACGAGGAGCCGATGATACTATTTATAATTATACGATAGAAGCACAAAAATCGGGAAGAATATATACGCATACTGGAAAAACGGAACAGGAGCTTGTAACGTTGTTTAAAGCTATAGAGGAAAGCTTCTCCGAATTCCAAGATGTCTATATGGGGACTCGATGGGGAGGAATTGCAACTTCATGGTCTGGGGAAGACGAGCTAGGGTATGATCCTCGCCAAAGATCATGGTATAAACAAGCCGCCGAAGCAAATGGAGCTATAGTTATCACACCGGTATATATTGCTACAGATGGTACTCCTGTCGTAGCGGTCGCAAAGGCTATAAAAGACGGTAACGGTACATTATTAGGATGTGTCGGTGTTGATATTAATTTGTCTGATTTAACATCATTTATCAGCAGTGTCAAAATAGGGAATACGGGATACTGTATGCTCGTGCAAGATGACGGGATGATTTTAGCGGATGCAGCCCATAGTGCATTCATTTCTAAGAACCTAAGTGATGTCGATGCCGCTTTCGCGAAAATCACTCAAAAAAAGGAAGGTTCCGTTTTTATTACATTGGACGGAAAACAGAGAAAAGCTTATATCTTTCCGTTTCCCGAATTAAGATGGAAGCTTATTGTCATTGTGGAACAAAGGGAAATCCTTTCGTTGTTTTATGCGCTAGTCAGAATTATGATTCTCATCGGGCTGTTGATGTTTGTTATATATTTCACATTGGCGATTATCGCTGCCCGTGCACTAAAGCGGTATTTTGCGAGACTTGAATCTATGTTTGAAAAAATTGCGGCGGGAGATCTTACCGATCGCGTAGCGGTAAAACGTAATAACGAAATCGGGCGGCTTATGACAAATTTGAATATGGCGATAGAACATACCCACACTATGTTGACCGTTTTAAAAGAAGAAGCCGATAAAATGACGGCGATCGGTTCCGACTTATCAAGCAATATGGAAGAAACGGCTGCCGCGGTAAAACAGATAAGTAGCAATGCCACAACGGTAAAGGAAAAAGCGTTAATGCAAGCAGCCGGTGTAACGGAAACAGCTGCAGCCGGTGAGCAGATTCAAGGAAAATTAAACCTGCTTGTTGAAGGGATTACAAGGCAGTCGGAAAGTATTACGCAGTCTTCGGCGTTAATAACACGCACTGCGGAAAATATGCTTCGTATTAATAAAATACTTTCACAAAATGATGAATTGATTAAAACCGTATACGGTCAAATGAAAGCGGGAACAGACGGGGCACGGGCAGCAAATGAGTTTGTCAAGAAAATTGCGGAACGATCGGAAGCGCTGCTGGAAGCGAGTCAGGTCATTCAAAATATCGCCAGCCAAACAAATCTTTTAGCGATGAACGCCGCAATTGAAGCTGCCCATGCCGGAGAATCGGGCAAAGGGTTTGCCGTCGTTGCCGATGAAATTAGAAAACTAGCCGAAGAATCCAATATGCAGGGAAAACAGATCGGCGCGGTTATAAAAGAATCAACCGAAATTATCGCGCAAGTTTCAGAGGCGGGTATACAAGCGGAGAAAACTTTTACCGATGTTTATGGACTTATCAGTAACATTTCGGAGAAAGAAGATTCGATTGTAGACCTTATGCGGGAACAGGAAGAAAACGGTACGCAAGTTTTATCGGCTATCGAGACTATCAATAAGGTGACGAAAGATGTAAGCACCGCTTCCATAGAAATGCTTGAAGGCGGTAAGCAAATTGCCGAAGAGATGCAAAAATTGGCGGAAATTACACGGGAAACAACCGACAGTATGACCGAAATAGCCTCCGGCGCAGAGCAAATAACCGATGCTGTAGAAGAGGTTGTTTCTATTACAGAGCAAAATAAAACCAGTATTGATCATCTTGCGCAAGAGGTGGGAAAATTCAAAATCAATTAGGGGAAGACTTTTCTTTTTTTTCGATAAAAAGAAAAGTCTTCCCCTATGACCCCATCTAAAGAAAAACGGCGACTTAGGGCTCTGCCCTAAGAACCCGCTTTATTTCCAAGGATGGTTCTAAGATAAAAGCCAGGCAGTTATGATTTTCACGATAACACGTATCAGTACCGCCATGGATGGCGGTGGTTTCATACAGGCACGAGATTTGCGCTTGTCACAAATCCACCCGAATCATCAATCAATCCGCCAAGGCTTTAACCGGATCGAGCCGCGCGGCTTTAACTGCAGGGCGGAGACCGAAGAAAATACCGATGGTTATGGACACGGCAAATGCAATAACCGAACCGCTAATATTCGGGCTAAAGACCATCTTGAAGTTGTCGGACTGAAAAACCGTTTGTACCAAAAGCATGCTAAGCCCTCCTCCAAGCAACATACCGAATATCCCGCCCGTCAAACTCAACGTCGCGGACTCAACTAAAAACTGATTGCGTATTACCGCTTCACTTGCGCCGAGCGCCTTGCGGATTCCGATTTCCTTTTTTCGTTCCGTTACGGTAACCAGCATAATATTCATAATGTTAATGCCGCCGACCAGAAGCGACATAACCGCAATCACGGTAAGCACCACGCTGATAAGAGCGATTTGCGAATTGATTTGATTCAGTATATCTTTTTCCGAAAACGTCCATAAGGTGTTTTCAGCTTTTGCAAACGAATCGGAAAACGCCTTTATCTGCGCCGTTGCTTTGTCAATATATGCCGGATCGTAAATCTGCACCGAAGCGAGATCGGAATCATTTTTACCGATACCCATATCCTCTGTAACAAATGAACGTGGCACCATAAAAGAACCGATACTGGAAAACCGATTGCGCGGCTTTACAACACCGCATACCTCAAACGAAAATGGAATAAACTGGCGCCCCTGATTATACGGAACGGTAAGCGTAACTCTTTTCCCGATAGCGTTTCCTTCGGGGAATAGCACCTTCGCTTCATCTTCAACCAGAATAATCTTGTGCCGCCGGTTTGCAAAATCATCAAGACTAAAGCTTTTCCCATAAGACCATTCGTACCCGTTTGCTTCAAGCGCACCGTATTCAATACCGACTATCCGCTGATTTTTCAGATAAAACGAATTATGTGAAACCGTTGCGTTGAAAAGGCCTGAATAAAATACGTCTTTTACGAGCGGTACATTTTTCTCTAATGCGTTACGGTATTTTTCAGTCAGCTTGATATGATACTTTTGTTTATCAAAATCCCAGCGAGGCTCAATTTGAATCATATTCATCGTATCAAGATTGAATAACTTCGCCATGCTTACCTTCATAGAGCTTCCGATATTGCTGATAACCGTCACAACGGTAACGCCGATTGCAATGCCCAACAGGGACAGTACCGTCCGCAATTTTTTGCTGCGGAAATTGCCGAATGCATTGATAAAATCTTCCAGCATACTTATTCCTTAATCAGTACCGACATGGATGTCGGTGATATACAGCAGTAACCTGTTTTGCATAAGCGCAAAACAGGACGTAAACACGGTACATGGAAGTACCGTGTTTACGTTTCTTCCAGCGCCTTGACGGGATCGAGTTTGCCGGCCTGCCATGCGGGGTACAGCCCGAAGAAAATACCTGCTCCTGCAGAAATCAAAAACGCCATCAACGCACCCCGCATATTGAACGATAACACAACGTCGCTACCGCCTGAAAACTGAGATAAAATGGGCGTAACGGCAACAAGACTGATTAAAAAACCTGCTGCAAGACCGATACCGCCGCCAACAATACTGATAGCTGCCGATTCCGTTAAGAACTGCGAAAGGATAGCCCCCGTCGTAGCGCCGATTGCTTTACGGATGCCGATTTCCTGCCGCCGCTCCGCAACCGTTACGAGCATGATATTCATAATACCGACACCGCCTATCAACAGTGAAAGCCCTGCAATACCGGACAGCACGGCGGCAATCATCGCAAGACTGCTCTGAACCTGTTTTTGCATCGACTGCGCCGACCATATCCGTACCGCATTTTTACTGTTTGCATATTCGTCGGAGGCTGCTTTAATCGCCTCTTCAACAGCTTCGATATCCATTACGGTATCGTACAATTCAACATCAACCGAGTCAGCTTCCTTTCGGCCGAATTGCAGCCTTATAAATGAATGCGGTATCAATACAAACCGCTGCATCTGCCCTACCGTCGTCTGTTTTGTTTTGAGCACGCCGATAACCGTACACGTAAAAAGGAGCGGCGCAGCATTTCCATTGTCCACCGACAGCGTCAGCGTTTTACCTACGGCGCTTCCTTCCGGAAATAGGCCTTTGGCAATATCTTCCCCGATAATAACCTTCTGCGCACCGCTCATAAAATCCGAAGCGGTAAATCCCGTGCCGTATTCAAGATGCCATTTCTGCGCTTCCATATACCCGTATTCTACACCGAAACATTCCTTCGTGCCGGCGTTCAGGCGGCCACGCATGACCGCGGCATTAAACGAATCAAACCAAAAAACGCGTTTTATCTGCGGTATCTTTTTTTTCAGCATATCGGCATAGCGGTCGTTAAAAGTAATCGCAGAATTCCGCCACGACGAAGGCCACACGGCTACTATCGAACTGCTGAAATCCTTAAACACCAAAGCAACGCTTGCCTCCAGCGAACGGCTTAAATTCATCGTAATAACAACCGAGCATACACCAATCATAATCCCTAAAAGCGAAAGGAGCGTGCGCATCTTATTGTGCCGGAAGTTCTGCAATGCTGAAAGGATGTCTTCAAACATGGGCGCCATCCCGTATGTGTTGTATATGTAATCTCATAGGTTCTCCTAGAAAATTCGTAATATCAATATCTGCCGGTCAAATCCTTTTCCACAGGAAAAATGACGTTACAAGAAGCGGGTGTTAGACAATTATTAGCTTCTTTGAATAAAATGTAATAATTGTTCATAAAGTCGTTCGCTGATATGCCGACCGGAGTCTCTCAAAATGTCTATAGCTTGTTTGATTTCTTCTTTTGAAATAAGAGAATCTTCATAAGCAAGTCCTAAAATTCCGATCGTTCCCATAATTTTAATACCCATGTGAATTGCAACTTCACGCCCTCTTACTTCGTCCATTAAAAGTAAATCCGCTTTTTTATTATCCGAAAGGTAAATTGCTTCACTCTCACCTAAATCAAGACCGGTAGAACGGCGAAGAAGTGAAACATAATTCTCGTCTATATTGTCTATCACTTGAATAAAAGGACTCTTTTTTATTATTTCTGCTTCATCTCTATATTTAGTATTTCCTATAAGTTCTGCAAAAACACTTCTCGGAATTTGAACAACTTCAAAAAGTGTTTTAAGTAAATCCAAACGATCAATCTTTAAAAATGAAATAACTGGTGTAGTATCTGAAATTACTATCATGTCTTTACTTTCTTAAGAGAACGAAATGTTTGAATATCTTGCATAATATCAGTTATATCCATATCAAAATACGGGAATCCCATACCATCATATAAATCAATCAAATCAAGTTTTTTAATTCCCAAAATTTCAGCTGCACGACCATGAGAAATGATATTTTTGTAGACATAGGGATATAAAAGGAGTGCATTTCGCTCAAGATCTCCATTTGATTCACAGCTATAATTGTCGGTAAAATAAGTTTTCATATCCTTTGGAACTGTTATCTGAATTGTAGCATATTCCATACGACCACCCTCCCAATGAAAAATTACAAGTAAAGTACATAATTCCTTTTCATAAAATTGCTCAACTAAGTTGACAATTGATAAAACATATTTCCGGGAACCTCTAAAAAACTCAAGTTTTCTAGAGATGCCCTTTTCACTTTCTGTTTCTCCTCAACGGTGCCCTGCCCCGTCCGTCCAACATGGTATTAGTATAGCATAAAAAGCTAGGCAGTATAAGTCAGCAAAGCAGCAAAACTTTTCTTGGTTTCATCGTGCGCATTTTATTGTGCCGGAAATTCTGCAAGGCTGAAAGGATATCTTCAAACATGAGCGCCATCCCGTATGTGTTGTATATGTAATCTCATAGGTTCTCCTAGAAAACGTCCCGCCTAACATTTGCATAATCTGCATTGCCAAAGGCAAGGCCATGTTGAAGCGGATGTTAGGCGATAAATCCTTTCTCAACAAGAAATTTAGCAATGCCATCATTATCATTTGTCTCAGTAACAAACTTTGCAATTGTTTTCAATTCACTAATTGCATTTCCCATTGCCACGGTATTTTTATAAAATTTGAACATTTCAATATCATTGAAATCATCACCAAAACAATATATATCATTAGAACTGATTTTATATTTTTTAGAAATCTCATTAATTGATTTCTCTTTTGATGCATTCTTATTCATTATTTGAATCAGTGTCTTGGAATCCGTCTCTATTATATTACAAATGTTATTAAATTTTTCATTTAAATAATTTAAATTCGAATAAGAATTTATCAATATCTTGTTCGGATTTTTTTGAAGTAATTCTGCCTCAGTGATAATTTCAGGAGCATCCTTTACAGAATAAAAATTCTTAAAATCAAAATTAAAACACGAAAACCATGTATCATTATCTTCGATAGAAATCACGGCAGATTTATCATTTTCTTTTATGTAATAAAAAACTTCTTTAAAGATATTTTTTTCTATAAAATGAGAAAAAGTTACGCCATCAAAACAACGGACAAGAGCGCCATTATAATAAATATTATCTGTTGAAACTCCAATTTTCTTAATCTTAGAATCTATGCTTCTCGGAGGACGAGCCGTTGCTATTACAATTTTATGACCGGCTAAATAAAGTTTCTGAACAGCTTTTTTATTAGATTCAGATATTTCTTTTTTAGAATTTAATAAAGTTCCATCTAAATCAAATACAAATAACATTTTTCCTCCAAGCGCCCCAGTCGGGCGTCCTCCTGACATTCGTTTAACCTGCATCGTCGTAAGAGTAATGTCAGGTTGAAGCGCGTGTTAGGTGATTTGATTGCATATCGCGTTAAAAATTCATTTAATATCTCAATGTCACAGTCAAATTCTCTAAGTATCGACTTTTGTTGTATTAGTATAGCATATATAAGTCAGCAAAGCTGCAACTTCCACAGGAAAAATGGTGTTACAAGAAACGGTTAAAGTACATAGCAATGTCAGGTTGAAGCGGGCGTTAGAAAACATCTTCTTTAAATGGATTTATTACCATTACTCCGCGATATGTTTGTCCCGAATTTAAATCTTCAGAAATAATATATTCACATTTTGCTTTTTCAGCAGCAGCTACTATCAATGAATCCCAAAACGATAATTGTAAAATTACACTAATATCTATTGCTTGCTCTATCAATTCTAAGTCATTTTGAACAATTTCAATATTGCAAAAATTGTGTATAATATTTTTAACAATTATTCGATCTGCTTTTAATTTCGTTGTTGCAACTACATAGAATTCTTTGAGTACTTGTGTTGATATTACCGGCTGATGTAAGTTTACAACTTTTTCCATTATTTTCCGCGCTTTTGCTTGCTTATATGAATCTTTTGAATCAAGGGTATAAACAAGTATATTTGTATCAATAAATATTTTAGACACGATATAATTCTTCCCTTGTCCATTTCTCATCACTTGATGTTGCATTTAATGTATCCATAAGCGAAAAAGTATCATAAAGCCAGTTATCTTTGTGGGGAATAACCGTTTGCTCAACAAGTTTTCTTACAAGAAAATTAAATGAGATGTTATGTCTCTTGGCATATTCTCGCCCAGCCTGTAAAACAGTTTCATCAATTGATAGCGTTATATTTTTCATAAACACTCCTCTATAAACACAGTGTAAGTGCGCACATTAATAAAGTCAAGAAGGGTATTAAACCCGACGCAACCACCTCGTCAAAAATGTACATCCTTGTACATTTTTGACTGCGAGTTTTTTGCAAGGTAAAAAACTCGTTCCTGTTTGGAACAACCGGCATCCGTGCCGGATATCCCATACCGTGCGAAACGTTGAGCACTGTACCCCTATACTTGCGTCGGGGTTATTGATTTTCTAAAAAATTATCTGCCGTGTCGGAGATGATTTTTCCGTCTTTAAGATGAATGGAACGCGGCGCCATCGCACCGATGTCCGGATCATGGGTAACAATAATAACTGCCGTACCCTGCCGGTTTATGTCAAAAAAAAGATCGAGTACGGACTGACCTGTTTCGGAATCGAGCGCTCCGGTCGGCTCGTCGGCAAGAATCAGTTTAGGACGGGTTACAAGGGCGCGGGCAATAGCGACACGCTGTTTTTGTCCGCCCGACAGCTCGCTCGGACGGTGCTTGAGGCGGTTGCTTAAACCCACTTTGTCCAGCTCTTCGGCAGCAAGTTTCTTCCGTTCAGAGGCAGGCAGCCCCTGATACCGAAGCGGCAGCATCACGTTTTCGAGAATGGTAAGCGTGGGCAGAAGAAAATACTGCTGAAAGACAAACCCAATCGTTCTATTCCGCAAAAACGCCAAATCTTTTTCGCTCATTTCGGCAGTGTTTTCTCCGTCAACATAGATGGCGCCTGCCGTCGGGCGGTCAAGGCAGCCGATCATATTCATACACGTCGTTTTACCTGAACCGGACGGCCCCATAAGCGAAACAAAGCTCCCTTCCGGTATATCGAACGAGACGCTGCGCAAGGCATGTACTTCGTTTTCTCCCATAAAAAAGGTTTTTACCACCGAATCAAGGGAGACAATCATCCCTGTTTTCACTACACGTCTCCTAGAAATCTCTATCGTTGTTCAGTTTTGCTTGATTTTTCAACACATCGTTTTCTTGCACGCCGGAGAGAATCTTCACAAAGCCTTTAATATACGGTTCGACGGTTACCGCAATTTCCTGTGTGGTATTGCCAACAACTTTATCGACAAACGGCTTTCCTTCCACATAACGGATGGCATCTTGCTCTACTATAAGCGCTTCGGAGTCGGCGCCCGTTACGATGATTCCATTAAAAGAATAACCGGGAAGAATTTTCTCCGGCGGATTATCCAGCCGGATCAGCGTATCGACAACCGTCCGCCCAAGGCTGGTTAGGCGTGCGATTGCCGGATAAGAAATAACCTCCGCCTGCACTTTAATATCCGGTTCGGCGGGAAATGTCATATCAACTTTTTGTCCGACTGCAAGGCGAGACGCATCGCTTTCGGCAATTTCGACCGTGGCTTTAAGAAAACTGCGGTCAATCAGTGTGCCGAAGGTATCTTTTGCCTTGGCGTATTGCCCCTGCGTAATTTTTAAGGCAGCAACGATGCCGTCAAATTTGGCATACACCTTACGGTCGGCGAGCTGTTTTTCCAAAAGCCGCTGTTCTTGCTCCATCAAGCTCAGCTTTTGCGAGGCTCCGTTAATTTGCTCCCGTTTTATCGCAAAAGCATGTTCTGCAACAGCATAACTCTGTTTGTCGGTATCAAGCGCAAAAAGCAATGCGCCTTTTTTTACTCTGTCGCCTTCTTTTACCAGCACCTGTTCGATAAACCCCTCGCCGGGTGCCTCCAAAACCTGCGTTTGTGCCGCTTCGATATAACCGGACACCTCAATTTGATTGTGTTCGATTTCCTTTTTTACCGTCAAAGGTGGCAAATCACCTGTTTTTGTGCTTTTAGGCTTCATAAAAATATACCAGCTGCCTACCAACGCCGCTATGCATACAATAACAATAATTCTCGTTTTCTTCGATTTCCGCTGCCGTGCTGTCAGCGGCTGTTTATTGATACTCATCGTGTCCTCCAAATTAGTAGTTTAGTTACCGCTTTTCAAACAGCAGCGCCGTATCGATATTGAAAATCATAACGGCTGTTTTAGCCTTTGCATAGCGGACTTCCGCTTTTTTATACTCAAGTTCTGCTTGCAGGCTTTCCACCTTGCTGATAACACCGTTGCGGTACCATTGGGCATGGTCATCGGCGTTTTGCTTATAGATGCTTAATTCATCCGCTGTCGCCGTTTGCTGCCATATCATCTGCTCCTTCGCTGTTTTATTGGTATGGAGCTGTTTTTGATACTGTTCCTTTGCATCTTCAATTTTAAGCCGTTCAATCGCATCTTCAAGCTCGGCATTTTTTTTATCGAGTTTCCGATACTGAATCGAAAAAGGATTCCAGCTGAATGACAGTTTAATTGCCGTGTTTTTAGGATCGGAAAGCGGAACCTCGACGCCGGTGTACGCCTTCCCTCCGGGAAATTGCATACTCAATCCGCCTAAGACGGAATGTTCATTTTTTGCGGAGGCGCTGCCGATTTTCGTATTACGCAATTTATAACCAGCGTCTGCACCGATGGAAAACGGAGACAGTTCAATATCCCGTTTCGCTGCATTTTGCGTATGCTGTTGCTCCGCTTCAACAAGTTTTTTATAAGCAGCTTGAGGATACTGTTCAATATCCGCGGCCTTTTGTATGGGGATGGAATCCCATAGCGACGTTAAAAACATTTGAGGTTTTTCATCGGTTGTAAGACCGCAGCTTTCTGCAAAAACATGGTATGACGCCGAAAAGTTAAAATCCGCATTCTGATGTTCCCGTTTTGCACCCAGCAGCTCTAAATTGGCCGTACGCATTTTTGTAGAACTGTCGGCATAGCCTTGTGCCTTTGTTTGACTATATTGAATCTCAGCTTTTACTTCGCTCAGTTCTTTATCAAGGAGTGTTGTATAATCGTCCAAAAGCCGCTGAATATCTTGAAGGAACTGCTTTTCAGCAAGCGCCAAACCTTCTTCTTTTGCCCGCCGCGCTTGATCTGCCGCGGATTGCGCAAGGTTAAGCGTATATTTTTTCGCTTCTGCATTTTTGGAATAGATATCGGTAGACACAGAAACCTCGGCGCCGGTTTCTTGCCGCTGCCCTACTTTACTATACGGTACGCTCAGTTTTATGCCTGTATTATTGTACGAAGGTAATGCGATATTTGCATACGGTTCGGTTGTAATACCTCGTTTATTCGCATCCGTATTAAGAACAAGCTGCGTATTTCCGCTGCCGACTTCCATTGTTACTAACGATTCGGTTTTTGCTTTTTCTGCTTTATTGGCTGCGATATCCGCCTGCATTTGCAGCTGCCGGTAATTGCTATCATGTTCAACACGGTACTGTAAGAGCTTTTGATACACTGAATCTTGAGCCGCTCCTGTTTCCGTTTGAGCAAAAAGAACAAAGGCCGCGGATAACCATACCGTTATACAAACAATCTTTTTCATAGAGGTGAATTACTCCTTGCAGACTATTTTGAGCACGTAAAAAAACGAGACTCTTAGAAGTCCCCTTCTACAATTTTTGGGAAAATATCTCAGCGATAGCCTCGATAAGGCACTTGTCGGTATCGGTAAAATGATCGTATTCGGGAGCATCGAGATCAATTACACCGAATAAAATACTGTTGTGAATAATCGGTACAACCAGTTCACTTTTACTTGCCGCATCGCAGGCAATGTGCCCGGGAAAAGCGTGTACATCGGGTACCATGATCGTTTTTCGACTGACCGCACAATGTCCGCAAACACCTTTTCCATAACCAATTCGATAGCAAGCCGGTCGGCCTTGAAATGGCCCCAGTACCAATTCATCACCTTTCATTTGATAAAACCCCGCCCAATTTAAGCCGGAAATATTTTCCATGATAAACGCGCTGGTATTTGCCATTACCGCGATAACATCGGTTTCGCTTTCGATTAATGCACGATATTGAGCTAATTTTTCTTTCATCTTTCGCTCCTACTTTTATCTTTAACTAAGATCAACAATCCGTTTTTAATACTGCCCGTGGTGTTTCTTTAAACGTTACAATACTATTTATAATATAATATATTGTCAAGTATAATATTTAAGTATACAGGGCGAACACATCAGACGGATAAATATAAATCGCAAAATCAGGAGACTGTTAAAAAAACGGCCTGATGCATTTGCCCGAAAATTCCAGTTATTCACGGTTGACATTTTTCAAGTTCTATGCTCATAATAGAAACATGTTACCGCACGCTTACGTTGAAGCAGCCCTTGCCCGTCATGCGGCTCCCTGTCTGGCAGGAATTAAACCGGCGAACCTTGTGTCGTTTCCAAGTACCGATATCCAATGGTGCGATACTTATAATGAAATGTTGAATGAGCAAGGGATATATTTTACGCCGCTTTGCGTATGCGAAAATCGCACCCAAGTATTAGTATATCGGAAGGATTTGCTTACTTGCCTTTGTTTTCAGCCTCAAGTGGCAGTGGCGCTACGATATTTCGGGTATCTGCCGGAATGTGGGCTCGATGCAATTATCATGCGGTTAAAAGAGCGGATGTCTGATTTTATAGGAACACGGAGCAGAGAGCAAGAAAAAAGCTTTCCGCACGAGATCGGACTTTTTTTAGGGTATCCTGCCGACGATGTAATGCAGTATGTAAAAACGGGCGGACAAAATTGTCTGTTTTGCGGGTATTGGAAAGTATACAGCAATCCCGAACAGGCATTACAAGTATTCCATCAGTATACGGAATGTAAAGAGCGTTTTGCTTTACAGATAAAAAGCGGCATGACGATCTTTGAGATTGTTTGTGCCGCTTAATGACAGAATAATACTTCTATTATTCTCATCACACTTTATAAGGAGTTTGCTATGGCAAAAGTTGCAGTAGTATTTTGGAGCGGAACCGGTCATACCGAAAAAATGGCTCATTGTATTATGGATGGACTGAAAGCCGGCGGAGCACAGGCTGAATTATTCCCTGTTTCGCAGTTCAGTGCGGATAAATTGGATAGCTATGACAAAATCGCTTTTGGCTGCCCTGCGATGGGTTCTGAGGAACTTGAACCGGATGAATTTGAACCGTTCTTTGCTTCTATCGAAAATAAACTTTCAGGTCGCAAAATTGCACTGTTCGGTTCTTACGAATGGGCAGACGGTGAATGGATGCAGACATGGGTAGAACGCGCAAAGCGAGACGGAGCCGATGTGTTTGAAGAAGGCCTCATTGCCTATGACGATCCCGATGAAGAAGCACAGAAAAAGTGCAAGGAATTCGGCGAACGGTTCGCGAAATAACCGTAAGATACGGTAATGAACGGCACAAAGATGTTATCTTTGTGCCGTTTTTTTATTTTATAATATAGGTTTTAAGCGGTGGAAAGCCGTTAAATTCTACAGATGCATAAGTCGCCGTATATGCGCCGGCACTAAGAAAGTATACCCTATCGCCCGGTTTTAGATTGATCGGAAGTTGGTATTTATATTTTTCATACATAATATCCATGCTGTCGCAAGTTGGCCCAGCGAGAATAACCTCCCCGCGCTTGCTGCAATTAGAATCCTTCGAGGTAACGATAGGATATTTGATGCTCTCGTTCAGCGTTTCCACTAATCCGTTGAAGACGCCGGCATCTACATAAACCCAGCGCTGTAAAGCCGTGTTATTCTTTCGTGAAACCGTAATAACCTCGGTAACGAGAACTCCTGCATCGCCCACCATAGATCTTCCCGGTTCAAGGATAATACGCGGCCGCTCATCGCCGAAATCGTCATCAAGATAGCGGTTAATTTCGCTTGCATATTCGGAAAGTTCATTGGTCGGCACCACATACGGGGCAGGAAAACCGCCTCCCATATTGATCATCTTGAGCTCGATATCTTCTTCTTCTTCAAGAGAGCTCATCAGATACTTTGTTTTTGCAATAGCATCGTCCCATTGTCCGATATCCCGTTGCTGACTGCCGACATGGAATGAAATCCCGTAAGGAATAAGGCCGAGTTCTTTCGCCAAAATGCAGAGATCATACGCCATATCGGGGTGGCAGCCGAACTTACGGGAAAGCGGCCAGTCGGCACTATTGGTATTTTCAACCAAGATGCGGACATAGATATGCGATTGAGGAGCATATTTTGCAATATTTTTCAAATCTTCTTTACTGTCGGTAACGAACAGCCGGATACCTTTTTCATAAAAATAGGCAATGTCTTTTGCTTTTTTAATCGTATTCCCATAGCTGAGACGATCCGGAGTGATTCCCAAAGCGAGGATTTTATTAAGCTCGTAGCGTGAGGCGATATCGAAATTGGCTCCTAAATCGATTAGGAGCTTTAAAATTTCTTCATGGGGATTTGCTTTCACTGCATAGTAAATATCTGCGGGGGAAAATAACTTTTTTAATTCAAGGTAATTTTTTTTAATGCGATCCAAATTGATAACAACACAGGGAGTTTCGAGTTTTTCGGAAAATTGCACCAGCTTTTTCCAGTCGCTTTCACTCATATAATCGGTTACGTTCATGTCCGCCTCCGGATGCGTCTATGGGATATTCGTACAGCTTTTTTTGCTGTAAAGAATATCACTGTAAACATATCGTTTTTATCTGTCAATAATTGAATAAAAGATAGTATAACCGATTTCCCGATTTTTAAATAGAAAAAATAGTAATAGTTATGATAAAAGCAAAATATGTTTCATAATGACACATATTTTGCTTTGTGTTGGAAAAATTGACTCAATATGGTATATAAAATGACACATCATACCGGTAAACGGGACGTAAACACCTTACACAGTCGGATTTTGCCATTGAAGCTGTTTAAAAAACGCCGATAAACGCTTACTTTAAGTTATAAAAAAGCCGTATAAGCGGAATTATTCGGTCAAAACAGCCTTTTTTCATCCGATTCTCTTATTAGGTATATTGTATAACTTGGCACGCTTGTTGCTATATAATTACTGAAGTTGAAAAACTTCGAGGGTTTTCTAAAAACCCTAACTTGTAAGCCTTTTGGAGGAAAACTATGAACTCATTAAGCATTTTTAATCCCTTATTTGCGGACTCTGTTCTTGACTCATTAAATCACGACAGCCCTCATTTCGGCGTTTTCAGTCCGTTGGCAAATGCAAGCTATCCGACTGTTGATGTGCGCGAAACAAGCGGCGCCTATATTATGGATATCGATCTTCCCGGTTATACGGAGAAGGACGTTACCATTCACTTAAAAGAACGTGTTTTGACTGTTGCTTCCAACCACGAAGAAACAAAAGAGAAGGAAGAAAAACCGAACGGCGAACAATTCCTGATCCGCGAACGCACACAGCGGCACTTTGTCAGACGGTTTACGCTACCTGAGGATATTGATCAAGATAAGGTTGAAGCGTCCTTTAAAAACGGTGTGTTGACCGTCACCATACCGCGTAAGGAGCTTGCTCCCCGTCGGCAGATTGCCATAAAATCAAACTAAGGGGTTCCCGATCAATCGGAATTAAGATTGGCCGAGGCATCGGAAACTAACTAAAAAGCTCTCTGTATAGTCATTATGCAGAGGGCTTTTTTTATGTAGCCTATGTGTGGGTACCGTTCAACATTGTATTAAGCTGCATTTTCGCATTTCATGGTTCTTTTTTTATTCATTTGATTAGACTTATTGTACAAAAAATATGGAAATTCTCAATATTACCCACCTCCCTTAAAAATCTCCTTATCTTTTCATAAACAGGAAACTGTGGTACATTTTTCCCCATGATAGAGGGCGGCGGAAATGTTGAAATCCTTTATAGGGGAGATTATATATGAAATTACTTAGAAATGCGAAACGAATCGCATTAGGATTCCTCGTAACTGCGTGTTTAGTTTGCCTCTTCTCTTGCCAGACAATGGGCAGTACATCTAAAAAGGGACCTCATGCAGCTTCTGAAGACACCCATAAGAATGCCAGGATATATCACGCTATGGCGGAAGGGGTAACAAAGCAATGCCCCATAGAGGTTGATGAAGCGACTACTCTAACAAAGCTTGAATACAAGGAAGATCAGCATGCACTTGCCTATACCTATCTCTTTTCCGGCGGTGTATATGAAGACATGGATAAACAGACCTGGGCAATAGTGGAGAAAACAGCCGAAGGTATGTTAAAGGAAAAGCTAAAAACAAATCAGATGATCTATCAAATAAGAAAAGATAAGGTTACATTGATTTACATCTATACAGATAAAAACGGTAAAGAGCTGTTTTCTGTGATCATCCATCCCGGAGAATATTAACGAAAGTTTGATTCGTTATTGCTCGATGCGGTACTGCCGTTATTCGTTTTGAACTGCCTGTCCCCATGTCCGATGTTATGGTATATGTGTTGTCGAGTGTGTGGGGGATTTAGAGAGAAAATAATACTATCTGTCTACTCCACCGGCGGGAGCAATCGTGCTTGCACAATTTTGACGTCTTTATTTTTCTTTGAAATATCCAAAACCGCCTCTTCAAGTTTACGCTTTTTTGCGGCCTTTTCGGAAGCAAAAAGCTCCAGTTGGCTGTTGTCGCTGCCGATGTCTACCCCAATCCCGATGAGCCGGACGGACAGCGCCGGATCGAATCGGGAAAAGAATAGCTTCTGAACCCGGCCGTATAAATCCGCAGAATCGTTAATCAATGCTCCGCTCTGCTGCGCCGAGACGGTGGTAAAATCTGCATACCGTATTTTAATATGCACAGTACGGCTTTGGATGCGTTCATCAAGGATACGGCACATCAGCTCCGCGCTCAGCAGGAACAGCACATCGGAGATTTCATCTCTTTCATGCAGATCGGTTTCAAATGTACGTTCCGTACTGATGGAATGGCTTTTGTGCTCTTCGTTAAAAACATGCGCCATATCTCCGCGAACTGCTTGATACAGAAACGTACCCGCAGCATTCCCAATAATCAGCTGCAAAACAGATTCCTGTTGCTTGAGAATTTCGGCAATAGTCGTCAGCCCCGCTTCCGCAAGCCGTCCACGCGTTTTACCGCCGATACCCCATACATCGCTTAAACGCAGCGACTGCATAAACTGAGCTTCTTCGCCCGGCGGCACAACCAATAAACCGTCCGGTTTCGATTGCCCCGAAGCGATCTTCGCAATGTATTTATTAGAAGCCGCCCCTACGGAAACCCGCAAACCTGTTTGTGCAAAGACAGAGTTCTTTAAAAGCCGGGCAGCCGTTGCAGTATCGCCGAATATTTTTTCCGTACCGCTCATGTCCAGAAATGCTTCATCGACGGACAGCTGCTGTATATCGGGACTGAAGTTTTTAAAAATCGTCATAATCTCTTTCGATTTTTCATAATATCGCTGCATTCGTGTTTTTATAAAGATACCATTCGGACACAGGGCTCGTGCGCGGGCCATCGGCATCGCGGAATGCACACCGAACTTTCGCGCCTCATACGAAGCCGTCGAGACAACACCTCGCTTACCAAGCCCGCCGACAATAACCGGCTTTCCGCGATATGCCGGATTGTCGAGCTGTTCTACTGAGGCAAAAAAAGCATCCAAATCAACATGAAAAAATACCGGATTATGAATCATCGTATATTCAGTATATTCAACTGATATCAATCTGCAAGACAATGGTTCCTTTGACTTTTCGGGCGCTTCGGTATACAATCCAATAAAAGAGAATTGGAATTAAGGATGGTTTATTTTAAGCGGTACAAATGGTATCGCTTAAAAACACGTCGAGTTTGCTTACACAAACGTCGATTATTGACGTATGCGCGTTGCGCGCACGAATTCAACAGTCTCCAAAATTGATATTTTGTTCGGCTGTTGAATTTTAAGGAAGGTTTAACTATCTTTCTATTTAACTGAACATGATTGATTAAAGGGGTTCTCCTATGGCTATAAACTGTGGTATTGTCGGGCTGCCGAATGTCGGTAAATCCACCATCTTTTCTGCATTGACCCGGGCACCGGCAGAGGCGGCAAACTATCCGTTCTGCACTATTAATCCCAATGTCGGTATCGTCGATCTCCCTGACGAACGGCTCACAAAACTGTCAAAATTTTTTGAACCGAAAAAGACTGTTCCGGCAACAGTTGAGTTTGTCGATATTGCAGGACTTGTAAAGGGTGCTTCAAAAGGCGAAGGACTCGGCAACCAGTTTCTTTCTCATATTCGCGAGGTAGGCGTTATCGCACATGTCGTACGCTGCTTTGACGATCCCGACATCGTTCACGTAAACAATAAAATTGATCCCGCATCGGATATCGAAACCATCAATATCGAGCTCGCGCTTGCCGATCTTGCATCGCTGGAAAAACGAGCAGAACGAGCGGAGAAAGCAACCCGTATGGGTAAAGATATGCAGAAAGAAGCGGCGATTGCGATGAGCGCTATTGCGAAAATCAAGCCGTTACTGCAGGATGGAAAGGGTGCACGTAATGCCGATCTAACAGATGAAGAGCAAGCCGTGATGTACGACACACATCTGATTACGATGAAGCCTCAGCTGTATGTTTGCAACGTCGATGAGGACGGAATAAAAAACGGGAATGCGTATATCGAAACGGTTAAAAAAATCGCCGCACAAGAAGGAGCTGAAACCGTCGTTATCTGCGGAAAGTTTGAAGCGGAGCTTGCCGATATCGACGATGCGGAAGAACGAGCCGCCTTTTTGGAAGAGATCGGGCTCAAGGTTTCAGGCTTATCGGTTCTTGCCCATGCAGCATATCATTTAATCGGGCTACGTACCTTCTTTACCGCCGGGAAAGACGAATGCCGCGCATGGACTATCCACGCAGGAGATACCGCCCCCAAAGCAGCCGGTGTTATCCACAGCGACTTTGAACGAGGCTTTATCAAGGCGGAAGTCTACAGTTTTGAAGACTTCTTGAAATACGGTTCGGAACAAAAAATCAAAGAAGCCGGCCGCTATCGCCAAGAAGGTAAGGAATACGTCGTTCAAGATGGGGATATTATGTTCTTCAAATTTAACGTATAACTCCTTTGTAAACAATTGTATTGAAGTTTCTATATCTTTGGTGTGTTAATACGGTTTTCCCATTGTAACCTTTTTTGAATCGCGAAGTGCCCAGCTTTCGGCTTTATTGATGCCGGACTTTGCATCGCGTACTAACGATTTTGAGGCGGTTATCGGCGCGATAACCGCTGACTTTAAAACGGCGCCGCCTCGCCATACGCCACTTGCAACGGCTGCTTCCGCTTCCCGTCCCAGTTCTTCATCGTTCCATGCATGAGCTGCGCCTCGCTTGGCAAATTCTTTTTCGGTGCAGTAGAGAATGGCATCTTGAATATCGCCATTTACTCCGGCTTTTATCAGGATGACATTGGCGTTCCGTTTTGGAATGCTTGTATACGGTCCCCAAAAATCGCGCGCAGCAGGGCATGATTGCGTTCCGCCTGAAATAGTTTTAGCGGTAAGTTCATCGCGGATACCTTCTTCGACGGAACGCCAATGGTATACGATGGTCTCGCCAGCGGAAACTTCTGCGGCGGGGAAGTGATAATGCGGGTTTTGCTTATCCCCGACATTCGTGATTGTGATGCTGGACAGGTTTCCGCTTTCCATTACGATGAACTCAATAAATTCGCTTTTCGGTTTACTGCTGTACAACGGGCGAATTTCGGTTATCCGCAGTTTTGCAGGGCGCGTATTGGCTCCCTCAAACGGCAGCGCAAAATCGAGAACGCTGTGCTTTGTATCCGATACGGAACCGCGCAGTACAAAAGGAGTGCCGATTCCGATCGGAGCAGTTGGAGTAAGCGCAAAGGCAGTGTAGGTATCTGCTTTACCGGATTTCCCTTCGGAATCGGTAAAGTCGTTGGGGATATCCATAGGTTCGACACTGCACGTTTGCGTTTCGCCCGTTTCGGGGATAAAAATTTCCGCCGAAAGAAATTCCGTTGTACCGGTGAAGTACATCTGTATGGTATTGGTTTCTGTCCGTACGGTTTTAACTATTTTGACGGGTTCGGCTTCTTCGCCGATAATCTCGGTAAAAATCGGCTGTTTAGAAAAACCTGCGCACCCTGCTCCGCACAGAGCGCAGATAATTGATACAAGAAAAAAGAGTTTTTTCATCGTTTTGCCTCCTAAATATCTGTAAACTAATCTTTATATGCGACATGCATGGCTTTTTGGCTAAGAATTTTGAGGGAAAAGAAGGAAAATTTTTAAAAAAGTGTGAAAACAGATGAAAAAATTGACATTTCTTATAGGGCAAATTTATGGTATACTTTTTGTTCGAGGAACAGGACTATGCCTATACACAGTACACTGATTGATAATTCCGAACATTTACAGCTTGTTGATACGCTTAAAGAACTCATCAAGGTCCCCGACATTACACACATCGACATTGCAACAGGGTACTGGGACATTCCGGGTACACAGTTGATCGCAGCAGAACTTCGAGCATTCTTAGAGCGGTCGGCAGATACACGCGTGCGGATTCTTATCGGAAAAGATCCGTATCTTTTTGCACAGTACAGTGCCGATGTCAAATATAAGGATGCCGACTATCCGCAGGATTTTATCAAAACCGATCTTGCCGATTTAAAGGTAAAATCTGAATACACCCCCGCTGTACAGCTTTTACTGGATTTTTGCAAAGAACAGCATGAAGACCTCAATGACCCGAAAATAGAGATACGCATTTTTCGCGGTGTAACCGAGGATGATAAGCAGCAGTTTTTCCATTCCAAGTGCTATATTTTATACGGAACCGGCATCGCATACGGGATTATCGGCAGTAGTAATTTTACCCAAAAAGGCTTACAAGAAAATTCAGAACTGAATTACCTTGAAACACACACCCAAATAATTTCGGCAAAGCCGGACGGGATAAATCTTTCAAAAGGGCATACTACATGGTTCAATGAAAAATGGGCATTAGCATCCGATTGGACACGAGCGTTTTTGGAGGAGGTCTTAAAAAAATCGGAGATAGGGATAGAAACTGAAAAAATGGGAGATACAACTAAACTTCAACATGAACCGCCGTATACCGTACTTTCTCCCTATCAAACCTATATAAAGTTTTTGATTGATCAATTTGATGAAGTAATAAACGGCGACGGTAAAATCTCCCCCGATGCGTATATACCCCATGACGAAGACTTCAAGCAGCTTACCTATCAAAATCACGCAGTGAACCAAGGCTTTTCAATTATGAAACGGCATCATGGCTTTATCCTTGCCGATGTTGTCGGACTTGGAAAAACATTTACTGCATTGATGATTGTAAAGCGGTATCTTTTAGAAACGAACTTTACGCATCCGGTGTTAATTATCACTCCTCCAGCCATTTATCAGAGCTGGACTGATTCAATCAACTATTTTGATAAAAACGAAGTAGTTGGTAAAACAATCAAACCGCTTATCAATCTTACTACAATCGGGCGTCTTGATGACAGCGGCGAGAGTGATGACTATGTTGATGGAAATGATTTTGATTTAGTATTTAAAAAACAACAATACGGCATGATTGTCGTTGATGAAAGTCATCGCTTTAGGAACAACAATACTCTCATGTACCAAAAACTTGATGACTTAATAGGAAGCGTACAGCCTCAGCCTTATGTAATGCTTCTTTCGGCGACTCCGCAAAATAATGCTCCGTATGATTTACGGAATCAGATTTATTTGTTCCAGCGCGAACATAAAAATGCAACCCTGTGTAACCTCGGCGGATTCGGAAATGATCTTGAGCGCTACTTTAAGGAAAAGCAAGACCGTTACAAGCAATATATTCAACGGTATAAACTTGTGAATGGGATAAAAATTCAGAAGACACCGGATGAATTAAATCAGGATAAACAAAATCTTATCGCAGATAATGGAGATATACGCAAACATATTGTTGAACCGCTGATAATCAGACGAACAAGAACGGACATTGAAAAATATTATCAGGATGACATGAATACCCAAAATTTAACGTTCCCTAAAATAAATAAACCGATCGCTATTCCTTATGAAATGAAAGGTGAACTGGGAAATCTTTTTAATAGTACGATAAATATTATTGCCCCACAAGTCAGCTGTATCGATACAGACGAATCGGGAAATCAAATCCTTTCGCTCGGTACCGAAGCAGGAAAAGACGGGCTCGGTTATTACCGTTACAGAGCAATTGAATTTCTGAAAAACGAAAAACATCGTGTGTTATACGAAGTAAAAAATTTAACGGTAAGTAATACGGCAGAACGATTAGCTCAGCTGATGGAAATGTTACTTGTTAAACGCCTTGAAAGCAGCCAAGCGGCCTTTAAAGAATCACTCCATAACCTCTCCCGTTACACGGAAAACATGATTAAGATGTGGGAAGTAAATCGTATTTTTATTTGTCCCGATTTAGATGTGAATAAAGAACTCGGCAATAATGCTATTAAAAGCAATGATGAATTTGAACAGTGTCTTGATATGCTTGCAGATAAAGCAAAAAAAGCAAACAAAAAATATTCCGGGCATGATGACACAGGCAGCAATCGAGAATATAAAAGGGATGATTTTGATGAAAGCTATATTACCTTGTTGCGTAATGATTTATTTCTTATCAAAAAGTTATGTGCACAGTGGGATATCCAAACCTCTGATCCTAAAATGAGTACGTTTATTTATGAAACCGCAAATCAGTTTCTAAAAAAAAGCAGAAATAAAAACCGAAAGTTAATTATTTTTACCGAATGTATTGCAACACAAAGCGCATTGGTTCAAAAATTAGACGAAATGCCGATACCACAGTGTAATGTCCTTTCAATTACTGCGGCGAATCGTGAGGTTATGAAAGATATTATTGCTGCAAATTTTGATGCAAATTACAAAGGAGAAAAACGCGACGACTACCAGATACTTATTACAACCGATGTCCTTTCAGAAGGTGTAAACCTGCACCGTGCAAATTCAATTCTCAATTATGATTCTCCGTGGAATGCGACACGTCTTATGCAACGGCTTGGACGAATTAACCGTATCGGTACTGACGCAAAAACAATATGGAATTATAATTTTTATCCTTCTACATTAGGCGATGCACAAATCAATATTAAAAATAGAACATATATAAAATTGCAAGCATTTCATGAATTATTCGGGGAAGATGCTCAAATTTATTCAACAAAAGAAGAAGTAAGACATTTTGATCCGGTAATATACGAAACAGCTGATGATGAAGAATCTCCAATCATGCCGTTTATTGCAGAATTGCAAGTATTCCAAAAAGAGCAACCGGAGGAATACACTCGGCTAAAAGTCATAAACGATCTCGCTATTTCTTCCATAAAAGCGGGAGAACACGGTTCTTTTTCTGCTGTACATGGGCATACTGATCGGAAAACTACTACACAATCTTTCTTGTATCTCGCTTCTAAAAATGAAGCAGTAAAACAAGTGAGCCAACTGGAGTTTTTTGAGGCATTAAAACCGCTTATACAATTTGATACCGCACAGACCAATATAAATAGAGATACACTAAAGGATCTCCATGAAGCAATTATGGAATGCTATGAAAAAGATAAGCAAAGCGCAGCATTGACTATTAGAGGAAGAAAAAACAAACAGAACAAAGAGATAACGCAAGCGCGGCGTAAAATTCAAGAATTATACACACAGAGCAGTTCGGGTGGATTGCGAGCTATGCTCGATGATATTTCAGATTCGCTTATCCATCATAATTCGGCATTAGCAAAAAAAGTATTAAAAACAAATTTTCAATCACCCTCATTATTCGATACGGGAGATGCTACTAGTATTGTAGCTATTACAGAACTCTATCAATTAGCACGACAAAATAATACAAGAACTGACACAAATGCTGCGCTTTCAATAGCGCTTATCACGGAATAAAGAAAAGAGGAACACACTATGACAGACTTTCGCACTATTTTTGAACAAGCTTATCCCGGAAAAGACACGATATATGAAGAGATAATCCTTCCTATTTTCAAAACAGCAAAAGATTTGCGAAAAACGGCGCCAATTGCTTTAGCAGAATCCGATAAACAGACTATTTTACAAGCGTCAATCATAGCGCAAGTTTCAGGTACCTTTTTCATAACATTTGCCGATGTAACAGTGCAGTCTTCGGTACACTTAAAACGCAGCCGAGTGAGTATTCAAAACTGTATCCGAGCAATCATGGAAGATAATACATCCGCTCTGATCTTTTTCCATTTTGCTGATAATTTGAATGAGTGGCGGGTAAGTTTTGTGCACCGGGCTGAAACCCTTAAAACCAGCACCAGCGCAAAGCGGTATACTTATCTGTGCGGAACAGAACATCCTTGCCGAACTATCGCAGAGCGTTTCCAACAGTTGGCAAAAAAAGCCAACGAGGGGTCTGCTATAACTGTTGATGATATGCTGGATGCATTTAGTGTAGAGGCTTTGAGTAAAGAGTTTTATAAAGCACTCTTTAACTGGTATGAATGGGCTTTAAAACTTGTTACATTCCCAATCGGAGAGACGACAAAAAATACAAAAGGCGGTTTTAATGTTAAACAATCAGGGGATAACAACGAAATAAATCTTATACGCCTTATCACGCGGCTGATGTTCGTTTGGTTTATTAAGCAAAAAGAACTGATCCCATCCTGGATTTTTGACATTAACGAATTGAAAAATATCCTTACCGACTTTAATCCGAATAATAAAAAATCAGGCAATTACTACAATGCAATTATTCAAAATCTTTTCTTTGCAACTTTAAATAGAAAGATAGAAGACCGTGCTTTTGCGGATGATAAAAGCAAAAGCTTTAATAAACAATTCGGAGTAAAGAATTATTACCGCGATAACTGTAAAAAAACTTTCTTTAAAAAAACGAATAAAGAAATCATTGACCATTTTAAATCGGTTCCTTTTTTAAACGGCGGTTTATTCGAATGCCTGGATGCGCTTAAAGATGATGAGAATAAACAAAAGAATATAGAAGTATTGAGGGACGGATTCAGCCGTGAGCCGTATTGGATGGCGTTTATACCGAATCATCTGTTTTGGCAAGAAGATGACGGGGGACATGAGGGGCTTATCCATATTCTTAACCGATATAATTTCACTGTAGAAGAAAATACTCCGAGTAATGTGCAGATCGCCCTTGATCCTGAATTGCTCGGTAAAGTATTTGAAAACCTCTTAGGTACATATAATCCCGAAAC
This sequence comes from Treponema vincentii, assembly GCF_010365865.1. Lineage (NCBI taxonomy): Bacteria > Pseudomonadati > Spirochaetota > Spirochaetia > Treponematales > Treponemataceae > Treponema > Treponema vincentii. The sequence goes on along the minus strand of NZ_CP048020.1, from coordinate 2,882,071 downwards.
GAGCAAAACGGCCAGAAAAGGTTCCGGTTCGTTTTATACGCCTCGCGAAATTGTCGATTTTATGGTTGATGAATCGCTCAAAACATACCTTTTACAAAATGTAAAAGGTATGACAGATGACCAGACAAAGATTCTTTTTGACAACAATATCGATTCATATAACGAATGCAATAAAGAAGCGATCATAATAGCAGTTAAAAACATCAAAATATTGGATCCTGCCTGCGGTTCCGGAGCCTTTCCTATGGGCGCTCTTCATCGAATGGTGCAAATCATTCAAAAGTGCGGCGGTACAAAAGACGATGAAAAGTCGGTTTATCAACTGAAACTTTCATTAATTGAAAACTGTCTGTACGGAGTTGATATCCAGCCGATTGCCGTACAAATTTGTAAGCTCAGATTCTTTATAAGTCTTATTTGCGAACAGGAAAAAAATAATAGCATAGCAGCTAACTACGGCTTTGATCCGCTGCCGAACCTTGAAACTAAATTCGTTGTGGCAAATACATTAATCAGCAAAAAGCAAAGCGAACAATCTGCCTTGTTTGAAGATCCCGAAATTAACAAAATAAAACAAGATATTAAAAAAGTACGTCATGCACATTTTAATGCGGCTACAGCAAAAGCAAAAGCTGAATGCAGAGAAGAAGATAAAAAATTACGGAAATCTTTAGCAGACTTACTCGCAAAAGACAGGATATATAATCAAGAAGAAGCCAGGCAACTTGCGGCATGGAATCCGTATGATCAAACTACTGTTAGTCCGTTTTTTGACAAGGAATGGATGTTTGATATAAAAGACGGCTTCGATATCGTTATAGGGAATCCTCCGTATATATCGACAAAAGATATTCCCGCAGAAGCAAAAAAAATGTATGAGGCAGAATTCGGATTCAACGATGACACATACAATCTTTTTACATTTAAAGGGCTAGAGCTTACCAAAAACAATGGTTCATTGAACTATATTATTCCAAAAACTTTCTGGACAACTCAAACAAAGCGAAATATGCGCAATTTAATTCTTGATAAAAATATTCAATATATCTTTGATACCGCAAATCCATTTGAGACAGTTCTTGTTGATACGTGTATTATTCAAATTTCGAATACTCAGTTCGAAAAATCAAATACTATTAAATTTATTGACGGATCTGAAAATCTACACAAGCCAATAATATTTGCACCCGTTCTGCAAGAAATATATAGAAACACCCAAAATATGGTAATTTTTAAACCTACAGAGAAAAACTTAAAAATCTGGCAATTATATGGAGCCAAAGTAAAGGAGCTTTATGATCAATGGTGGAATAAAATCGAGACCAGTAAAAAGATTGCAGAAAATGCAGTTGAATTGAAAAAATATCGCGAAAGTTTAAAACCTGGTGATATCGCGCTTCTTGGATGTCTGACAGAAGGCGGTCAAGGGCTTGCTACTGGAAACAATGGTAAATATATTGCTATACGAAAAAATTCAAAATGGGCTGACACTGTTATAGATGGCAGACCTAAAAAGTTAATAGCAGCGATGAAGGCTGAACCACTATTGGCAAAAGAATTAGGCAATATAAATCCTAAAGAATATTTAACAAGTCTTTCTGAAAGTGAAATAGCAGAAAAATTTGATTCCATAAAAGAAAAATATGGGCGTGATATTTTTGGACAAGGTTATATTTATAAACTCATTGAGGAGGAGGAAATTGCAGATGTAGAAAAACTCACGGATGATGAAAAAGAAAATGGGATTGATACAAAAAAGCCCTTCTATGTTCTATACGACAAAGGTGATAAAGATGGAAATCGCTGGTACTTGGAAACACCTTTTGCAATTGCTTGGTCTAAAGAAAATGTCCAATTTTTGAAGACTAATTCAGGCAAAAAAGGTGTCGGAATGCCCGTCGTTAGAAATCCTCAGTTTAATTTTAAGGAGGGATTTTGTTGGACTGACATTAATAAACTTTTAAAATGCAAGATTACTCAAAGTTAAAATGAAATGACGTAAATGATGAGTAATGTATTAAGTACTTTATTAGAAAATATTCCGAATTATTTTGTATGTGTCTTAATTCAACTTTATATTCGATTATTATCGAGAATTTATAAATAATACACAAACATTTCAAATCAATGATGCAAGACAAATTCCTCTTATAATTCCAAATAATAAACAGTTATTACAGTTCAAGTATATCTATGAGAAAGCAATTGAAATAAAAGAAGTCCGTTTTATCTGGTATATCGCTTCTGATAAGATGTTAATTCCTATTCAACAAATTGAAAACAGTTGAATACATTCATTAATACTTTATATGCAATATAATTCTTCAACTAGTTTATCAAGTTGTTGTTGAATAGGTTATTTTCCTCAAAGGATATACCAGATACCATAAACTGGTTTAATTTCAATTGCTTCCTGAAAGGTATTTGAACTGTAATAACTTTTATTATTTGGTATAATAATAGGAATCTGCCTGATATCGTTTATTTGAATATTCACTGTGCTATTTATAAATTCTCGATAATAATCGAATATAAAGTCGGAGTTCAAGACACATACAAGATAATAATTCGGAATATTTTCTAATAAAGTCCATGACATACCACACATTGACCGACATTTATTTTAACTTTGTTTAAGTTGCATTTTAAAATTTATTAATTATTCCAACAAAATCCCTCCTTAAAAAAGAACGTATATCCTTGATATCGTGCTTTAATATCCGTCTTCAAAAATTGGAGGATATTTTAGGTCTAATAAATACCTCGTATCCATGTATCATTTTCTTTTTTTTCCGGCAATCTAATTTCAGTATAAGCTAAATAGCGATATAGCGTACCTTTTGCAACACCAATTATTTCGGCAATTATCGGAATACTTACACCGTTATTATATTGTCTTAAAATAAAGTTATGGTTTTGCAAACATTTTTTATTGAGATGAACATTTCTTGATCCTGTTTTTCTTCCTAATATTACTCCTTCTGCTTTTCGCAGTTTTAACGCCTCTTTCGTCCGTTGGCTAATCAAATTCCGTTCTATTTCTGCACTCAAACCAAACGCAAATGCCAACACCTTACTCTGTATGTCATCGCCGAGCCGATAGTTGTCTTTAATCGTCCAGACCCTACATTCTTTTTTCATACAAATGTTGAGGATTTCCATAATCATAAACAAATTACGTCCAAGACGAGAAAGCTCAGCGCAAATGATTAAATCATCTTTTTTGATTATCCTTAAAAGCTCCCCGAGCTTACGCTTATCATAATTTCTTGTTCCACTAATAGTTTCTTCAATCCAGCCATCTACACTCAATTTTTCCTGTTTACAAAAATTGGTAATTTCAAATTTCTGATTTTCAATCGTCTGCTTATCCGTACTTACTCTGATATACCCGTATGTCATACTGCTTCTCCAATCAAGTAATATAAACGCCAGTATATCAGTTTTCATTTTAATTGGATGTAATATATGTATGGCTCCCTTAAGACGGTCGCCTGTACGGTGAGCGTACCGGCTTTGCTGCATCGCGAATGCTCCAGTCTTCGAGTGCCTCATCTGAAATGCGCGGCATAAAGCGCTTTTGTTTTACTGTTTTCATAGAAGAACCGGCTCCGACGGATTCGTTCCACCAATTGTATAAATGTACATTCGTTTTTACACCTAAAAAATCATAATCTTTTTCAAGAGAAATAAAACCGATGGGATCGTACTCGTAAAATTTCAATTTTGAATCGGCAGTATTCGGATGTGTTTCGTACGGAAGCCAGTTTTGCGGAATATAATTATTTCCGATTATTTTTTTATAATCGCTTGGCATTCCATACGCGTAAAGTAATTTTGTGTTGGTATCAACTGCCCACATTAAATTGTTAAGATAATTTTCAAAATATCCGCCTTTTGCTGCATAAGCTGTAAATTTAAAGAAGATAAAACGTTTGAGCATCTCCGCTTCAGTTGGATCATCATACAAAGGCAACTCAAAAGGATGAACGCCTTCTATGCGGTAATAGGTTACATCATTCAGCTTATTAGTGATGCTGAAAAAAACGGCAGTGCCGGGAACTTCGTCTTCATGGTAACGATATGTTTTATTCGCCTTCCCCCAACCGTCATCAGGAAGACAGGGTTCCCATTGGAAATCGGGATTAAACAGCACTTCAACTGCCGGAGCCGAACCCTTGGATGGCGTCGTAATTTTTGCCATGTGGATAACGAATTTTCCCAGTTGTGCTTTCTCATAAATGCAATTGGGATTGTTGGGGTCTGGCATAGCCGTATTTTCCGTCTGACCAAAAAGAAAAGAACTGAAAAATATAAGATAGCTGAAAAAAACGATGCGATTTAGTTTCATACATGAACCTCGCTTGAAAGAGATAGATTGCAACATGTTTTTGCAAATTAGAGAAACCTCTAAAAAAGTTGTTTCGTAGAGCCTTTCTATTGCGTAAACATCATTAGAGCGTAAAAAACAGAAAATTGTCAAGAATTGGATTGAACCATTAGGCTCTATTATATGACGAACCGATGTCAAGTTCCTTCCTGTATTTTGCAACGGTACGGCGAGCAATGGAAACTCCATATTTCTCCTGCAATAAGGCGGAAATTTGTTGATCTGAAATCTTTGAGCCTTTTGCGCTTTGTTCGATCAGTATCTCTTTAATACAATCTTTTACCCCTTCTCGTGTTGAGGGGATACCGGTTGATACGAAAGTATTGGATTTCGAAGAAATTTGAGGCTGTACCGCTACCGAATTGGTAAAAAAGTATCGAATTTCAAAAGTACCCCACTGGCACTGTACATATTTCCCCGCGACAGCCCTTGATACAGTAGATTCGTGGATATCCAGTTCTCTTGCTATCTGTTGCTGAGTCAGTGGAAGCAGCTGCCTCTTATCACCGGTTAAGAAGAAAGCTTCTTGAGCCGAAACAATTTTACGCAGTACATCGACAATTGTTCTTTCTCGCTGGTTTAAACTTCCGATAAAAGCTTTCGCTTTTTGAATTTGCTCCTTTATATAGGTTTTATCGGTGGTATCTTTCGTATGGCTTATTAAGTTCTGAAATTCAGGCGAGATGGTAAGAAGCGGCACTTCAAAATCATTTATTTTTATACTGAACTCTTGGTTATCTCGTTCGATGGTGGCTGTCGGAACAATATACTCATCAGGTGTTATATCTGTGGTGAGACCCCTTCCCGGGAAAGGATTAAGTGAGGCGATTAGAGACAAAATATCTTCCGCATTCTCTTGGGTTAGTTTATAAGGAATTGCCGGATCTTCATTGACGGCACGGGCGAGTGAATATGGACGAGCTTTTTCCAGATAAGCAAAATGATTTGCTAAAATATCGATAGTATAAGCATAAACAGGGTCGATTTTGGTCTTCTTGTGGAATAATATCTTTGCTTGAACTAAAAGTGCTTGCTTAAAATCCTGCGTTGCGCATCCAATAGGGTCAAGCTGTCGAATAATCGATAATGCATGACATATTTTATGCCGTGTAAAAGCAATGCTTTTTTCGCCTTTATTTTTAGAGAGCTCCTCTTTAAAAAGTTCGTTTAGCGGAACGACATGGAAACCGTCATTCGTTAAATTTCCAATAATTCGTTCGGCAAAAGAGAGAGTGAGCGGATCCAGCTTGTGGATAAATAGTTGTTCCAAAAGGTGTCTTTGTAAGCTCTGCTGCTGAGGCGCCGGAATATTTTCTAAGAAAGTCTGGAATACGTCGCTTGCTTCCGTCGAAAAGGCTGACGATGTTCGGTCGTTGCGGTAGTACGGTTCTTTCCGTTCGAGCAGTTTTGTCTGATCTGTTGATGTAGGAGGTATTTGTTGTGTTCCGTGGACAAGCTCTAAGGCAGGATTTTCGGCAAGCTCTTCCGCAATTCTTTCTCGAAGTTCGACGGTCGGCATTGCCAATATATCCAGCGATTGGATTTGACTTTGACTCATCCGCTGCTCAAGCCGTTGCCCGAGCGTTTGCCCCATCTGCTGCATGGTTACCGGCCTATCCGGAAGGCACACCCGATCGAGCAAGTACAACCGCGTAAAGACGTGCCTGCGGAATTGGGCGGTGTATAGGAGCTTGGCTTAGTTGAGGTGATGTCATTATAAATAATACTACTACCTTCCATTGTTATACAATACTGATAAAAAAGATTAATGAATACTAAAAGGAACGGCAAGCAGTTCCAATGTAACCGGAGATTACCGTGCATTGCCCATCCGCCGCCCAGAATGTCAATATATCGCATATTAGCAGCATGGTGGATATCTTCTGCGAAAGCTGTAATATCGGCAGTAAGGTGAAAATCCGATAAAAGCGTTAGTTTATGAGGGAGCGTTGCTTCAAAACCGACTCCTATTGCGGGCATCATTACTTGTTGACGGTATGATATTGCCGATCCTATATGCGGCATCCTAGGTAATGCCGGACTCCACGGTTCATACGTTCCGTCAAACTTTTTTTCTGCATATTGCAGATAGCCGCCGTAAGAATGCCAGCTGATTGTTGAGTAGTAAAAACTGAGCATCGGTTCTACTGTCACTGCAATACCGGCGCTCCTCATTGCTGCTGATTGCGGCATCGGCAACTGTAAACCGAGTTTTGCCATCCAGCTTAGCCCGTTAATAATTGTACAGTTATGTTTGGAAAATTTGGTTATTCCCGCCTGCGGAGGAGTCGTCAGAATCCCCTCAAAGTCCGAATCGGTCATGGGTGCGGTAGCCATCGGCTGCATAAATGAAATATTCCCTTCAAGATGAATCCCTTTCGGGAAATATACGCCGCCGTGAATCGTATAAGAAGCCGAAGGTGTAAGCGGCCATTTTAGATCACTTAGAATGGCATCATAACGGCACACATACTCGCGACTTTCGGCAATCATGGTGTTGAACGAAAATGCGATAAATCCGCTTACCGGAAATTTTTTTGTCTTGTCAGCAGTATCGAGAGGCTTTGCGCCTTGGGCTAAAAGTATTGGTGGTAAGAGGAAAAAAATGATAAAAAATATTGAAAACAAGCGACACGGCCGCATAGCGGAACTATAGTCTTAATTTGTAATCTACTCAATATCTCAAATGGAATGCTGCTGATAAATTTTTTTGCTTTTTCAACTTTAGGAGAGATCGGGCAGGGGGGATTTGAACCCCCGACTTCTTGATCCCGAACCAAGCGCGCTACCCCTGCGCTACTGCCCGTTTGTGTGATTATATCTTAACGATTATAAAAATAAAAGCTCACCACTTGCGCGGTGAGCTTCTTCGGGAGCGACGGGGCTCGAACCCGCGATCTCCGGCGTGACAGGCCAGCGCGATAAACCAGCTTCGCTACGCCCCCGTAATGGCGGTAATAATATACCCATTTAAATAAAAAGTCAAGGGGAATATTGGGAAATTTTCTCCGAAGCTTCTTTAATCATAAAACCAATCGCATTAACAATGAAATCCCGATAAAATTGATTGCCGTGATAATAAGGGTAAGTTCTATCACAAACCGCTTTTTAAACAAAGATAACAGCATAAACAAATTTTTTATATCCATCATCGGGCCGTATACTAAAAAACCGAGAATTGAACCGGAGGGAAATCTGTTTAAAAAGCTGCGGGCGATAAAAGCATCGGAGGTGGAGCAAGCGGAAAATACAAAGGCGAAAAACATCATCACAAGAAGCGAACCTGCCGCACTGCCGCTTGTTATGCTGAACAATTCCTGAGGCACAGCCGCGCGTATCAGCGCGGTGGTAAACGCACCGAGGATTAAAAAGGGGCCTGCGGTAAAAAATTCCGAACAGGTGTGCATCAATAGGGCGTATACTTTTGCTTGCAGCCATTGCAGTTTGCTTTCTGCAGCGGTGTCGCCGAAATTGTCTGATTGAGGTTCGCTACTGCTGTTCTGCGCACTTGTTCTGCCTGTTGCAAGGCGAAACGCTGTATCCACATCCACGCCGCCAAAGATGTGCGGCTGCGCTGCCGGTTCCCTATCAAAATCTTCCTTTAAGTATTTTTCTTCAGGGTAGAACAGCAATATCAATCCTATACCGAAGGCAATTGTCAGCCCGAAGCACAGCCGATAGAACGTTACGGCTGGTTGTTGCGGGAAAGCGTACAGGGTCGAAACAATCGAAATAGGGTTGACGATGGGGGAAGCAAGCATAAAAGTAACCGCGATAGGCATCGCGACACCTTTTTTAATGAGGCTGCGCATCAATGGAACGGCAGCACATTCGCAGACGGGGAACAACGCTCCGGCAAAGAGCGCCGTTAAAAAGCCGATCCCGTATTTTTTAGGAAAAATCTTGATCAGCAGCCGGTCGGGAACAAAAGCGTATAGCGTCGAGGACAAAAGCGCTCCCAGCAGCATGAACGGCACCGCTTGCAACACGATGCCGGTAAAAACGGTATGTATGGTAGAAAAAAATGCCTGCATATAAAACCTTTCTACAACCCGTAATAATACAGGCAGGTGTCGAGGTTGCCACTCTTTAACGGCCGCTTTTTGAGCGTAATGCCTGCACGCAGGAATATGTCCGCAAAAGCCGGTTTATCGGTAATAAAACCTAAGCGCCAGTTTTGAAACTCGTGCGGAATGGACGTCATTTTTTCGTAGAGCGCGGTTGCTTCCTGTTCATCCCCGAGGCGGTCTCCGTAAGGCGGATTGGAAAGAAGCACTCCTTCGGGATACGGCGCGGCAAGTTCGCTAAAATCAGCTTGGATAAATTCGGGGCGCGGGATACGGTTATCTTTTCCAATCCGCTGCAGCGCTTTACCTGCAAGCATACAGGCACGCTCTGCATTGGCTTGCGCAAGCCGCACCGCCTCCGGATCGTTGTCGGAACCGCTCACCCGTACCAAGCAATCCGTGCGGATATTGAGCGTACCGCGCCGGCGTTCTTCTTCAATGAGCTGCCGGTCTTTTTTAGACGAATAGCAGGCAAAGGTTTCAAAGGCAAAGCTGCGGCCGATTCCGGGCGGAATATTATAGGCATACCACACCGCTTCAATCGGGATGGTACCCGACCCGCAAAAAGCGTCGTGCAGCGGCAGCTTCCGTTTCCATTGCATACACTGCAACAAAACAGCCGCCAGCGTTTCTCTCATCGGCGCGGTGCCTCCGCTTAAGCGGTATCCCCGCCGGTGTAGCGGCTCTCCCGAAAGGTCGAGCAGCAGATACACGCGGTTATGTTCTATATATATGCGTATGCTGTACTCCTTCCCCGTTTCCGGTAATACATCCATCTTCCATGCGGAACAGAGCGCGGTACATACCGCCTTATGAACAGCTCGCTGCACTGCATGTTCGGAAGCGAGTTTACTCTTAAAGGTTCTCACCTTGTCTACCGTTATCTTGGAATCTTTGGAAAAAAAACGCTGCCAATCCACCGCGGCAACGGTGTCATACAACGTATCGAAGTTATCAGCGGCAAATTCTTTCAGGACGAGATAGAGCCTGTCCGCAGTGCGGAGATAAAAGTTTGCACGCATGATGCTTACAACTTCCGGCTCCTTCAGCGTAGGGGTAATAAAAACACGTCCCGGCAATCGGTTAACCGGTTTAAAGTCTAACAGTTTTAATTCATTTGAAAGGATCGGCTCGGCGCCGACTGCGCAAAGCGCTAAAAATTCAAGCATGAAAGGACTATATCGATTTTTTTTGCTTTATACAATTGGAGGAACGAACAAATTTATATATTGACATAAACCGCTAAATGTTTCAAATATAGTAGGTCATCTCTAAAAGTTCGCTTATCGGCTAAACGTTTTTTAGAGGTGCCCTATAACAAGCTGAAGGGGGCGCGATGCGTCAGTGAAAGGGTGCGAAATTTCAATCGAAAATGTGTCAAAAACATTTGGTGATTTTCATGCAGTGGATAATGCGGTTATCCACATTAAGCGCGGGGAGTTTTTTTCGCTGTTGGGGCCTTCCGGCTGCGGAAAAACAACGCTGCTGCGCATTATTGCCGGATTTGAACAGCCGGATTCGGGGATTATAACCTTTGATGGGCTAAATATTGTCGGCATAGAAGCTCACAAACGGCAATCGAATACCGTTTTTCAAACCTATGCGCTCTTTCCGCACCTGTCAGTGTATGAAAACGTTGCCTTTCCGCTTAGGATTCGCAAACGCCCGCAGGAAGAAATTGATCGGCAGGTTAAAGAATATCTGCATTTGGTGCAGCTTGATGCGCATATCTACAAAAAGCCATCCCAACTTTCCGGTGGGCAGAAGCAGCGGGTTGCCATTGCCCGTGCGCTGATTAATGAACCGCGGGTGCTGCTCTTGGATGAACCGCTTTCCGCATTGGACGCAAAGTTACGGGCAAATCTTTTAATTGAGCTTGATAAACTGCACGACCAAATCGGCATTACCTTTATTTTTGTAACGCATGATCAAAGCGAAGCGCTGTCCGTTTCCGACCGTATTGCAGTGATGAATCAAGGGAAGGTGCTGCAAATCGGTAGTCCGTATGAAATCTACGAACAGCCTGCCACAGCTTTTGTCGCAAAATTTATCGGCGAAACAAACCTCTTTGATGCAACCGTGGTTGCGTGCGAGCCGCATACGGACGGCTTTATGGTTACGCTTGACACACCGGCGCTGGGAACTTTGGTTAAGATTACCGACTACGATAAAACCGAAGTGGGGCAGCCGGTATGCTTTACCGTGCGGCCGGAAAAAATCCGCATCTCGTTGGAAAAGCCGTCTTCTTTGACAAAGGAATTGAATGTTTTCCGCGGGGAAGTTGAAGAACCGGTGTATTCCGGTTTTCAGTCTAAGTTTTTTGTAAAGTTGGAATGCGGTACGGTGGTACAAGTTTTTAAGCAGCATCAAAATTATCTTGAAGACGGGCCGGAAATCGAGTGGAAGGATACGGTATATGTTTCGTGGGCGGCCAATGACGGCTACATCGTCGAAGATTTAACATAAAGGTATATAAGACTATGGTACAAGATCATTCCCGGCGGCGGTACGCCTTTTTGTATACCTTTCCGATGGCAGCATGGTTTACCGTCTTTTTTGTGCTGCCACTTCTCATCATCGGCGTGTATAGTTTTCTTCAAAAAGGATTATACGGCGGAGTTGTACGGCATTTCACGTTCAGCGCATATATACAGCTTTTTACCGCAAGCTACGGGCTATTATTTGTGCGGACGCTCTGTGTCAGTATTGCGGTAACGCTGATTTGCATCCTACTGGCGCTTCCCGCCGGATATGCAATTGCACGGAGTAAGCATCAGCTGTTCTTTTTGGTTTTGATTATCATTCCTTTTTGGACAAACTCATTGATTAGAATTAATGCATGGATTTCGATACTCGGTACTCAAGGCTTCCTCAATGGGCTTTTAAAAAGACTGCACCTCATTACGGAAAGCATTCCGTTTTTATATAACCGGCAGGCGGTGATACTCGTGCTGGTATACATGTTTATCCCGTATGCGATTTTTCCGATTTTTTCGGCAATCGACAAGTTTGACTTTTCGCTGTTGGAAGCGGCACGCGATCTCGGCGCTACTAAAACAGAGGCTATCTTTAAGGTTATGCTGCCGAATATCCGTGCCGGAATTCTAACCGCCGTCATCTTTACCTTTATTCCGGTATTCGGTTCTTATACCGTACCGCTCCTTGTCGGCGGTAAGGATTCTTATATGATCGGTAATCTGATTGTCGATCAAGTAACGAAGATCCGCAATTGGCCGCTCGCCTCAGCCTTTTCGGTGCTTATTACCGTCGTGAGCGCTGCCGGTGTCCTCTGGATGATGTACGCCAGCTTTAAGCAAGAAAAGCAGGCTGTAAAATAGTGATGATAAGGAGTGAGCATGTCTGATATACCGCAAGATATTCAACAGCAATTACCGGTTCCGTACCGTCATAGTCCGGTAAAAAGCCCGTATCGGCGGTTGATTCAAAAATTCGGGAAAAGCAAGCGGGATTCCGAACCGGCGCGTCATGCCCGTCGTGCCTATAAGAATCTTAATAGCTCTTGGTTTTCTTCTACGGTATTGACCTTTGTGCTGCTGTTTTTGGTTTTACCTCTTGCGATTATCGCAGTGTTTTCTTTTAACGAAGGCAAGGCGATTGTATGGTCGGGCTTTTCGCTCAAATGGTATGCCGCACTTTTCTTGGAATCCGAAAAACTATGGACTTCATTTTGGCACAGCATACTTATTGCCTTTGTTTCCGCATTTTGTTCCGTTGTTATTGGTACCTTTGCAGGGCTCGGTGTACAGTGGTACCGGTTCCGGGGTAGAGGGTATGTGCAAGCGGTAAGTATTCTCCCGATGGTGCTGCCGGAAGTTGTTATCGGTATGTCTACGCTGATTTTCTTTTCGGCAATCAACATACCGCTCGGCTTTCTTTCAATTATTATTGCACATATTACCTTCTGTTTGCCCTTTGTGTTTTTGCTGGTGCTCGCACGCCTTGAAGAATTCGATTTTTCAATTGTCGAAGCCGCACACGACCTCGGTGCAACGGAGCGGCAGACCTTATTTAAAGTGGTGATCCCGGCGATTTTCCCGGCCATTTTATCCGGTTTTTTTATGTCGGTTACCCTGTCGCTTGAAGACTTTGTAATTACTTTTTTTGTGTCAGGCCCCGGTTCTACAACGCTGCCGCTTTATGTTTTTTCGATGGTGCGGTACGGTATTTCGCCGGTGATCAACGCGCTTTCCCTTATCATGATTTTAGGGACAATGTTGATTGCTTTTATTTTGCGTAATTTTTTAAAAGGAATCGCGGCCTCAAATTAAATGCTGCGGATTTGATTATGAGAAAAAATACTGAGATATCCTCCCCGGTTGCAGTGCATCCCGCATATCTGCGGAGCGAGGGGGCACTGCGCCGCTTCTTGAGGCAAACTATTATCCGTACCGGTTTCATAATTTTAATTGCTGCCATAATCGCCTTTGCTGTTTCCTGCGGCGAGAAAAGCGGTTCATACGGGCAATCTCATCAAAAAAAAGAATTGAACCACAGACTTCTCTTTGTGCTGGGAAAGGATTTTTATCAATATTCAGACCTTTTTACTTATCTTTCGAAAATCTATGATTCGGAGAGCCTAAAGGTAAATCTGCATATTTTAAGCTACAGCGATATGACCGCTAAGACAAAACAGCCGCGGCTTTCGATGATCACCGAACGGCTTGCGGCACAACCTGTTGAAGCGCTCATTTCTATCGGCATTCCCGAAGGCGGCGCCCGCATACTGCGTATCGCTAAAGAAAAATACCCTGACTTGCATATTTTTTCCCTGTTGCCGGTAGAAGAGATTTTGCCGCTCGAAGCCTACAGCGATGTCGTTGTGGACTTTGAACTGCCCGACTCGTTTGCAAAGGCCGACAGGGCGGTGGATATCCCCGCACATGATGTACAGACGCTGGTGCTCTGTGCCGTAACCGCTGTAGAACAAATCGATGAGTTGCCGGAACAGGAGCCGTTCCCGCGGTTTGCGCGGGCAGTTGCAACAACGGTCGACGTATTAAAAAGGCAGGGAATAGCGGCATGGGGCGGTATACCGTATGTGCTGCAGCCCTATAAAGACCCTGAACTGAATATCCGTTCATATAATTATCTTATTTTGACGTCGCCTTCGACCGGCGGGCGGGCAGATAGCGAAGAACTGGAAATGAGCGCCGTAGGGGAAAAACAATGAACCGTTTTACCTGCTGCGAGAATGGCGTTATTGCGGACGGGGCTTTCTGTAACCGGCTGCAGAAAGCGGATACCGCTTCCATTCTGCTGCTTTCCGACACGCACGGAGCAGTGGATGCAGTGCAGTGGATTCTATCGAATTTTAGCGAGGAATGCCAAGCTTGCCTTTTTGCCGGAGACGGCGCTCAGGATATCATAACCGTTGTGCGCGAAGCTACCACCGGCCTGATAACCGTTCCACCGGTTATTATTATGGCACAAGGAAATTGCGATAGCCAGCTCTATCCGCCGATTTTTCCCGACAGCGAAAACTCGAAGCCATTCGGGCTGCCGGTATATCAGCAAAAGACGATCGCAGGGCAGCATATTTTATTGGCGCACGGACATTTGCACCATGTTGAGCTTGACGGGCGTAAACTGAGCATGACAGCTGAAAGCCTCGGCTGCACCATCGCCGTATACGGGCATACGCATATTCAAAGTATCGAATGTTTCGGCGGCGTTACGGCTGTCAATCCCGGTAGCCCCTTGCGTCCCCGCGGTAAATCCTACGGAGGCTTTGCTGTCCTCGCTATTGGCAATACAAAAAAGACGCCCAACCGAACGGCTGCAGAAACCGATGCCGGAATTGCCGACACGGGCGGCGCAGTGATTGGCAAACGCGGAGAACTGAAACTATATGCATTAACAAAGAAAAACGCCGGCGCTTTTTCCGCCGCCGTACATGCGGTTTATCCTATTTATGAGCATCTCTAAATCTCGATTGTTTTTTTAGAGGTTCCTTCTTGTAAAAAATAGTGCAGGGGATTAAACTCTCCGCACGAATAAGGGAGATTTGTCTTGATATGAACAAATTACAGTTTTTCTTAAAAAAGAAAGATATAGAGATTTCCGGTAAGCGGTATTTTATTGATGCAATGAGCGCAATGGCAATGGGACTTTTTTCATCCTTGCTTGTCGGAACAATCCTGAGAACCGTAGGGCAGCAGCTGCATATTACCTTTTTGACCGACACCATTTGGCCGATATGCCGCGATATGACGGGAGCCGCCATCGGTATTGCCGTTGCGCACTCGCTTAAAGCACACACCTTTGTCTTGTTCTCCGCCTCTATTGTCGGGTATGCCGGTAATATGTTCGGCGGTGCAGTCGGCGCTTTTTATTTCGGCCATTGTCGGTACCGAGCTGGGGAAACTGGTTTCAAAAGAAACAAAGATCGACCTCATTGTGACGCCAATGGTAACCATTCTTTCCGGAAGCGTAATAGCCGTCTTTTTCGGGCCGGCCGTATATGTCTGCATGTATGAATTGGCTCGGCGGTGTTATTATGACAGCGACAACTCTGCGTCCGTTCCTGATGGGTATCTGCCTTGCGGTATTGGTTGGGATCATTCTTACGCTGCCGATTAGCAGTGCGGCGCTCTGTATGATGCTTTCTCTTTCGGGGCTTGCAGGAGGCGCGGCTGCGGCGGGATGCTGCGCTCAGATGATCGGCTTTGCGGTGATGAGCTATCGTGATAACGGATTTGGCGGCAGCTTTGCAGTCGGTATCGGTACCAGTATGCTCCACATGCCGAATATTATTAAGAATCCCCGAATATGGATACCGCCGATCGCCGTTTCCGCCGTACTAGGACTGGTTTCGACTATGCTGTTAAAGTTGGAAAATACCCCTATCGGCTCCGGTATGGGAACTTGCGGATTAGTCGGCCAAATCGGCGCGCTGACGGCGATGAGTGGAACCGGGCACAGCACCGCAAGCATCTACCTTTCTATCTTGTTGCTGCACATTATCGCTCCCGCCGTACTCACAATTCTTTTTTACCGTGCCGTTGCGGAAAATCGGATGGATTAAAGACGGCGATTTAAAACTTGCGCTGTAACAGCCGTATTATGTATCGCTTAAGCCTTCTTCAAAAATAAATTGGATGTAGAGGTCTTCGAGTGTTCGCTTGGGGCCGGAGACTTGGAGTCTCCGGCGCGATTCGGCGTTGTTTTTTCCGGTCAATAAAAGAAGCATAGAAGCCGCGCGGATCATCACTCGGAAATTCTCTTTTGAAGCCGAGTAGATTATATGCTTCGTCTCTGCTGAGGGCAGAAACTTTTCTTTCCTTCAAAATATTGCGGATAAAATTGATCTTTTCATAAGAGATACCGAATAAGAATTCTTCCAGTGCTTGGCCGATTTCAGGGTCTGCCAATTTTGCAATCATAAACCGTTCCCACGATTCATCCAGCTCCATAGAAAGCAAAAAGAGTTCACTTACGCCAAGCATGGAACCGAAGTTCGGTGCAAGTTTATTCCGCGCTGCCCAAACCTTGTGCAAAACAGGGGCAAAGGATGATGAGTGTTCGTCCAGTCGATGCTCCCATAATTCCGTCAATAATTCCGCTATTTCTTTTCGTGTTTCATGCTGAAGATCGGCATTATCAAGGAGCATTGTATACACATCCTCGACCATGAGTGCAAACATAGAGCGCAATGTAATTCGTCGCAGCGCTTGGATATCTTTTTCTTCAAAAAAAGCGTTCATCGCTATTTTGGTGAGTGCGGAAAATGTCTGAAATTTTGCAATAAGAAAGCTTTTACCGAGAATAACCTTTGTCGGTAAAGTGAGCAAGCGTGAGGAAGGGGCGCTGCTGCAGAGTGTGTCTATTAATGTTTCTGTCGATCGGTGTTCTCCTGCAAGAACAGTGCTGCGTTGTATCGAAGGATAACGGGAGACAGCCATGGCCACTTGTTCTAATGTTGTAATACAGTTTGCAATGTTGCTCAGTACCCCGGGAGCATAAGCTTGTAAGCTTTTTAAGATCTGGTCGATTACGGCGTATTCGTCTTTATCGAATACTACAATATCGGCTGAATTGCTTCCATCTTCGGGTGTGTATGGCATTGAGAGCGTTGCAGACAAAGATGCATAAGTCATACGAAATCAGTATAACACAAAATCCGGATTCTGCCAAACATTTTCTTGACAGATACCAGGGTGACTGCACCGAAGCAAAAACTATTTGTAGTGCCAAAAGCTATTTACGACACAAAAACTATTTGCGGTTTACTTTTTTATGCGATACAATAGAATATCGAGCACCATTAAAAATTGGCCTTGAGCTTTTTGCGGTGTTCTATCGTTATAAAATAAAGGAATATGCTTCAGTATGGTAAAAGCTGTCTTTGCAGGTTCATTTGATCCTCCTACTTTCGGACATTTAAATATTATCGAGCGGGCGCAAAAGCTTTTTCCCGAAATTCATGTTGTTATTGCTGTAAATAAAAATAAGAATTATTGTTTTTCCGGCGAAGAACGATTGGATGTTATTCAGCAGCTAGTTTCTCGGTGGAATAATGTTTCCGTACATCTGTGGGATTCGCTGATTGTCGATTATGCAAAAAAAATTAAAGCGGATGTTCTGATCCGCGGCGTCAGGAATGATAATGATTTTTTATATGAATTCGATTTGGCAATGATGAACAAGAGCTTGAACCCGCAGATCGAAACGCTATTTTTGGTGCCTGATCCTAAATTTTTTGTGCTGCGATCCAGTTCAATTAAGGAGCTTGCGGCTTTCGGCGGTGATGTATCGACTATGGTGCCGCCGATTGTAGAAGCAATGCTGAAAAAGAAATTTTCACCCAAAAAATAGCGGAGAATAGCCAAAGAATGAACATCCGTGTTCATTCTTTGGCTACGAGAGTTTGCGAAGGCAAACTCGCTGCTGCTTATAACCCCGGACATCTCTGTCCGTTCTGAAACGTTGAGGATTTTCAGTAGCGGCACGGATGCCGCTGGTTTAAACAGATGCGACAACGCAGTAGATGCACCGTATGTTTCAAAAGGACGTTGCCTTGTTTTTTTCATACGATTATTGTACACTCGGCCAATGAAAACCGATATCCAGATAGCACGCGAGACTCCTCTTAAACCGATACAAGAAATTGCATCAGAACTCCATATAGATTCTTCTGCCGTAATTCCGTATGGGTTTTATATGGCGAAGGTTCCGTATACCGCTATTATACCTTCCCGTGTAAAAGAGCATAAGCTTATCCTCGTTACCTCTATGACGCCGACAAAGGCGGGAATCGGGAAGACAACGGTTTCCATCGGTTTGGCGCTCGGCTTACAGAGAATCGGGGAAAATGCGGTGTTGGCGCTGCGTGAACCTTCGCTCGGCCCCTGCTTCGGGATGAAGGGCGGGGCGGCAGGCGGCGGTTATGCACAAGTGCTTCCAATGGAAGAAATCAATTTACACTTTACCGGCGACTTTCACGCCATTACCTCCGCGCACAACATGATCAGCGCACTGCTGGATAACTATTTGTTTAGAACGCAGAATATGCCGCAGGGTTTAAAAAAGGTAATTTGGAAACGGGTGCTTGATGTCAATGACCGTGCGCTCCGTTCAATTGTTACCGGCCTTGGTGCAGGAAACGGTGTTCCTGCCGAATCGGGATTTGACATAACCGCCGCTTCGGAAATTATGGCTATTTTGTGTTTCGCTTCCGACATCGACGATTTACGCCGCCGCATAGAAAAGATTATCCTAGGCTACCGACCGGACAATACGCCGTTTACGGTTAAAGACCTCGGTGTCGCCGGAGCAATTACCGTACTGCTTAAAAATGCGATTAATCCGAATTTGGTACAAACCACCGAAAACACTCCGGCATTTGTACACGGCGGTCGGTTTGCAAACATCGCGCACGGCTGCAATTCCGTTATTGCGACCGAAATAGCGCTTACCTACGGCGACTATGTTATTACCGAAGCGGGATTTGGAGCCGATTTAGGCGCTGAAAAATTCTTTGATATTAAATGCCGCAAGGCGGGGCTTTCGCCTGCTTTAACTGTGCTTGTCGTTACCACCGGCGGGCTTAAACTGCACGGCGGCGTTCAAGAAGCGGAGCTGTCCAAGCCCAATAAAGAGGCGTTCGTCCATGGATTTAAGAATATGGATAAACATGTTGAAAATCTGCGTAAGTTCGGACAGACGGTGTTGGTGGTATTGAATAAATATGATTACGATACCGAAGAAGAAATCGAGTGTCTTCGTGCATACTGTCGGAATATCGGAGTGCCGTTTGCCGTAAACAGCGCCTTTTCCGATGGAGGTGGAGGAGCAACGAATTTTGCCCGTACCGTTGTAGGGTTGATCGAAACGGAACCGTCGAAGCCGCTTACGTTTACATATCAGGATAGCGATGATATCAAGACTAAAATAGAAAAAATATGCAAACAGGTGTACGGCGCCAAAAATGTTGCTTACTCTGCCGATGCGGAAAAAATGCTAAAGCGGATTAGTACCTGGGGCGTCGATTCCTATCCGGTATGTATCGCAAAAACGCAGTATTCTTTTTCCGACGATCCCAAAAAGCTTGGCGTTCCGGAACAGTTCGGTATGACTGTCTGCGAAGTTATTGTAAACAATGGCGCCGAAATGATTGTGGCCGTTATGGGCGATATGATGCGGATGCCGGGGCTACCAAAAGAACCTCAGGCACTTCGCATAGATCTTGTAAACGGTTATATTGACGGATTAGCATAAATTACTATATTAGGGGGCCTGCTATGAAGAAAGGCTTTAGAGACTGTATCATTGTCGGCTTTGCACTCTTTGCAATGTTTTTTGGCGCCGGAAATCTTATCTTTCCGCCGCTGCTCGGGTTTATGACCGGCAGCAAATGGTTTATTACGTTTATCGCATTCTCTATTACAGGTATTTGTATTCCGATTTTGGGTATTTTTTGCAATGGGAAAGGCAGGCGGCGATGTACAGCACTTTGCCGGTAAGGTTCATCCCGTTTTTGCCGATGTATTCGGTACCGTTATTATGCTGGGTATCGGGCCGCTATTAGCGCTGCCGCGGACAGCCGCAACAACGTATGAGATTGGCGTACTTCCGTTTAGCGCGTCGATAAGTCCCGTTGTCAGTTCCATCGTATTCTTTACGATTGTGTTGATATTTTCGATAAAACCATCGAAAGTAATCGATACTATCGGTAAATATTTAACGCCGGTGCTTATCATTGTGCTTGCGGCTATTGTTATCCGTGCCTTTATCGCTCCGCTCGGGCCGCTGGAAAATCCTCCTCCGCAGAATTTCTTTCTAAAGGGATTTCTGGAAGGATATCAGACGATGGACGCGCTTGCGGCCATGCTGTTTGCAACGATTATCATCAATAATATCAAGGAACGGGGATACTCTGACAAAAAATCGCTGTTAAAGATCAATCTTTCTGCCGGATTAATCGCTGCGGCAGGGCTCTTGCTGGTATACGGCGGATTACTGCATGCCGGCGCTTCCGCTTCGATGGTATTTCCAAAAAGCATCAGCCGCACTGCGCTCCTCATCAATATTTGTGCGAGTTTATGGGGTAATGTCGGAACGGTTATTTTGTCGATTTCGATTGCGTTTGCCTGTATTACCACCGCAATCGGTTTAACCGCCACCGCAGGACATTTTTTTAAAAAATTATTCCATAATAAGGTCTCTTATGAAGCAATTGTCATTGTCGTGTCGGTATTCAGCTGCTGGCTTGCTAATTATGGAGTAGAAAATATCATCCGCTATTCGGTACCGCTTTTGGAAGCGTTGTATCCGGTTTGTATCCTTTTAACGGTTATGAATCTTTTGGATGACTATATCCCCAATCGGTACTACTACGTCGGCGGAACGGTCGGTACGCTTTTAGTTAGCTGTTTGCAGGCATTTGCCTCGACAGAAGGTATTGTCAACGATTTTCTCGGTCTGTTCGGCGCAAAGCCCATCTCCTTCGGTGGTTTGGCTGCGCTGTTACAAAAGCTTCCGCTTTCAAGTATCGGTATTGCGTGGCTTATTCCGGCAATCATCGGTGCGTTCTTATTCGGACTGCTTGGCGGAAAAAAGACGGATATTTAAGTATCTCAAGGTAAAAGATAGAAAAGGGGGTGTTTATGACTATCGGTATATATATCGCACTTGGATGTTTTGTATTGGCTCTTATTATCATCGTCCTTACAGGGTATGTAAAAGCTGCGCCTGATGAAGCGATTATCATATCAGGATTAAAAAAACCAAAACGCTTTTTAATCGGTCGAGCGGGTATACGAATTCCGTTTTTTGAACGAAAAGATTCGCTTGCATTGGGGCTTATTCCGATAGATGTTAAAACCTCATCGTCGGTGCCGACTGCGGATTATATCAATATTATGGTGGATGCTATTGTTAATATTAAAATATCAACAGAGAGGGAAAAGCTTGAGCACGCAACAAAGAATTTTCTGAATTTGCCGTCTGAAAATATCGGCGCTATTGCCCGTGAGGTACTTGAAGGTAATATGCGCGAAATTGTCGGAAAAATGAGTTTACAGGAAATGGTAAATGACCGACAAAAATTTGCTGAATTGGTAAAAAACAATGCGGAACCTGATTTAGCGTCGATGGGTCTCGATATTATTTCATTCAATGTGCAAAATTTTACGGATAGCGAATCAGTGATCACTAATCTCGGTATTGATAATATCGAACAAATCAGAAAAACCGCGCAAATTGCCCGCGCGGAGGCGGAACGGGATATTGCAATGGCTCAAGCGAATGCAAACAGCAAGGCGAATGAAGCGAAGGTTAGAGCCGATCAGGAAATTGCGGAACGGGAAAATCAGCTAACGATTAAAAAAGCAGAATTAAAAAAACTGAGCGATTCCAAGGAAGCCGAAGCGGCTGCGGCAGGGAAAATCCAAGAGCAGGAGCAACGTAAAACAATCGAAGAAAACACCATAAAGGCCGAGATCGCTAAACAAGAACAAGTTATAATTCTCAAGCAGAGAGAAGCCGAGGCGATGGAGCAATCTCTTGATGCCCAGATTAAGAAAAAGGCTGAAGCGGATAAATTTGCAGCCGAACAAAAGGCGGACGCAAACCTTTATACCCGTAAAAAAGAAGCGGAAGCCGCAGCGTATGAACAAAAGCAACAGGCTGAGGCGTTTAAGGCAAAGGCAGATGCTGACCGGTATATTGCGGAGCAGGAAGCGGCAGGTATCCGTGCAAAAGGAGAAGCCGAAGCGGAAGCCATAAAACTGACTGCCCTTGCCGAGGCCGAGGGTATGAAGGCGAAGGTTTTGAGTGAAGCCGAAGGTATTGATAAAAAAGCCGAAGCCATGAAGAAGATGGGGGAGGCGGCTGTTTTGGAAATGTACTTTAATGCGTTGCCGGCTGTTGCAAAAAATCTTGCCGAACCGCTTGCAAAGGTAGAAAAAATTGTAATGTACGGCGATGGAAATAATACCAAGCTTATGAAGGATATTATCGGGACTGCAAATCAAATTTTTGACGGTACGAGCGAGGCTGCCGGTTTCAATGTAAAATCGTTGCTTGCGGGTTTTTTGGGCGGAAAACTATCCGCTGTGTCCGGACAGACGGGAGCTGCCGATACGCCGCAATCGGATAATCAGCCAAAAGAATAATGGTTGAGAAATTAGAGGTCTTTTGTCTTCCGGTTTTTTGCCGATAGTGTAACTATGGATATAATAACGTATCATGCGTCCGATATGGACTTGTTGCAAAGCGATCCGATGTCATTTGCCGTTCAGGTAAAGCATAGAAATGAATATATAGGAAGACCGGCGCAGCAGGCAGCGGTTGTGGCCGATATGCGTTTTTTCTCCGGTTTTAGCGGAGGGGAGGTGCCGTATACAAAACCGCGGACTGCTTCTAACAGGGCTATACCGCGTATACGGTTTAATCCTTTGCCTTTTTTGCTGGTTTTCAGTATTCTATATGCAGTGTTAGCGCTTCCGCTGTTGCGCGGTGGTGCCGGTGCTTATTCCATCCGTACATTGAGCTTTGGTGAGGAGCCTTCGTTTGGGCGTGCGCTGCATTCATATATTTTCCCCGAACAGGAAACCTTTACCGATCAAGGAGCTGTGCCTGCTTCAGATGGTTATGTTTCGGCGGTAACGTTTAAAGATTATACGGTGAGAAAGGGAGATACTGTCAGCGGTATTGCTTCTCGAGCCGGATTACGGAATTTCGGAACGCTGTTGTCGGTAAATAACATCGATAACGCCCGTCGAATCAGTGCCGGGCAGGTATTACGGGTACCTTCAACGGACGGTCTTTTGTACACGGTTAAAAAGAACGAAACCCTTGCGGGCATCGCTGCTGCGCATAACGTAAGCGTTACCGTTTTGCTCGATGCGAACGATTTAACGCAGGAAACCCTGTCCGTCGGACAAAAGCTTTTTATTCCCGGTGCGGCGCTTTCGTCTTTTGAGCTGCGGAAAGCGCTTGGTGAACTATTTATCTATCCGATACGCGGTAGACTTACCTCACCGTTTGGATACCGGAGCGATCCCTTTACAGGGGTACGAAGTTTTCATTCAGGCGTTGATTTGGCAGCACCGATAGGGACATCCGTTAAGGCAACACTCGACGGAAGGATTGCCGAAACGGGGTTTAATCGTATTTTTGGTAATTATATCATTATTACTCATGATAGAGGCTATCAGTCTCTTTACGGTCATTTATCTGCGATTTATGTAAAGCGAGGGCAGTATGTTACACAAGGTGCGGCCGTGGGGGCGGTCGGTAATACCGGATATTCTACGGGGCCTCATTTACATTTGTCTATTTATAAAAATGGGAGATTGATCAATCCCTTCTCCGTTTTAAAATAGGTAATTATTACTAAACAACATGCGGATATCTCTAATAGTTGAAGTTTTTGAAGGTATCCTATTGAGGAGGCTTTTGTGAAACGAATTGTGTTCTCTTTATGTGCATTATTGTGTACATATACATTCTTGTTTGCTTATAACCCGCCTATTGGAGGGGAATCTGCTAATACGTTCTTTTCTCCCGATTTACTGGGTGGTCAGACAAGCGCAACCGGAGGACCGTTCGGAGATGGGAATCCTGCCGAGTTGGCAACAAACCCTGCCCTTTCGGCGTATGAACAGCGGGTCATTTTTGATCTTTCTTATGCCGCTGTTATCGGGTTTAATAAAAGTACTGCCGGTGATTTTGGATGGAAGGGGCATTTGGCAAATATCGATTTCTTATATCCTGCTCGGTGGGGCGTGATTGCTGCCGATGTTCATTTTTTTAATTCGTCGTTTGCTTCATTGCAATGGGGTACTGCCGCTTCGATGCGGCTTTCGTATTCAAAGGATTTAACGGATAAGCTGGCGCTTGGTATCGGGCTCTATGGTATTGTCGGTACCGGTTGGGGTGTCGGCGCCGACATCGGTGTACTGTATCGGTTTGGTGACCTCGGATTTGCGAAGGATTCAAAAGTCGGCGCTTCAATTACCGGAATGGGTAAACCATACAACGCCGGTAGGGGCGGTATAAAGGGGATGGCGAATACAAGCGGTTTTACCGGTATGTTTACGCCCCGTGTCGGTTTTGCAACCACTTTTATTTCGGTGAAAAACTTTAAGCTTGGTATGGCTTTTGATCTGTCTTTTCCGACATTCCAAAACGTTGTTTTTGATGCAGGGTTGCATATGAAGTTTGCCGACATGGTTACCTTTAAAACCGGTTGGAACTTTAATCTGGTTGAAACACTGAATCACCGGCAAACTTATATACCCTCATTCGGTCTTGCTTGTACAATTAAAATTAAATCAAAAGATGCGAACGAGATGAATGCATGGGAGCAAAGCGATATTACTCCACAGGTCGCTGTTAAACCTTTATATAATAATATCTGGGTAATCGGTGCAGGGGTAAATGCGAAAGTTGGGAAAACCGATACGGCTGCACCTGTTATTAGTATTAGTTATCCTGAGACTAAATATATTTCTCCCAATAACGACGGCGTGCAAGATGTACTAGAAATTCCGTTATCAATTACTGATGAACGCTATGTGATGTCATGGGAATGTGTTTTTGAGAATGAAAAAGGAGAGCGTGTCCGCACAATCGCAAATAAAGAAGCTCGTCCACAGCTGAGTGGAAAATCATTCTTGAAACTGCTGACGAAACCAAAGTCCGGCGTTGAAATACCGAAAACACTGCGGTGGGACGGTATGCTTGACTCCGGTTCGGTAGCGCCAGATGGAACCTACTATTTTACGCTTACGGCTTCCGACGATAATAATAACACGGCAAAAACCGAACGGTATGCCGTGGTGGTTGATAATACGCCACCGATGATTACCGTTACGCTTCCTACCGGACAAAATGCGTTGATTTTCAGCCCTGACGGAGATGGAAATAAGGATACGTTCCTTATCAAGCAAAGTGGTTCCGTTGAAGATAAGTGGACGGTAACCGTTACCGATGCCGGAAATAAGGTTGTACGCACTGCTGATATCGTAAAGGCGGCGCCTTCCGACTTCCTTTGGGACGGAAAAAACAATGCAGGTGAGTTCGTGCCTGACGGTATTTACACCTATAAAATTGCCGCTACCGACCGCGCAGGAAACAGCGCATCACAGTCTGTCCCCAATATCATCGTAGACACTATTAAACCTTCAGTCGGTATTTCCATCAGCGCTAATGCCTTTTCCCCGAATGGGGACGGTGTGAAGGATACTATCACCTTCTCACCGACAATCCCTGTTCAAACAGGCTTACAGGAATGGAAAATCGATATTCAAAATGCAAAAGGAACAACGGTGCATACGATAACCGATGCCCGCATCGCTCCCATCACCTTTGACGGGAAAAATAAAAGCGGAAAGGTGTTGCCGGAAGGCAATTATAAAGCAGTGCTTTCCGCCCAGTATATAAACGGATATGCACCGAGCGAAACCTCGCCTGTTTTTGCCCTCAATGTTACCGCTCCTAAGGCAACGGTAACGGCTTCGACCGCTATTTTCTCACCGGACGGAGACGGAAAGCTTGATACAGTTACCTTTACACAGCAAATGAGCGCCGGCGATACTTGGGCAGCAGAAATTTATGCGCTTGACGCCGCCGGAAATATGAGTGGTAAGCCGGTACGCAGTTTCGCAATTACAAAAGATAATGCTGCGAATTTTGCTTGGGATGGACGGGACAATTCCGGCGCCCTGCTTGCGGATGGAAAGTACGCCTATCGCTTAGTAGGTAAAAATGATGCCGGTAATACCGGATATTCGGAGCCCGTTTCAGTCGAGCTGAATACCGAAAAGGCGAATGTTATCTTATCCGCAAATATGTTGGCATTCTCACCGAATAAAGACGGTGTGCAGGATACCATTGTATTTTCACCAAAACTGAAGTCGAATACCGCTGCCGCATCCTATACTTTCAGAATCTACGATACAACAGGCGCCGCCGTAAAAACGCTTGCAGGGAATGGCGTGCCTCCAGCATCAATCAGTTGGGATGGTATTGCAGATACGGGGGATACAAAAGGTCGACTCTGTGCAGACGGTTCATACTCTGCCGCTATCGACGTAACACTCACCAACGGGCAGACGGCAAAATCGACTCTTCCCGAAATTATGCTTGATACAAAATATCCCGAAGTAGAAATTTCTGCGCCTTATTTGGTATTCTCGACGGATAGTACGGCAAAACGTCCGAATTTACCCGTAACACAAAGTGCTTCTGTAGAAAACTTGTGGACGGGTAGTATTACCGGATCCGGTAATAGGGAGATGCGGAACTTTGCATGGGAAGGACAGGCTACCGATTTTGTGTGGGACGGAACCGATACTTCCGGAAATAAAGTACCCGACGGAACTTACCGCTATACTATTTTTGCGCAAGACCTTGCCGGTAACAGGACAATCAAGTTTCTTGATAATATTGTGATTGATTCGCGTGTGCCTAAGGCATATATCACTGCGGAATTACCGGCATTTTCGCCTAACGGAGACGGAATAAAAGATACGCAAACTTTGACTGTTCATACGACGCTTAAAGATGGCCTTGCTGCATGGTCGATTGCAATAAAATCGGCAGATAACAGCATTGCTACCCCGGTAAAGACATGGTCGTCGGAAAAAGGTAATGCCTTTGCTTCTTCCCTTCAATGGGACGGTAAATCTGATACAGGTAGGGTTGCGGCTGGTACTTTTATTGCAGAGCTTTCTCTCTTGTATACGAAAGGCGATGAACTGGTTGTCAGTACCGCTCCGTTTGTTTCTTCGACAAAAGCTCCTGTACTTGGTGTTACAATGGCGCCCAAATATTTTAGTCCCGATAACGACGGCAACGAAGACGAACTCTTTATTAATCTGTCTGCAAAGTCGGATACACCATTAAAACAATGGTCATTTGAAATCCGTGAACCGGAAGATACTGGCAATAAGCTGTTCTGGAGTACCGGTGGAAAAGATAAGATAACCGAGCAAATTATTTGGGATGGCCGCTCGTTAAAAGGCGAAACCGTACAATCAGCTACCGACTACCCGTATACCTTTACCGTAACCGATGAAGTCGGGCAGATCTCCGTTGTAAAAGGCTATATCCCGATTGATGTGTTGGTTATCCGTGATGGCGATAAATTGAAGATTGCAGTTCCTTCTATTATCTTTAGAAAAAACGCGGCCGACTTTAATGAACTTGAACAAAACGTTGTTGATCGGAATATCAAGGTGTTAACCCGTATCGCAGAGATTTTGAACAAATTCCCTGAATATAAGGTACAGGTTGAAGGGCATGCAAATAATACAAGCGGAACGGAACGCGAAGAAAGAGAAGATCTTATTCCGCTTTCGGGAGCGCGTGCCGATGCTGTCCGTAGGTTCTTAATTGAAAAAGGCGTTGCGCGCGGTCGACTGTCGTCAGTCGGTATCGGTGGTACAAAGCCGATTGCATCGCTTTCGGATCGGGATAATTGGTGGAAAAACCGTCGCGTCGAATTTATCTTGATTAAGTAAGAATGAATGCCACAAAAGATAGCTAACCTTATCGGACTCGCAGGACAGTCCTGCGCGGGGAAAAACCTTGTTGCAGATTTCCTTAAAGAAAAAGGATGTATCGTTATCGATGCCGATAAAGTTACTCATGAGGTTTTGCAGGAACAAAGCGAGGCTGTGATAGCCCGTTTTGCTCCTTATGCCGAAAAACGAGATTTGCAGCTGCGGGGGCAGAACGGTTCATTGGATAGAAAGGCCTTGAGTATTCTACTTTTTTCGGAACCGCCTTTGCTGGCGGAACACGAGGCTTTTATTCTTCCCAAAATTGAAGCACGTATCCGAAATATTATTAATACTGCTTTAACCGAGCAGCCGAATAGGCCGATTGTCCTTAACGCACCGACGCTGCATAAGACCTCCCTAATGCCGGAATGTTCGTTTATCCTTTACATTAAAGCACCGTTCTTTATCAGGCTTATAAGGGGTAAAAGACGTGATACTATTCCACTTTGCCGGTTAATTACCCGTTTTTTGCAGCAAAGAGATTTCTTTGCTCAATACCTTTCGCAAAATGCCGATATTGTAAGCGTGGTAAACGCTCGTTCCGTGCAGTCTCTACGGAAAAAAATCGAGCGTGTGCTGCGCGAAAAGGGTTTTTGAGGACAGCTATGGAACAAAAGAAAATCTTATGGGTTATCCTTTCGGTAAGCTTATTCGTATTGATTATTTTCGGTATTGCACTGTTTTTATATTCACCGTCTCGAAATAGCGCATCGGCGCAGGGCGGAGGTGAAACTATTCCGTATGAAGCATCTGGGAATGCTCTTAATGTAGATCCTGATGCATGGGCGCGAGAGCCTGATAGGGTCGCGGGATTGGATAGAAATGCACCCGCTGCTGCCGGGAATATTATCAATCTGAATAATCTAAATATCATTTCGACTGATGGGCAGAGCGCCCAAACAAACGGGATTGACGTTTCCGATTTAACCGTACAGGCGGGTGATGCCGATGTCTCCGGCTTGCCGAAAGAATTAGCGGAACAGATCGGTATTGATACCGCTCCGGAACAGTCGGAGGAGCGACCTGCCCCTGCAAAAAAAGAAGATGCCTCCGCGCAGCCGCAGATAGCAGCAGCAGTGCAAAATCAGCCGAAACCTGTAGAAGAAAAAAAATCTACAAAATCAGGTGCTTCAGTTACCGTTAAGTCTAAGGCGAAAACATCAGTTAAGCCAGCTGCACCGCAGGTTCAGACTCTCTACTGGGTTCAGACCGCTTCACTTGCAAGCAGGATTAACGCTGAACGTGCACGGGATAAACTTGCTGCGCAGCACATGAAGGTCGAAATCTTTACTAAAGAGACACCTTCCGGATTAACACACCGTGTAAGAGTCGGCCCATTTACCAATAACACCGAAGCAAATTATTGGCTGAATAGTATCAAGAAAATTGAAGGTTTCGAAAAAAGCTATGTTACGGAAGAGAAGGTAAAGAAGAATAATTAAATACAACTATAGGGTAAGTGAGGAAAGGGAGCCGCGTTGGTAAGTAAAACCGGCTCCCTTTTTCTTTTTATATCAAAAGCGCCTCTTTATTCGTGTGTGGAGGAGTTAATACCCTAGCGCTCTGCGCAGGGGGCGTTTATCCTACAAGATTAAAAAAATAGTCTAATGCGATTATCCTGTTTCTCTTATAACTGTTCTCCAGAACGGATTTTTTCTTCAAAGCGCTCGAGCTCTTTGCCTTTAAGCCCGCTTTCTTTGCCTTGCAGCAGATTGCGCACGGCTTCCAATTCGGAGCCGGAAAGATGCACACCGGTTAAGATATGCTTTTCAAAAGATTTTGTTGCAAGTGGAGCCACGCTTCGGCAAATCTCCAGCAGCACAAAGGCGTAATCACGGATTTCCTTTTGAGCATGGCTATCACAACGGAGCTTTAAGAAGTGAAAGAGGTTGTGTAAATCGATTTGCCAATACATTTCCGTGTATGCTGAAAGGGGTAAATTGATGCGGGCAAGTTCCCGCGCCAGTTTTGTATCGATAAGGGCACTGTATTCACGATAGGCGGTCTCTTGCTGTGCGTGCAGGGTATCCCGTATCTGCGTCCGCACCTCAAGCGGAGCGGGTTCGCTCATACGTCCTTGTCGGTTATCCGTACTTTGGAACGCGATATCCTCAGACGCAGGCAGATAACATTCATCCCGCATAATCGAATACCGCCCGGAAATTTCGTTGAGCCGTGCCGTACGGTGTCGCACCCATTGCCGCGCAACAAAAATCGGCATTTTTATATGGAAGGTCAGCACAACCTGCTCAAATGGGGACGTATGCTGATGCCGTAACAGGTAATCAATCAGCCCCGCATCTTCGCGAACGCTTTTCGTGCCATCTCCATACGACACCCGTGCCGCTTGTACAATACGCGCATCTCCGCCGAGATAATCAACCAACCGGACAAAGCCTTTGTCCAACACCTTATATTCTTTATCAAGAATTTCTTCCGCTGTGGGAACAATACAATGAGCCATATCTCATATATCGGTATTTTTCTGTTGCGTACTTAATTGATACCGTCAAGCGGGAGATGTCCCTGCGGTTTAAAATCGCCGAGCAATGCTCCGAAACCCGCGGTAAACGAGACCGGCGCGTAGCTGTAAAGAGCAATCGCCGTGGGTATCTCCGGGATACCGGATAGAAACACCGGCGAAAGGCAGGAGAAAATAATATATCGTTTGTTAGGATAGGCTTTATAGAGCTGCTGTAATACTTGGAGCGATGAATCGTTTGCAAGGCAGAAGATGACAGTATCACTTGCAGCCGCCTTGGTAAAAATGCCGTCCGACAGATTACTCGTTTTGGCGGCGGGAAAGCGTTTTAAGCCTGCCTGTAAAAAAGCGGAATACGAACCGGCAAGCAATATCTTTTCGCCCGGTTTTATTGTATACGGAATGTATTTGCCGCGAACAACGGTAACCGCCCGTGCGGCAAGAGAAAGAAAGAAAGCCTGTCCTTCGGCATCGGGCAGCTTTTCGGGAATCGCATATACATCGGGATACAGCGGTACTGCATTGCCGCTTTTAAAATACCGAAGTTTTGTTTCGATAATTCTGTATGCCGCATCCTTAACCCGCAGCCTGAATGCTTCGTTGGTTTGCATCCGCTGTAAATTTTCCGTCCAAAATGCATCGTAGAGGCGCGGCGTGGTAGAAGATTCGATAATATCGTTTCCGGCCTCAAGCGCAAGTTGTACTGCTTTGGCAACCGTACCGGCATAGCGGATGGCACCGTGCATCATCATGTCGTCAGTGATAACCAAACCTTTAAACCCGAGCTGGCCGCGCAGCACGGTTTGCAGTAAATACTGAGAGAATGAGGCAGGCTCTCCGTGTTCGGATACGGCGGGAAAGTGTAAATGTCCGGTCATAATTGCCGGTACCTCTGCTTCGATAAGGTACTGAAACGGAACCAGTTCGCGGTTGTAAAAGGTCTCTTTGGAGATGGCAATACTCGGTAGCTTGCCGTGGCTGTCAAGCGCGGTGTCTCCATGTCCGGGAAAATGCTTGGCGGTTGTCAGTACGCCTGCTTTTTTACTCCCCTGGACAAAGGCGCGTGCTAAAATTCCCGCCGCCTCCGGCGATTGTCCGAAGGAGCGCGGCCCTATAATGGAAGATTCATGGTTGGTATAGAGGTCTACCGTCGGTGCAAAATTGAGATTGATGCCAAGCGCTGAGAGCTCGCGGGCAATATAAAAACCTTCGTAGTAGGCGTCTATCGGATAACCGGAGGCGCCGATAGCGAGATTGCCGGGAGTTTCCGACGTGCGTCCTTTAACGTGCCGTATCCAGCCGCCTTCCTGATCGGTTGCAACAAAGAGTGGAATACGGAAGCGGGTACTATTGGCTTTTTTTTGTAAAAGGCTGATTGCCTTCGCAAGTTCAACGCTGTCCTCAGTATTCCAGCCGAATATCTTAATGCTGCCGAGACTCCGCTCGGTAATCCAGCTCATTAAAAGGTCGGTCGGCGCCTGCCCCGCCCATCCGAACATGAACGTTTGAGACAGTAGCTCTTCGTCGGTCATCGCCTCCGTAATCCGGTCGGCCAGTTCCGCGGCGGGTACGGGGTCGTAAAAGTTAGGCAGGGGTTTAAGACCGGCGACTTGAGTTTGAGCATTCAGTTGAGTATTGAGCTGTAGTAAAACCGGCAGCGCGACGCCGAACAAGGCGGCGGCAAAAAGATGTTTACGGTGCAAAGCGGTTAACTGCGCAGGGTGTCGATGTAAGCTGCAGCCGTATGAGCGGCAATCGCGCCGTCCGCAACTGCGGTAACTACTTGCCGGAAAGACTTTGCGCGCACATCGCCCGCCGCATAAAGCCCTTCGATAGAGGTACGCATATCCTCATCGGTAACGATATATCCTGTTGCATCCTTTGTTGCGTCGGGGAATAATTCCGTTCTGGGATTCATACCGACAAAAAAGAAGACTGCATCACAGGCAAGTTCCCGCTCCTCCTGCGTTTTTACGTTCCGCAGTACAACGGCCGTTACCTTATCGGTTCCTTTAATCTCCGTGACGGTCGTATCAAATACCGCGGTTATATGAGGATTGTTCAATGTTCGGGTAACGAGCGCTTTTTGCGCACGGAAGGTGTCACGGCGGTGCACCATCGTAACGGTATCCGTCAGATTGGCAAGAAAGAGCGCTTCATCGCAAGCGGCATCCCCTCCGCCGACTACAACGATATGTTTGTTCCGAAAGAAGGGGCCGTCGCAGGTAGCGCAGTACGAAACACCTTTGCCTTGCAGTTCTTTTTCTCCCTTTACACCGAGGCTGCGATGCTCCGCCCCCGTCGCAAGGATGACGGCAAGCGCCGTGTAGGTTGTCCCGGCGGTTCGCACGGTAAAAGTTTTATCTCCGTTTTTTGTAACGGCTTCCGCCTTATCGGACGCAAACTCTGCACCGAAGCCTATCGCTTGTTTACGCATATTTTCAGCAAAGTCGAAGCCGTTAACCGGTTCCGCGTATCCGGGATAATTTTCGAGCGAATCGATTAAAACAGCCTGTCCGCCCGGCGCTTTTTCTTCCAGCACCAATACTTTTAAGTTTGATCGGCACGCATATTGCGCCGCAGCCATACCCGCCGCGCCGGCACCGATAACGATAATGTCATAATTTGTATTCACTGTTATAATGTACGAAAAAAGAAACTCTTGGTCAATTGAACGCGCGCCTTGCAGAAAAGGCGGTAAAATAGTACACTCGAGCCTACATTTGTGACTTGGAGGTTTATTATGCGGTTTGTTCAAATAATGAAAGACAAAGCGAAAGAATATCACAATCGCTTGGTTTTGCCTGAAGCGACGGAATCTCGTACCCTACGTGCGGCTCGTGCGCTGGTTGATATGCAAATTCCCGCGGAATTATTTTTAGTTGGAAAGAAGGCTGAGGTCGAGGGGGCTTGTAAAAAGTTAGGTGTGTTAACCAATGGGTTTACTATTATCGATCCGGAGCATTCCGAATGGACGGAAGATTTTGCTGCAGCGTTATACGAAAAGCGGAAGGCTAAGGGAATGACCCCTGAAGAAGCAAAAAAGGAGATGCACGATCCCTTACGGTTTGCGGCAATGATGCTGGCACAGGATAAAGCCGATGCAATGGTTGCCGGTGCAGAGAATACAACGGCAAATGTACTGCGTGCAGGACTTACCATTGTCGGAGTAAAGAAAGGGGTTAAGACCGCCTCCTCTTGCTTTATCGTGGATACCAAAAGTACCGAATGGGGAACGAACGGGGTATTGATTTTCTCGGATTCCGCAGTTATTCCTAACCCCACCGCCGAACAGTTAGCGGATATCGCAACTGCGGCTGCTGAAAGTTATCGTGCTTTTGTCGGGCATGAGCCTGTTGTTGCGCTTCTTTCATATTCGACGAAGGGTTCAGGCGGCGATAAAGATGAGAGCCTCATTAAAGTACGTGAAGCTGTTAAGTTGTTGGATGAGCGAAAGGTAAATTTCTGCTATGACGGTGAGTTGCAACTTGATGCCGCACTCATACCGGAAGTCACTGATAGAAAAGCACCCGGTAGCCCTATCCGCGATAAGGTAAATACATTGATATTCCCCGAGCTTAATTCCGGAAATATCGGATATAAGTTGGTTCAGCGCTTTGCAAAAGCCGATGCTTATGGCCCCCCCTTTATGCAGGGATTCGCAAAACCCTTATCGGATCTATCCCGTGGCTGTTCGACCGAAGATATCATTGTAACGGCAGTGGTAACACTCGTACAGGCTGGTAAAAAAATAAATCTGAGCTGCCCGCTCGTGCAGATGGTTTACGCCCCCAACGCTCTGAGTCGGGAAATATCGATTTTAGGAGAAGGATTTCCACATCAGATGGCTACTACATCAATACCGTAGAATAGCATCTGATGTGTTTATACCGCTACCCGGATTAAAATTCATTATCAAAGATAGGTGATTCGAATAAACGATCTAGCTCCCGTTCGGAGTAGCGTTTGGAATTTAGAAAATTTTCTTTTACTAGCTCTCGCGTTTCTTTATCTAAAACAAGCCTCTTTTCATCCCGTAGATAAACTACCAGGTCTTCAAATACCGATAATGGAAGCCACGGGAAGGCAATATCAAAAATATTATACCATGCATAGTATTGCTTCATATTTTCATCAGTTAATAATACCCCCTGATCTTTTAACCGGTCGCGAGTTACGGGGTGAATGGTAAATACCTTTTCATTTAATAAATTGCAATAATCCTCGGCAGAGAAAAAAGCGCCGGTTTTTCTAATCAGTTCGGTCTTTTCAACAGATGGGACATCAGCTAATATAGAGGCTGTTACAAAATTAAGCCCTTCATGGCTAATTTTGCTTAGTTCTTTACCTTCGCTTTCTGCCAAAGTAAGGCTTTCCTTTAACAGTCCTTTTTCTAAAAGCGGCTTTAAAATATCCATGGCTTCCATGGTTTTCAGTATAACCGAAAAAATAATAAAAAACCAGTCTATCTTCTTTTTGTGTACAATTTTTTTAAATGAAATTTTGTACTTTTTTAGGAAAGACGGGCAGTCGAGTTAGAACTGTCACAGAAAGCGATGGTTCTAAGAGAAAAGATATAAGAAGTTTCTGATTCGACCGCCCTGGTATTCAGCGGAGGGCATCAGCTTTTAAAAGCCAGCGATAAAACTCCATGCCGCTAACCGGTTTGTCGGGTTCAAAGTTTTTGCCGTCTGTAAGCGGCACGACGTCTTCTTCTACCGTACCGACTATCGCGTCAAAATAAACCCCGTCCATCATCACATCGGGGATGGGGAGCCGCCGTTTACTGGTATAATAGCGCGTGTATCTCTTCAACCGACTTTCATCATTACCGACAATCAAATGCCATAAAAACAGTGCGGCATCTTTTTTCGACGCAAGATCCTTCAAAACATTACGCTCCGGATGGTACCACCCATCTTTTTGCAGATATTCGGCGAGCAGCGGTGGTTTCCATTCCGCCGTACCGGTTATAAAATCCAGTGCATTCGTAGAATCTTGCGTAAGCGTTGCCATTTCTACTAATGAAAGTTGAGGAGTTTGTAATATCTTTTCAGAAGATTTCCGAATGGAAGCTCCGTCTATTGTATAGAGCTGTAAACTCTGCTCTCGCTGTTTGCCGTAAAGCTGTCGGTACCCTTCGGGTAAAAATGAAAGAGAAGCGTCAAAGGCTGCGAGTGCATTCCGATAATCCTGTGCTGCGAAATAAAGTCCTCCGAGCTCCGCCTTCAGCCGATAATAGGTAGGATTTTGTACGAGTCGCTCTTCCAAATATGCTCTCCGTTTTTCCGGATCGGAAATAAGACGCGCTGAAACCAATTGCACATATTCATCATATTCATTTTGTTGCTTGGCCGCAGCTAACTGCTTACGCGCTTCGTTAGGTTGCCGTTGTAATAAGTATACGTCTGCAGAGAGCGCATGCAACCTCGCCAAATATGACGAATCGGTAGACGGTTCCCGCAGAGTGGCTTCGATATCAGCCTGCGTCCGTTTAAGTTGTTCGGGATTATACTGGATACGCTGCGAAACAATAGTGGCCTCAAGTGTTTCAAGCACCTTTTCACGGGCAGATCCCGCCCCACCTGAATAGCGGATATCCGTTTGTACCGAAGCGCAAGAAATGCTACATAGGGCGCAGAAAAGGGTTATCACAGCCATAATCAGCGGTATGACCGATATCGATTGTATCCAAGGCTGTGTATCAGCTGTATGCTTAACAATCTTGTATCGGAAAAATTGAACGTTATGGTTAATCATAGCTCAGCTCCTATCAATTTATAGCAGATTTTATCCCTGGACGCTGTACCGGGAGAATATTGATTGATCTTTATCTTACAGAGGAAAGTCAAATTATTCAATGATGAACTTTCACACAGGGGGGGGCAGATTGTATTATTTAAGTATGGAACGATAAAATATTTTTGTGATAAATGAGCATCTCTAAAAGCTGAGATTTTTAGAGATGCTCAAATCATAAATGGTAACGATATAGAACGTATTGCTGTGTTCTACACCGTAGTCACGGTATAAGCGGGATATTAAAGATTAGAGGATTCTTATCCTTTATAGAAGTAATTAGGGATAAGTTCGGCGGGGTTTTTCCTGCGCGACATTAACGCGAAGGCGGCGTCCTTCGAACTCTTTTTCGTTTAATTCTGCAATAGCATTTTGTGCGGCACCTTCGTCGGCCATTTCAACAAATCCGAAACCTTTTGAGCGGTTGCTGAACTTGTCTTTAATTACAACTGCTGAAACGACTTCACCGTAAGTTCCAAATAAGTTGGTCAAACCTTCTTCCGTGGTTGCGTAGTTTAAATTTCCTACATAGATTTTTTGAGCCATACTCAAATCCTTTTACCTTTTGCGGTACTAAATATTGAATCCATACGGAAACAATCTCTATGAGACCTTTATTTGATTATGTAAGCTGAACTTTCGGCTCTATCATTAACAGAAACAACGATCACGTAGATAAACTACTGTAACACAGTTACGATAAACGGTCAACTAACCAATGCATACATAAAAAAAGGCTTACGCACTTTCGTACGTAAGCCTTTGTGTTATGCAAAAAAGCGTTTGAGGTCTTCGTCCACAGAAGTAATTCCCGCAAGGCCAAACTTGCTAACCAAGACTCCCGCTACATTTTTTGATAGGAAGCCCGGGAGCGTCGGACTGAGGTGGATATTTTTTAACCCGAGGGATAAAAGCGCTAAAAGAACAATAACGGCCTTTTGTTCATACCATGCGATATTGAAGATAATCGGTAAATCGTTGATATCACTCAATCCGAAAATCTCCTTAAGCTTTAAGGCAATGAGCGCGAGTGAGTAGCTGTCGTTACACTGTCCTGCATCCAATACGCGTGGTATACCGTTTATATCGCCGAGATTAAGCTTGTTATAGCGGTACTTAGCGCAGCCTGCCGTTAAAATAACCGTATCTTTCGGAAGGGCTTTCGCGAAGTCGGTATAATATGACCGCGCTCCCTGCCGTCCGTCGCAGCCGCCCATAACGATAAATTTTTTAATAGCACCGCTCTTTACCGCTTCGACAACTTTATCGGCGAGGGCAAACACTTGTGCATGGGCAAAACCGCCAATGATTTTCCCTGTTTCTATTTCTTGAGGCGGCGGACACGTTTTCGCTTGTGCAATAATAGCGGAGAAATCCTTGTGTCCGTCTTTATCAGCTTCGATATGTACACAGCCGGGATGTCCTGCCGCATTTGTCGTGTACATCCTTGTTACGTAGGAGGCTTTCGTTGGAATGATACAGTTGGTTGTCATTAGGATGGGGGCCGTTAAAACTCGCAAAGTCAGAAGTTTGGCGTGCCCATGAACCGCCGTAGTTTCCTGCCAGATGCTTGTACTTTTTTAAGCCTGGGATAATAATGTGCAGGAAGCATTTCGGAATGTGTATAAACGTCTACGCCTTGGCCTTCGGTTTGCTCAAGGAGCATTTCAATATCGCGCAGATCATGACCGGAAACCAAGATACCGGGGTTTTTCCGTACCCCGATAGAAACCTCCGTCATTTCGGGGTTGCCGTAGGTTCCGCTA
This sequence comes from Treponema vincentii, assembly GCF_010365865.1. Lineage (NCBI taxonomy): Bacteria > Pseudomonadati > Spirochaetota > Spirochaetia > Treponematales > Treponemataceae > Treponema > Treponema vincentii. Next base: position 2,844,536 of record NZ_CP048020.1, on the reverse strand, counting down.
TTGGCACTGTCCAGTAAAGCCATTCCCTTTACACCGAATTCTCCCGTTTTCAGTGTGAGTGCAACCAACTCATCAACGGAAAGCGTTTCGTCGATTAATACGGAGAGCGTTTTTTGGATAAACGCATCTACTTCTTCATTCTCATGCTTTAGGATATTGGCATGCTTCATATATGCACAAAGCCCTTTCAGCCCGTAGATAATCAACTCTTTAAGAGCCCGCTTATCTTCATCCTTGGTTTGTAAAATGCCGATTGTCAACGCCTTTGCAAGCCGTGCAGAGGTATCGGCACCGATAAGAGCATCGATTTCTGCGTCCGCTTCAAGTTTTGCTTCTTTTCGCAAAGCTGCAATTGTTTCGAGGGTAAGCGTATTCTTTTTCTCAATCGCATCGGGATCAAAGTTAGCATTGGTAATTGTAACAAAGAGATTAGTAGTTACAAGGTGGTTGTAACCGCTCGGGCGAACTAGGAAAAATTTTACACATAGAATAGGAAAAACAACGGCCGTATTTTACATCGATATTAGGAATTGAACCGCCTATAAAGCAGATTTAAATGACCGGAAAAGCACCCTTAAAACGGATTTTTAAGGATGCTTTTTTGATTTTAAAGGCTGTCGGTATCGCTGTTTACGATCCGCTTTTGTGAGCCTTTCAGGTCTACCGATATAGGATAATTGGCCGTCAATACCTCTACCTTGTGGCGGGGTGTTTGTGCCCGGTTAGTCATAGAGCAAGCCATCTCTATTTCAACCGTATGCCATTTATTCCGTTTAATGCATTCTTTTAATGCAGGGTTCCGATAGGAACTCAACAAGAATTTACCTTTAATTTCCTCCAATAAAGCAAGCAAATTGTCAAAATCTTCTTGGCTATAGCCGTCATAATGCCCTTGATCTGCACCGACATACGGCGGGTCGATATAGAAAAATGTTTCTTCCGTATCACGGCTTCTGATAATTCTCAAGGCATCGCAACACTCAATCTGAGTATTTTGCAGCCTTATCGCGTATTCTTCGGTAAAACCTTTCCGTTTATTGGCAAGTTTCTTGCTTGCCGTACCGGATCGGTCATATCCAAATACGCCGTCCAGCTTACAACCGTATGAAATGTTTGCAAGCATCCATACAGCCCACGCCCGTTTTATCCTGTCAAACATATCGGGGTTGTCATAGATAACCTGCGCTTGCCGGTGCTTCGCCCTGCTGTGCAGCGTTATGGCAATCTCTTTTTCCAAAGCCGAAAAGTCATTTTTGACAACTTCGTAGAAGTTAATCAACTCGCTATTGGTGTCGTTAATGACTTCAACCTTAGACGGCTTTTTTGCGAAGTATACTGCAGCTCCGCCTAAAAACGGCTCGCAGTATATTTTGTGTTCCGGAATAAGTTCCAGAATAATGGGGGCAAGCGTTTGCTTGCCGCCGTAGTACGAAATAGGTGTCTTCATAAGCCTATAGCCTCCACATAATATGTTTCAGGCTAAACCTGACGGCATGATGACCCGATAATCAAAGTACCCGAGTACGAGGGTACGGGTTAAGATTAGGGGAAACCCTGAAGGCGGATGAGACGCCTGCCCGGTGCCGTTAACACCGGGTTCTTGCCCGTGTTTTACGGTATCCTTAACGAATAAAGATACCGTTTTTATTGCGATTAAAGTGCACTTTCCAGCTCGCTGATTTCTTTCCGCCATGCTGCGCGCTGTGCGATTTTGTCGGCATACTCTTTTGTTGTTGCGCCACCTTCGGCAATTTTAGCAGCGATATAGTCCGTTTCTGCAAGGTTCTTTTTAAGAACGCGGATTTTTTCAATTGCTTCCTCGCCGGTCTTTTCGGCATCAGTCTTCCCTAAGAAGATTCTGCCGTCGATAAGGCGCACAAGGCCGTCGGCTGCATAAAATTCTTCTTCCGTAATTGTCATATCAGGTTGACTGATGCCGTCCATGCTCTCCATAGCCGACAAATCAGTATGATGAATGACTGCATCTCCTTTTATCGCTAAGTAGACCTTTTTTGTAGTGCTGTCTTCCATACTTAATACTCCTTATATTATTTCCTCTGCCGGCGGCATTACGCCGCCGGATTAAAGCTACATTTCTGTACCTTAACAGGTACAGAAAGCCGGGGCAACGCCACCGTAGTCACCACTCGCAATGATGCGGTAGCTACCACCACTGAAGTTGATACCGCAAAACCACTTGGAGTCCGAGGCCACCGGCGTTCCTTCCCACAACCAAGCACGGAGACCGTTATATGTTTTGACACGGTAGAATGAAGAGTCGCGATAGATAGGATATTGAATGTTAGTATTCCATGTAATTTGATCGTCTCCATAAGTAGGAACTCCAAACACCTCTACCTCGGTAGGCAAGAAAACAGTATCTGTTACAAAGGCACTATTGCCTTTTATTGAAATAGCCCGACTGATTGTATATAAATAACCGCTTGAACCAAGCGCATTACCCAATCCGACCGCAAAAACTCCATCAAGATAATTTTTTAACTCACTCGTCCCATAACCGCCTGCATTTGTATCTGTCGCATTCATTCTTTTTTGCAATACGACATTACGGAACGTCCAAAGAATATGATTCTTTTTATTCCCATCTTGATTGCCACAGTAGATATAATGATTAAATCCCGAAATAACAACGCGCAGGTTCCGGTAGGTATCGTTCCATGTGTAAGTAGTGCCGTCAACCGTAAGACTTGGCAAATCAAGATAATCACCAATCATCAGCCCTGAAAAGTCTGCTTTTCCTTCGCCGTTGCATTTGTTATGTAGGATTTCCATAACTTCAGCTACTGTGGTTTTCCCAAAAACGTCAAGAAGATTTCTGCCGTCAGTGCAGCCGCCGTGAGATGTCAATTTAGCAAACATTGCGTCCACATTCTGATTTGTAGATATATCAGCTTTCAGTTTAGTGAGCTTCGAGTCAATCTCTTGTTTCGTATACGCACCGGTTTGCTCTGCTGTTACGTTGTGCGGATTGACGACTGCTGCATGCTGTTCATAGGTCTCTTTCAGATACTTTGTACGGTTTGCAAGTTGTCTCCCCTGTACGTTATCGATGCCGTCTTCCCCGCCTTGGAGCGGGTCGTCAAGTTCGTACTGGTAGATGCCCTCTTCCCATTTTGCCTCTTCTTTCAAATTCGCCATGTATTTACCTCCTTAAAAAATCCAAGTCCAGCTGCCTTCGATGCTGATATCCGCTTCTTTATTGATGGGCTTTGTCCGTACCTTTCGGCATAACAGTGTTCCATCAACCGACAAAAGTCCAAACTCAATAATTGCCATACCGTTGTTTTCGTCAGTGTTCAGTAGCCAGTTGGTCTGTATCTGTCCCATGTCCGGAAATTCAAAGCCTACAACATCTTTTACAAATGCGTTTGTGATAGCGGTATCGCCGATGACAGGATCGGTACCGTTTGTACCGAATGCGATTTTTGCAATTGCTCGATTTACGCTGTCTCCGGCAAAAAGCCGTGCTGCTTGATTGCGGGCACCGTTTACAATGAGGTTCTTGTCCCGGTAGCGTTCGATAACTATACCGTTTCGTTTTACCGTCATTTCAAAAATCCCTCGAATCGGGAAGGGATCTTTTATTTTCTGCATAGTATATGCCTCCTTTATTTATACAGCGATAAGACTGCCGCCCATCCGTTTTATACTGCCGTTTCTTATCCGTATTTTATTGCGTATATAATGGTACCGTAGACCGACTTTTAACATATCTACTATTGAAGTGCCGCTTGTTGTCTGGTTTTGCCATATATCTGATGCTGCCGTCTTTACGCGTACTGTTGTCAGTAGGTCAACCAATCCCGATCTACGCTGTATCGGTATCGATATCTGATCTATTGCAGCAACACGGCGTTTCTTTGAACGGGTTTGTACAGCGCCATCCCGTTTTGCAGCCCCATCACGAAAAAGCCGAATATAGCGTGTCGATAACACCGTATGCCCATCACGTAATACCTGGCCGTTCCGAAATACACGGTTTGAAGCAAAATGCTCAGATTCGATACGCTTTACACACTTCTCGTCTGTATCCGTAAACGGAAGATGTTCGATATACTTCATCCAATCGCCAAAGGTAAGCCTGATAACCGGATTTAAAAGCTCGTCAAGAAATTGCCGTACCCATTGCCGGTCGCTTTCGGATATATCCAGAACCTTGATGTATACATTCAAAAACGATTCTGAGAGTACATACCGATTACCGAAGTGCGCTTCAAGCTGCGACATGATATAGCCGCGCTCCCCCGCTTTAGATAGAAAGAATGAAGCTGTTGCAACACGGTTTCTAAACTCTTGCTGCCCGTCATGTAATAAATGCGGAATAAGCAACGCTTGCCCGTGTTCTTCAAGTTTTTTTTCATCTGCCACATACGGGAAGTGTGCATTAAATGCAGTCAGCGCATCTTTCTTTATTTTTACACCGACATCTCCTATAGTCTTGAATATGCTCCGGCGGTTCTTTTTTTGTATACCCGGCGGGGCAATTGTTTTCTCAATCAGCTCGTGTATCTCGTTTGTATCACTCATCGGCTTGTACCATTATGCTATTTTTCTCACTGTAATGTCGGAAGCAATAATAACGTTTGAATCAGGGGCTTGAACGTCCCGTGCGGGAGAAATGATTTCAAGGGTTTTGACGGCAAACGGTTTATACAACTCGTATAAATCTTTAACAGCAAAGCGCCCGCCGATACCGAGAGAATCAACATATTTTTTCGCCACAAGCTCGATATCCGCTTCTACAGCATCGCCTGAATATTCAATAACTATTTCAATGTTGGTAACAAGGGGAGCTTTTACCTGGACATCAAAAGCCATCAGTTCATGCAGGTAAAGATTCATCTTTACCTTTTCAATAAGCTCTGCCGTTGGAAGTCCTGTTACTGAAACAATAACAATATCCGTGCTGCCTGCTCCGCGCGGAGTGCGGATTATCTTCGCTTCACGAACCCCTGCTACTTCTTCTGCATAATATTTATACGTTACTTTTGTATCTCCGAGAGTCTGGCTTCTCCAGCGGTTTTTAATTCGCTCACGGTAACTGTCATCGCTTTCACTATTTTCGCCAAGCGCTTTTTGCCAATTCTCTTTGACCTCTATTCCGTCAAGTCCGCGGATAACCCGTGTTGCCCGCACCGCAAGCCCTGCACCGATATTGTAATCGCTTCCTGCAAATTCTGCTTGCACAGGAATGGCAAAAGTGCTGTCAGCGGTAAAGGTAACTTTTTCGGTTACTTTGTATCGAAGCGCTGTTCCTTCTACGACTATCCACGTTCCCGAATCAATGGAACCTGAACCATAGGCTCTGCCGGTAAAGTTCCCACTTGCTTTATTATCACTTTTCCGTACAACACCAAGGGCAAGCCCCCAGAATGAAAGAAAGATACCGGTTGCTTTATCAAGTGATGCATTCGCATAAATCGGATTTATCGCCGTCTTATAGATAAAAAAGACAACACTTGCAATTACTTCGATAAACCCGCGTAAGACTCCGGTCGATTTAAAGTTGGTAAGTCCGGTATTTTGTTTTGCAATCTCAACAATATCATCTCGTATCTCATGTTCCGCTTTATCTATCCAAGTATTCTGCATTCATTTTACCTCTTATATTCTGTTTGTGTGCTTTTTGTACTGTATTGCTCTTGTATAATACGGTCTTCTTGTCTGTGTGCTTTCCATATCCAATAACTATAAAACAGCTGTAGAATGGGACAGAACAGCAGTGCCACAATTGCAAATAAAAAAAAGAAACCATAATATAAAAAATGACCGGCGCATTCCCATACTTGTGTAAAACTATATCGGTATGTGTAGCACACCCGTCGAATATACGGGCTATTTATAACCTTTGTTAAAAAGAGATAATCAGCATAGCTGAATTTCTTCTTTAAAAAGAAAAATGAGTGGGTGCGTATTCTCTCAATAAGTTTCATTTCATTCTTCCCCTTTTCATTCCTTTGTCTTTCGTAAATCATATTCAAGCATTTCCGGCTGTACTTCCCCAATAGGAGTAAAGACAAGCGCAAATACCCCGTCTGCCTTTTGGTATGCAGAAACACTATCGGGGTCAACCCGTACATCATCCATTGCCACCCGCTCAAGTTCAGCAATAACACTTGCAGCATCGCTATTATTGTCGTTTAAGAAAAGCGGCATTGTGCTTCCCGTCTCCTTATCCCAATATAGTGAATCTTTTATCACTTTCAGTGATTGCGCTATATCTTGCGCTACCATTGCAGCGCCCGATATAACTTTCACATCCCCGTCAGCGGTAAAGACAATGTCATCATCTTGCAATAAAAAATCCGTGCCCCAGTCCATTTACCTCACCTTAATACCGACAGGATTAGGAATTCCTTTTGCCGTCCCTGCAACCTCTACAACAACCGTTCCCGCCGGTATTTCCGCACATTTTATCTGATCGGTAATCGCCGCCGCTATTTTTTCCGCATACCATTCTTTCGTCTTAGGCGTACCCGATGCGGCCGCTTCCATCTCGGTAAAAATAATAAGCAATTCTGCTTTAAGTTTGCTTTTACTTAACATCGTTTTACCTGCATTTAGTGCAAACGAATAGTGATATGCGTTGCAATCCATATAATGATGTCAACGAGCTTCCATACAGCAAGCGGTATTAATGCGAATGCAATCAGTGCGCTTTTTATAAACTTGTCAATCATTTTTTTACGCCTCCAATACAAGAGCTAAATCTTGTTTATCCTGCATGAATTTTTGAATACTTGCAGGGTCTACCACATGTTTTACCGGTGCGCCGGTTGTCGTCATACCGATAAGGTTTTGAATATGGGTGTCAAGGATAGTAAAAAGACTCTTTGAGCCGTTTTTAATGGCTATTTTATCGCCGTTTACGATGACTTGCGCCTTACCGGTATCGATTGTTATTTTCTTTTCTTCGCTATCGGCGATGATTTTTAAGCCGTCCCCGTCGGTGATAACAAATTGCCCCGCCTTAAAATCATCCGCTTCGTATTCATCTGCCCAAACCCCTGCAATAAAGGGAAAAGCAACATTCCATCCGATAAACGAGACGATAACAATTTGTCCTGCGGGGGGAATGGCATACACGCCCCGCTTTTTCTTTCCCGCCCAGATAGGAGAAATCGGCACTTCTGCAATTATTTGATCCGTCTCCTCAAGCGTTCCTGCTGTTAGCACCTGCACATCGCAGGCGTATTTATTCGCGCCTGCCCCTTCGTATGCTTTTATCACTTTTGCAAGCACGGGAGCGGCTCTATTCGGCAACAGTGCATTTAAAAGAGATGCAAGAAATTCCTGTCCGCTTTTCATGTGCAGCTCCCCCCAATATGCAGTATAAGGCGCGATACCCCCTCCAATACTGTTAAGTCCGTTCTGATAACTTCTTTTGAAACACCGTCAACAGTTACCTTCATGCTATGCCGTATGGGAGCCGGAAGCGTTTCAATCCAATCGGCGCTATGTGAAAAAATCGTTTCTTTTGTATTGAAGCAGAATGTTTTCCCTGTGTTCTTTCCGGTGTCTTTTGGCGTCCCAAAATGAAAGCAATCCTTTTCATCAAAGAAATAGGTAATATCTTTTGCACCGTGTTCTTCTAATGCATCAAGAAGTATATCCAGCACGAGGTGTGCCGATAGTTCTTTTGTCGAAAAGCGGGCAAGTTCAACATCAGGAACCGTGACCGATTTTTCACTCACCCCCGCCGCATCAAGAACATCACTGACAATACTTGAGGCTTTTTCTTTCCGGTAAGAAGCAGTAAACGAGGTGTGGCACAGTTTCCAGTAACCGTCCGTCAAAAAAAGTTTTCGATAATTGTCTATTTCCGTTGCGTTATACACGGTTCCGGTAAAATATAAATCTTTGCTCTCTTTATCTGCAATGTATACTTTTATCGTGTCGCCTTTCTTTCCATCCTTTGAACCGGCCGGAAAATGAAGCGTTGCAAATACCGAAGAGAATCCTTTTTGTGTTACAAGATTAAATCGACATGCCCGTGTATCGGTGAGTTGTCCGTTCAGTTCAACTTCAAGGGTCTGCCGGTGTATTATTTTATTGCTTGGCATATTGCGCCTCCAACTTTCCTAAACCCGTCCGTGTCTTATCCGAGACCGGCGGATTAACTGCTTTTACCGCTGCTCCACTACTGCTGCCAGAACTTCCTTTTTGCCCTTGAAAGCCTAATTGCCGGTCTTGACTTTTGCGGCTGACGCTGTCAAATTCATCAAAGCCGAGCGTACAGTGAATAATACGTTTTCCCCGTTCTTCTATAGATTTTAAATCGTTAAAAATAAAATCTTTTAAGCCCCATGCTTGAAGATGCGGATGCTGCAAGGTATACACGCACGGCACCCCGTTCTTTTGCGCCTTGAACCGCTGCCTGATTTCTTTTAAGCAATCAAAGCGCGTAACATCGGGAGTAACGGTATCGGCGGTATACTTTGGAATATCAATTAAGATGAGCTTGATGGTAAGATCACAGTCAGCCCAGCCCGATATGATTTTCGTACTGCCTGATACGCCTTTCGTCGTAATGCTATCGACTAAAAGCGCATCGCTTACTTCGATGCTATCCAGAATGGCAGGAAGCCACACCGCCTGTCCGTCTCCTACGATACCCGCTTTGATAAAATTTTCCGCAGAGACTTTTTCGATGTACCGGTTAAACTCCGCAGCGCGAGCGAGAATGGAAGGGTGGCTGTCACTGGGAAACGAAAAATCGGGAAGCCTCATACCGCTACTCCCTGACCGACGGCAAATTCAAGCTGCCTGATAAAGTCAAAAAGCGTTTTGCAATCATCCGCTTGTAAATAGATATTTTCTATTTTGAACGTCTGATTGGTTGGCGCAGCTTCTTTTTTCTCCTCTCTAAACAGCGGAATCGTTGCCGCGTTTTTTTGCACCATCGCTTCGCTAAACTGTACGTGCATATCCTCATGTGCATTTTCACTTAATGCACTATATCCGCCCGCTCCGGCTCCCATAAAGGCATCTGAAGCATTCGATGTAAGAGAGGAAACCGCCACGCCTTTCCGGGCAGCGGCCGCCATGTGCTCCGCAGTAAGAGCTGCTCCGCCGTCATCATTTACGCCGAGCGCTTTTGCTCCTTCCATCGGTTTACTGCCGATTTGCTTTTGTAACCCTTGAATACTTGTGCTTAATTCTCCGGTGTCAATGCCGGTAAATTCCGTACTCGTTTCACTTTTAACCGTAACAGCTGCTTCAGAACCCATTTCTTCGGCGCTCTTTCCTTTCAGGCTGTTTCTAAATTCTTGAAGCTTATCAACGGCTGGCTGTAGATAAGAATCGACTCCCGGTATCTTTGCCAACAGTTCTATGAACCATTGTATCGGTGCGATAACCGCCGAAAGCATGAGCTTTCCTATCTGTAAAAGAGCAGCAAGTATGCCGCCGTTTTGAAAGGCTGCCGTAACTGAATCCCACCCGCTTACCACTTCCGAGATTATTTTAACAATCAAGGCTCCTGCTGCAACGATGGCAAGTACCGGCCACAGGACTGCCCACATTGCCCCCGCTGTTGCCCAAAGAGCAGTAGCAAAGCCTGATTCCGCTGCAGTTGCGGTAAAGGTTGCTGTAATTTTAGCCCATAATGGTGCTATTAAGCTCATCAGTGAAGATCCGATACCCGTTACAGCATTTTTCAGCGTCCCTAATGTAGAACTAAAAAGTTTTGTAATGCCTCCGGCATTGCTTATGGTCGTGGTAAGGGTTACAAGTTGTGTCGCCGTATTAAGCACACCGCTTCCAAGCCGTAAGACACCGCCTGCAGCAATCCCTGCAAAGGCTGCAATCCGCTGAAATACTTCTCCTACTGGAGAATCCATCATTGGGGAGACAACATCCGTCAGGAAACTCGTCTGCATATCAACAAAAAAACCTTTGATTGCATTAATGTCATCACCTATTTTGATTTTAAGTGAATCGTTTATCGCCTGTAGCCTTCCTGTCTTACTTTCATACGATTCCGTTTGAATTGCTTGAGAGACTTCGGTAATACCTTTCATACTGGAGCCAAACTGTTTTGCAAAATCAGAATATGCATCTCCTGTCAATGCGATAACTGCCTGCATCGCTTCAGCTCGTCCCATCGCAGCGACCATTGCATCCTGATTACCGGCAAATGCCGATTGCACAATACGAGCCGATTCAGCAAGTCCGTATTCTTCAAGCATTGCAGAGCCGGAAGAAATACCGACTGATGCAAGGGCTGCGGAAAGTTCTTTACTCGGTTTTTGTAAGGCAATCATAAACGATTGTAATTTCGTTCCGGCCGTAGAAGCCGTGTCGGTTGTTGCAGTCATATATGCCATCGTGGAGCCGATTTCGTCAAAGCCGATACCGACCGACGATGCGAGCCCTGAGATGGGAGACATGGCGGAAATAAATTCTTCCATACTGCCAACCCCCATACCGACCGCCTGTGTCATTACGTCAGATGCCCATGCTGCTTTTTGCGAAATATCCGCTTTCCGTTCCTCCTCAGTCGCCGCTTTGCTCACGGAAAAACCGTAGGAGTTCATAATCTTTACCAAGCCGTTCGTTGCCGTTCCTAAGTCAGCTTGACCGGCTTCTGCAAGAGAAATGGCATTCATCATAACCGGCATTTGCGCTTCAACATTCGTAATGCCTCCTGCAACATCGTTATACGCAGCAGCAACTGCAAGCGTTCCTGCTGCATTGCGCCCGCCTATGCGGTTTAGCTCGCCTCCGAGTTTTTCAATTTCATCTGAAGACATCCCCGTTATAGTTTGGATGTTTTTCATTGTCGATTGAAAACTACCGGCAAGCGTAGAAGGGGCATCCATCATCGAAGTAATTTTGCCTGACAATTCATCGAACCGGCCTGACATAAGCGATAAATCGCCCGCAAGGTCAAACATATCTTTATTGCGGTTAATTTCTCCGATGGCATCTTTCATGCCTGCCATGCTGTTCTGTGCATTGGCAAATCCGCTTGAGAATGCATCTTTAAATTGGAGTGTTATCGATGTTACAAAATTTGCCATTACTTTCCGCCAAGAGCTTTTACAATCGCTTCCTGATAGACACCTACTTCAAAATCCCGCATAATGCGAGCCTCTTCGTATTTTTCCATCAAAAGCCGGTAATCCGCTTGCGACACATCTTCACCGAGAAACCGCCTGATAAAAAGCCGGATTCTCGTAAAGGTGTTTACAGCTTCCGGCTTCGCACTGCCACGTTCGCTCCAAAAAAAGGGCTGATAACATCATCTACAAACCGGCTATAGGCCGCAGGATAATCCCGAAGCTGTGTAATGATTGGAGCCGGTTCAGGGTGGACAATCAGCGACTGAATAAGATTTAAGTTCGCCGTTATCGGATTTTTTTGCGCTGCTTTTGAATACGACTCCATATCTGCTATGACAGGCTTGCGGTAAATAAATTCAACTTGTTCCGTTGTATTTTCCGTTGTGGTAAAATCGATTGCCCCTTCAAATATCCCTTGCGGATATTTAGTTTTCAATTCTTCGATTTTTGCTTTTTCCAGTGTCATAAAAAACTCCTTGTAAATAAAATAATGTTGAGCGCTTCTAAAAACGATTTTTATTGTTTTTAGAAGTTCGACTCTTACATGAACGGAACAAAGGCGGTGATGCCATCGCTATTCATGGGCATCGTTTGCGGCCCTTCAATTGTGACGCTAAGGCTTGTGTCCCCTTTCGAGCCTTTGAAGTCTCGCTTGGTAAAGTGTACCAAAAGCGTATCTGTCACAGGCGGCTGTCCCAGATTGCCGTAACTTGCAACAACCGGAATAGGCGGCATGTTGTAAAATCCGCCGGAGCCTGCAGAAAAAACATTGAGCTTATCATACTCAAACCGTTGCAGTTCCAGCTTGCACGTTCCTTTCCATTCGCCGCGTCCGACACCAAGCGGCAAATTGTTTGTGCCGCAGATGACCTCATCATTCTTTTCATCTGAGTACTCAACGCTTTCACAGCCTAAGATTAAGCCGGTCGGCAGCATCAGTTTGATTGACTCAAAATCATAAATTAATCCGTTTACCATTTTTCCCTCCTTTTACTGTGCAAGCGCAGGATTATGATAGGCGATTTCGTTTTCGATATAGGATAATTTACCAAGCGGAACGATACGGATTTTTGTCCGTAAGGTGTTTGTCGATAAAATATTTTGCCCCTTAGGAATGATGATATACCCATCGGATATTTGCTCGTTCGTTTTCATCGTCCGTAACGGCGCTTCTCCCTGTGCAACGAACATCTCCAAACCTTCGGGAGAACCGTCAGCACCGACTTTGACCGTGTCGTTCAAAAACGGCAGTTGCGCTACTCTGATCTCACGGCATGCTTTATCCATGACGCGCCTGCGTTCCACCAAATCATAATCACTTCCTTGTTCACTCATCATTTGTCCAGAGGTGATGTAAATACCTTTCAGCCCGATGATTTGTCTCACCGTTACATAGCCTGCGTTTTTCAACGCTTCAATGTGTCCGTCATTTATTCCGTCAGGTTTAATCGCTGTTGCGGCTGTTATGCTGCCGAATTTAACGGCATCCGGCCCCTCGTGGACTTTTCGCCCAGCAAGCATTCCGCAGTACACTCCGATAGCTCCGCGTGTATCGACCTGTCCGTTTGAATCCGCCTCTTCAATCCAGCCTGCAACAACCTGCAAGCGAGTTGAGGAGGTTACCCCACGCTCTGCTCCAGTAAGCGCGTTGACATACTCGTCTACTGTCTCACCTTCTTTTTTATAGCGGGCTTGCGCAATAAAAAAGAGATACTGATATACGCTTTCAGCGCCCTTCGCCTGAGTTGCAAGGGCTGCCCAAAGAGCAGCGTTTGAAACGCCTGCAACGGCAATCCATTCGATGGCTTTTTTTGCGTCAAGAATAGTATTGATTGCAGCAAGTATTTCGCCGTTTGTCGCTTGCGGTGCCGTCGTCGTAAACGTAAAAGCGTCTCCGGACTCAAAGCCTTTATCAGCATGACTAAATTGCAGCGTAAGACCGGTACCGGGGATTTCGTATTTACCTTCCCCGTCAGGAAGCGTGATAGTCTTTCCGGAAAGACCGTCGATGGTTACCCGGAACGTGCCGTCGTTGAGTTTTCCGCTTGCCATAATATCAATACGGATACCGTATTCATTGCGCGGCTTTCCCGTTACGGTAATTTTTCCGTCCCCTTGATTACCGCTTACTGTGCTCACGTTTGAAACAGTACCTGCAGTACTTCCTTCAACAGCGATTGCGTACACGGTCGTTTTTGCAATCGATAAGGCACTGACGATAAGATCACGTAAGGAGCCATCTCCTATTTTTCCGTCCACATCTTCTTTATCCGTAAAGGTAATAATGCCGTTTGAAGGAAGCGTTGCAACACCGACTGCTGCAAAAATACCGGTCGCATCCGCTCCAGCTACTCCCATAGCGCCGTCTTTAATGGTCGTGTTAATATTCGGTAAAGCCATTTTTTACCCTCCGATAGGTGCGTTTAAAAAGGCATTGACCGCCTTTTCAAATTCAGTTTTTTCAACTTTTTTTCCTGCAGCCCAGTTTTGCGCTTGCATCACTGCTTGAAAAACCGGAGCGGGAACCTGCAAATTTGCCGCATGTTCTTCAACGGCAAGAAATGTTGCCGATTCTTTTTTTATGTTCTTCTCCATATAAAAACTCCTTACCTGCACTTTTAAGGATTTTGCATATCAGGGATTTCGGAAACTTGCACGAATGTCGGAACCAGTTCCGCGTCCCCTGCAACTTCAACTTGAAACTCTACTTCCAATATTGAGCAGTACAGGTTTGACACGTTATCCGCAAAATCCGAATGCTCTTCACTGTTAATGAGGATACGCCCTACAAAATTGTCATAACTCCACCTGCGCGGAATACGCGGTACGATTTTACTGAATACCTCATCAACCTCATTTTCTCCCTTTGCCCAGACGCCGATTAAAATCGGGATAATCCGCGTACCCCGAATCCTCCGCTGTTTCAGTTCTCCCGTTACATCATCCCGATAACGGGCAAGACGCGCAGTTCGGTCATCAAGTCTGCCTGCTTGAGTAATGAGCGAAACAAGCGGCCATTTGCGCGTCATCACCTGTTTTGTTTCATCTGCCCGATTCCTTACCACGGTTGCATCAGGAATCTCGGTGGTGATACACATGTCAAGTAAATCTTTTGCAGCCTTTATCATCCCGTCCATCGTTTATTCCGCTCCTATTGCAATACCGAGTAGCTTTTTAATGGCAGGGTCGGAGAAAAAACTTTCTTGAAAATCTTTCGGCACGCCAAGAAATGGACGGGACGGAATTTTCGAGCCGGGATGCTGTATGACTGCATTGCCCCGCTTTATCGTATGCGCTTTTGTCTTGCCGCCCCTCTGATGTATTCCTGCATACACAAGGTTTGAGCCGATAATGACAGAGCCGTCATCAAAGGCATGAAACGTAATTGATTTTTTTAACGTTCCTCTATCATTGAGGATAGGCGTTTTAGAGCCGGGTTTTGCAGCAAGCGGGCCGCGTGCTTTGCGCAGCGCTTCCCACTTATCTTTGGTTACGGGGTCTTCTTGTTTTTTAAACGCTTCTGCTGTTACCGCTTCAAGCGCAAGCCCTGCAGCCTGCGCTATCCGTTTGAGGTCGCAGTGTGAAGCGCGATGTAATGCATCGATGATATTCCGATATTCCGCATCATCATCAAACCGGACTTCTATTGCCGCCTTGCTCATGTTAATATCCTTTCCAGTCCATACGAGTCATCGATACTGCCTGTATGTTTCCTGAAGGGGGCTTACTGCTGTTTTCATCGTAGCCGGGTATTTTGTATTTGCCTTGTGCAACCTTATCCAAATACCGTCTTGCTATATCCGCCTGTTCAACAACCGCTTTTCCGCCGGGATCGTTTTCAAGCATACCGGTACTGATAATTAAAGAGGCGCAGGCAATATCAACGCAGTATTTTTTTATCGTCGCTGGGGTACCGGCAAGCGGTACAGTGTAACCGCCGGATAAAAGATATCCGTCAATTTCCGCACTTGCATCGGCTATTGCCTTTTCTGCACGTTCTGCATCGACTGCGCTCCACGCAGCAATACGCTCATTGCCGTAGGTAGTCTGCATATCTTCGATGGTACAATACGCCATACATCCCTCCTTTCTGCTGCACGGCTCAGCAAAGCCTACCGTTAAGCCGATGTATAAAAGGCTTAACATCAAAACAAAAAATCTTTTCATAACAAAACCTCTCGTTATTTTGAAAATTCTTTAAAGGACTTCCTTGATGGTATAAATCAGATTTTTGCAGACAATTAATTCCGCAACATCATGGGCAACCTGCACATATTCTCCGCCGAGAATACCGCCGTCTTTTTCATCCCATGTTCGAACGACATAGCCTGAGTTATCGGCTTCGCGGTATTTTACTGCGACGGTTTTTCCCGCGCACGGCTGATCCCATTGAGAGTCGGTGTAACAAAGAACGACTGAATCACCCCAGATACTTTCAGGGCTAACCTTTTTATCTTCGCTTCGCTTGCCGAAATCCGCTCGGCCTTTTGCGATGATGACCTTGTTAATTCTGAAAAGCTTCGCAAGGTTTGCCTCGTCAACTTTTTTTATCAAATTAGCTTCACCGAGATACTTTAAAAGTACCGGATGGTATTCAAGGGCATCATAGACAGCCTCGCTGAGTACCATTGTATTGGGGCGGAAAAAGCATTCCTTGATTGCTGCATTGATCGCTTCAACGGGATTACCGCCTTTTGTATCCGAGGCACTTGACCATTTATTCGTTGCCGTTTTCCCTGCTCCTGAAAGGCTGGTAGTGCGTCCCGATAAATTGGTAACTAAATCGGCAATGCGCTTTTCTTGCGCAAGTTCAAGCTTCGTAATTAAAAGCTCAACCTTGCGCCGCTCCCACAATTTGAACGGCCCGTCGGCAAACTCTAAGTCTGCTTTGTCGATAAACGCTTTTAACCCATACGGGGTGGTTGCATAGTTTTGCATGGTACCGCTTGTTGCAAATTCATTTGCTTGAGAGCGTTCCCCTGCAAGCGTTACATCGGGTACTTTATAGATATTTTCCTCGTTGAATACGGCGTACTTGCCTGACGGTTTTCCGACTTCAACGCGCGGAAATAACAGCGGGCCGACCATTCCTTCCCGCACCTTAGCTGAATAATCCACTGCCAAATTGGAAAGCAGGGGACTGACATATCCTTGTTCTCTGGGCATTAAAAAACCTCCTTAAAATACGTTTTTCCGACTATGCGACGGTTATGACACCGCGTTCAATGTACATATCGATATATTCACCTGCCTCTCCGGACTCAAGGAATATCCCGCACGTTTTATAGGTACCCGCGGTTGCAGGAACATCTTCAAACGCACCGAGCTTATCTTTTGAAAGCACCGCTTTTTTTCCGGCACTTGCAGTCCCGCCTGCAACAACTTTCACTACTCCGCCGATCGCTATGCCGATGCGGTCTTGCGCTGCGGCGGCTTCATTGGCATCAAACGGATACACGCCGAGCATATCCGCCTTTTCGTCGGCCGGAGCGGTTACGGTATTATCTACCGTTCCCTGTATTACTGCACTACCGGGAGCGATTTCGCTTTGTGCGATATATGGACGTCTATTCATCATTTTTTATTCCTCCTCGCTGAACATTTCAGGATTTGCCGAGTACAATGCTTCGGCCGCTTCGGTAAAGGACGCAAGACCTTTCTCTTTTTGAAAGGCTTTTATTTTTGCCGTCACATCGGCGCTACAGGCAAAATCAGTGCTGCTCTTTTCTTTTGTCGCCGTATGCTCACCGGACAAATCGACAATCGGTTCGCTGTTTGCAAAAAGCGCTCTGAAATCTTTTCTGTCCTCCTCAGTCATTTTGACATCAAGGGCAACGGCTTTTTCAAAATATGCCGGCGTGATTTTTCCCTCATCCCGCAGTTTGGAAAAAAAGGCCTCCGCATCGGTTTTCATGCCGTTTTGTTTCAGGCTCTTATTTTCTTGTTCGAGAGCCGCAATCCGCTCATCTTTTGCAGCCATTTCCGTTTTTACTTTTTCCGTCATCTCATCCATAGTTTCCTCCCGAGATTGTGTCGTTTTTTCCGCCTCATTCGCGGAAAAGAGTTTTATCGTCCCTGCATCCATTTTCTGCGTGAAGATTGATACATGGTCGTCTTGGTTTGCATATTCAACAAATCCGCCGAATGAAAGCGAAAAGAGAGCCGGTATCTTAGCTCCTGCAACCGCAGGGGTATCCCGCCCAAGCAGCGCTATTGCTTTCAAGTATGGCGGCTCATTTTTATCCACCATGTCGTTTTCAAAAATTTCTACCGACATGTACCGGAGCTTTCCTTCTGCAACCTTTTTTATTACATCAGTAGAAAATGCCGGTACTTCGGCAAAAACCCAACCGCTTTTATCCATGCGTATAGATTGAACCCAGCCGTGTGCATCTTGATAATCATCGCTCATACCGAATGAGCGGTGTCCGATAACAAGCGGGGCTTCATATAATTTTTCAGGATTATAGGAATCGACCAGTCTTTGAACCCGCTCTTTCGGCCAATCCCCTTGCGGGTATTTTCCCGCCTTAAAAACCTTTAATTCTGCCATCTTTAGCTCCTCTTAAAATACCGTTCAAAAGCGTTCAAAACCCGTTCAAATTCGATTGAAACGGAAAGAATGCTAAATAACCAAGCCGCTCGCATAACCGCTGTTTTGCGCATATTCAGGTTATGCGTCGTATACAATCCGGAACGGTTTTACATTGCTGAAATCCGCCTTGCTCAAACGGCGGTTAAAACCGTTCCCGTCTTTAAAGCGGCGCGGCCACGGATCATTAAAAATCACCTCATCGGCCACATCATCGTATGCGACGGCCGCAATGTAATGCCCCGGCTTTTTAAGACAGAGCTGCACTGCTTTTCCGTTTTGTAGTTCGGATGCAACCGTTTCAAAAACGGCTCCCCATTCAAAGCGCGCCTTTACGCCGAAAACGGCGGTAACCGCAACCGGATAAAATTGCGGCACTTCATTACCGTGCCACACATCAGGAGGCGTTTCAGGGCGTACCTTTTGCAAGGCAGGGTAGTTGCGTGGATCATTGAAAAAGTCCATCAAAACCTCTTCGCTTTGCGGTTTATAGCCTCCCGGCGTTTTCACCTCTACATCAAAGCCCATCGCCGCTATGCACGTAACCGCCGCCGACGGCCCGCATGAAACCAGCCATACTCCGTCAGAGCGCTTACGCAATATTTCTTCTGTTGGGTTATTCGTCTGCACAAAATAGCACTCTCTCGCATTCCAGAACTTGACGCCTTTAATCATTACGAACCTCTTTATGCGATTATTTTACGCTTTACCGGTGCGACAATTCAAAGAAACTATTTGAAAAAATTAGTCTTTTATATGGTTGATTTTTTAAGCAAGGTGTAGTAAAGTATAGATTAAGGTAACGGTTGAGGAGTATATTGAGAGGGACATCAGAGATGAATCCAGCGGACGCAAATTCCGCCCGACCGTTACCATTATAGTGGTAAGTGTTGAGAGTGCGTATTAAGAGGTGCATTGAACAGCCGGAGTTACCGCCGACTGCGATAAGTACAGCAGGCGCAAATCCTGCCCGGCACTTACCATATTTTTTTATACACCGGATCGTTATAATCATACACGATATATCCTGTTGTTTTAATCCGTAAAGAAAAATCTTTTCCTAATTGCTTTAATACGGTTTTGAGTATTTTCCCGCCATCCATATTTTTCACAAAATGAAACTCTCGACCGTCTTCTTGTATATTCGGTTCGGTATTTTCATAGATTGCATCAGGAGTACTAAGACTATCGTACAGCGCTTCAAAAAGAGATTCCGGTATCCGTTGCTTTGCATTTTTGTCTCCGATACCGTGATATAAATCTTTATCCGAGGCAAGAATTTTGCAATCGGCCACACCTATTTCTTGCATTGCTTCAAAACGTTCCGCTTCAAGATTTCCTACCTGATATAAAATATTTTGCGGTGTGTAATCTTTTTTATTGATGCGTTTTGCTAATACATTAAATTCACCTTTCGTAAGTTTTGTACCATCCATCGCTTTTCGGTAGCTTTCCGTTACGTGAGAGAGGATACTTTTCCCGTCTTCCGCTTTTATTTTTGCAAGATTTTTATAGGTACTGAAATTCGGCGATAACGCTTCCCGTGCAGGATTATATTTCCACGTACTGTCGAATGTATTCCAATCGACACCGGCTATATCGGGAGGGTTTCCGGAATCGTCAGAATGCTCAATAGTAACCCCTTCTTTTTGCGCTTCGTGCTCACTCATCGTTGTTACATAGCACCGGCAGCCCCAGCCGTTCGGCGGGTTATAGGTATTCCAAAACGCATCATCATACCGGAATGCTTTCCCATCAAGCGCGAGGTGTTCAGCCCGCGGATTCGTAACGGCTGGATCATGGCGGTATACCCAAATAGGACGTAAATCGGCGCCGATAAGCCGGTTGCGGTAATGCTCCGCTTCATACGCGCATCTCATATTCACATCGTAGATAAGACCGATACGCCAGTTAATATACCGCTTATCATCTTTTGTGTGCCCATTTCCGCCATACCAGCCTTTTGCACTCATCATATCCAAAAGGCCGTCCCGGAAGTCTTTAAAAGGAATGCCGTCTTTTATCGCCTGATTGAGTAAGCCGTGAATGGTATCTAATACGGCCGCTTCATTTGAATGCGCAACGGTAAAGGCGTGGGCATGTTCTCCCCATTTAAGCTCATCCCATTTATCAGTCGCCACATTTATTTTCTTTTCAAGAAACTTATGCGCTATTTCAGGATACGGAATGGTATCACTCATTTCTTTTTAACCCCTGCAACACCGATAGCGGCAAACCGTACATTGTCGATACACGAAGCAAAATCATCCAGTGAACGGTTTTTATACGCAGCTAAAAGCGCCTTTGAAGCGTCTTGATAATCGTCTACCATACCGAGTGCATTCACATAGCTTTCAATACTTTTGTCGATTGCATCTTGTCCTTTTTCCTGCATCGCTTTATTAAATGAATCCATGAGCTGCCGGTCTTTTAATTGCTGCTTTGTTTGTTTATCCGCAAAAAAAGAAGCGGCTTTTTGAAAGAGCGTTTTTTCCGTGTGTGTTCCGCATCCGCAGGGGCAGCTTGTTTGACCGCCGGTATGACTGGTATGAAAAGCAAAATCTCCTTGTTCTTTTTGTTCGCCTTCGTGCGCTATCTCAAAATCTTCTTGTGGAATATCGTATTCACGTTCGATATACGCCTTTTTCGGTCGCCAGCCGAGAGCGTATAACTTGGCATCCCGCTCTGCCCGCTCTTGCTGTAAATCCTCATCTTTGACAAACTCGAATACGGGAGGCAGTACATCTGCACCGTAATTGTAATACGTCCAGACTGCCGCGAGCCGATTAAAGCAGGCGGATATACGTCTACGGTCGGCAGCCGCTAAATCCTGCCTGACAAGATTATGCGCCTGCGCTGCAGCATAGCTTCCTTTACTGCCGATGTCAGTCGTGAGCGTTTGCCCTAAAACCGCTTTTGAAATTTCTTTATTGGCTGCTTCTATATACTCTGCGTGGACATTAGAAACGCTCCCCTTATTAGCAAGGCTTTCAATGGTGATTTCTGCTCCCTCAGGTGCAATAGCCACCGCATCAGATGCCATCCGCTCAAGCGACGTAAGCAGTTCATTTTTATAAATGTCACTGGCATTATTCGGATATTTTCCGTACAAAAAGGCACCGCCGTATTTTTCGACAAATACCGTCCACCAGCGGAACCCGTTCTTTTTAAAGGTTACCGGCCAATAGCATTTTGAAAATACTTTGACTCCGTACGGGTTCGCATAACTCGGCCGGTGGCGGGCAATAAGAAACCGATTCTTCGGCAGCGGTTCCGTTCCGATAACGCCGGTACGAAACACCAGATTATTTTCTTGGTCAAACTCAAACCATTGCGGAGGCTTACCAACGATGTCGCCGATTACCCACCGTCCACCTTGAGCGCGCCAGATAACCTCAAGCGGGGCATAGCCGAATGCAATGGCATCCATCATCTCTTCGATGACACGCGGAATATCAAGCTGCCTCAATTCTTCTGCAAAAAGGTCTGCCGCTTCTTGCTCTTTTTTACCATTACCATCTCCGCCTGCAGCACAAAACCATTCCGCGCCGCTTGCAGCAGAACAGCGAATACTCCACACACTCTCTAAATGGCTGTCTGTTAAAAGTTCCTGCAAGGCGGTAATGCCGCGTCCCATTTTCTGCAAAATAGGATCAGGATCAGGAAGGGAGCGCATCAGCCGGACAAAGTCATTTGCCCGCTCGCGGGTTGCAAAATGATTACCGCTCATTTTTTCAATCGTTTCTTCAACGGTCTGTATACGCTTATCTGCCGTATCTTTCGTGTCCGGACTCCAGCGATCAAAGCGCTGTACGCCGCCTGTCTGCTTTTTATACTTTCCCATCATTCATACCCCTGTAACACAGCGCTGCTTTCCCGCGTGCTCCGTGAATACGGCATTCCTGCTCTTTTCTTTTTTGCCGCTTCAATGAGTTTTCTCACCACTCCTTCAAGCGCATCAGGGCCGTCTTTATATTCCCCGTCAGGATATTGCAACAGCTCGTCTATCAATTCTTTTTGATCTTTATCTTGTTTATAAAACCGGATGATACCGTTTTCGATCGGTGCAGAAAGCGTCGCTTCAATGCGGGTATCTTTATTGATAGTTGCCGTCTCAGGTCGGTACGGAATGTAATAGCCTTCCTGTTCCGCCTTCATATCAAGCACGGTTGCAAGCATCGCTTGCCCGCCGTTATCTTCAAAAAACATATACGACGGATTCCACGTTTGATAAATCATATACATGCCGTCTACCATCCGCTGAATACTTTCTTTACGAATACGTGCTTTTAAAATATAGATAATCCCTTCATTCGTAATACCTGCACAAACAGTTGCTTTAAAACAATGTTTTTCTTCCTGTTTAACACTTGGGTCTGTCCATGAAAAAACATAAGCAAAGCGTACCGCGGTAAGTTCTTCCGGTTGGTAGCCGCGGATATGCTCTTCCTTAAAAATGCGCTCATCAAGGGCAATCGGAATTAATAAAAACTCTTGCCCGTATGCAAGAGAGCCAATGGTGCGCTTGAGCCGCTTTAACCGGTCGAGAGGAAAGAAATCAGGCCATGCCGGTTTTCCTCTCACTTCGGCAGGGAATTTATACGTTTTGACCGCCTCTATTTCATCGCTGCCTTTCTCTAACGTTGCAGCTACACATTGTGTGTTAAGCGGGGTTGCAACAATGATACATGAATAATTTGCAGCGAGGGCAGGAATTAAATCCTGCATAATCCATTCAACCGATTCTTTTACAAACTTCCGTGATTTTGCACGCTTTCTGTTTTGAATATCATCGAGTCTGACATAATCAGGGCGGGCGGCTCCGTGTACGAACCCGCGCGGGTCTTGTCCGATTGAAACGGCAACCACGCCGATAGTACTCCCTTTTTTACCGGGGATATTGACCGAAAAGTCGCCCATTGCCGGGCGTTTTCCTTCCGGAATAAACTCACCAAAATCATTTTTAAGTCGCTGATTGTACATCAATTCCAATAAGATGCGGCCGGTAAAGCGTTCTGACTTTTCTTCCGTATAGCTAGAAAAAAGCATAAACTTCCGTCTGCCGTAAGCGATTTCGTGTATCGGATCAAGCAGTGTAAAAAACGTAGACTTTCCACAGCCGCGGAATGCTTGCAGTAAAATTGGCTCTTTTTCGGTAAGCCGGATTTTTTCCCATTCTTTATGAAATTTTGCCCCTTCACTTGCAACGTATTCGGGGAAGTAGGTACGGGCAAATTCCCATACCGAATCAGCACACTTACGTTTCCGCGCATCTTTTGCTTTTTCACTATTATCAACAAACAGCGGACGGGATAAGATTTCTTCTTTGAGCTTATTCCATTCTTTTTCAAGTTCCCGCGCTGTTCTAATTTCTTTCACGTTTGATAGTCCTTTTATAATAAGCCTTTTTTCGTGCTATACTCCGAAAGTGCTTGATAGATACTTTCCCAATGCGGCTCCATTTGTGTTTTTAAGGCAGGTTCATTTTCATAGAGCCACCGGTCGGCAATTTTAATCAGGTCAAGCGCGACACCCATATACTGGCTGCGGTTATCGAGCTTTTGTAAAACGCTCACATGCTTCGCAATCGCATCAGCTATTTTTCCATCGGAAAGAAGATCGGGACTTTGTTTTATTTTTACTACCCACTGCTTTAAGGCTTCTGCATACATGGTGACTAATTCGCGCGGACTCATGTTATACACCCGCCGCGCCGTGTCCCAGTCGCTTGTCTCCCCTAAGGCTGCAGCGTCTGCTTTCCAACGGTATATAGTGCCTTCACTTACTGCAAGTTCGGTGGCAATTTGAGCGCAGGATTTTCCTTCCTTTACATAAAGCCGCTCAGCCTCAGCGCGTCTTTCATCTTTTGCCATACCGCTTCTATTCCTTTTTGATTGCTTTGCGCAATTCGCGGATGTCTTCTTTCATGTCTTTAAAACCGTTATTGATGTTAGAATCAAGCTTATCCAGCATTTTAAACACTTGTGCTTGCGACACTTCAAGTTTGCCGATACGTTCACTGTGTACATTCAGTAAGCCATACAATTCCGTGTACTTTCGCTCACCCGATAAACGGTCTTCATCAGCCCGCTTTTGCATCAGCACCAGTAATTCATCGGAACGTTTTATTGCTTTCGCTAACTCATCTTTTGAAGCGAGCGTTTTGATATGTTCTTCTTGCGCTTTATTTGTTTCGACGCTGTCGTGTATTTTTTGCTTTAAGCCGCCGACTGCGATAAATACCCCGCCGACGGTTATAAGCATTCCGACAAGAGTGCCAATCAGGGATATAATAACCGTTCCACTCATTTCTCTTTTGTCTCCCAAAATGCAATAATGACTTCAAGACGCGCAGTATATTCTCTCATTGCAATAATATTGCGTTCAAGTGTGCGGTAATTTTCATACGAAAGCCAAAGCCCGTCGTCTTTATCCTCAAAAACCACCGGCTCCATTACAGGAGCAGGCGGTTTTTCAGGCGCAATGTTTTGTAATACCGCATCAATGTCCGCAGTCGTCGGCGCTTTTGTTGTCGTGCATCCGGTCTGAAAAAAGACTATTTGCACGAGTAACAAGAGAAGCGTCAGCAGTAGCGGAAAGCGCCTGCCTTTTTTCATCCGATTCCTCCGTAATTTTTTTATTCTTATCTTGCGCTTCTTGTAAGCGTTCTGCTCTTTTACGAACCGCTTCAAAAGCGCCGCTTAATCGCTGTACTTCCGTTTTTGCTCTTTTTAATTTTTTCACTATGATAGTAAGCAAAAGTGAAAGCACCGCGATAACGCCCAACAACGCTAATATGATATAAAGAGGTATCATGACTCGTCTCCGGATAGTTCACCTGTCTCATTGAGCTCAGGCGGCTGCTCGCCGGTTACGATTTTATTTGCTTCAACGCCCGAGACAAGCCCGCCGATAACGATGATAAAACCGACGCCAAAGGATAAATAAAGCGAGTTCATATCCCGTTCAAAGATGCTTGAAATGATAAACGCTTCGATAAGCAGCAAAGCAAAAATAATAAGGGCAATAATGTAACGATGCCGGTTCATATTTTTATACCGTCCTGCCGGAAGCTCTTTTGTTTTATGCAGCATCGTAAGAATATCGATACCGAGAAATGTCCCCAGCACTCCGGTAAAAGTTCCGGCGATTGCCGTAACCGTCAGAGAATCCGTTACGAAAAATACCATCGCTGCAACAAACAGCGCTGCGAATAAAAGCCATGCAATTTGTGATTTTTTTGTCGTCATAGTAATACCTCCAGATAAGCGCCATCAGGATACACCTTTTCAGGTAAAGGGAAGGGAAATCCGTACAAGGCGTATCCTCAATGTACGCTTACGGTATACTGTAGCCGGTTTTATTATGACTAATCAAAGAAACTATTTGAAAAAAATAGGCTCGGTATACATGATGTGAAAAACGTATTTTGAAATAAAAAATGCCGCTGCCGGTATTACCCCCGGCCGGATCGCCTGCGGCTAGCGGAGGTTTACGAATCCCTCTAACGGGTTACGGAGCTTCTGCTGGAGAAACTTCAAAAAGTTTATTACAGTGTTGTTCTTCGTTTTGCTCTTTCATTCTTCAATTCCTTCAATCAGTCGGGAAAGTTCGGCAACAGCAGCGGTGATATTGGCGCTCTTGGTTTGAATTGTCTGCATCAGTTCGGCGAGTGAACAGTCTACCGCATCGGAATCGTCTTTTATCCAGGAAATATCCAGACTGGTTTTATCCCGTGCAAGCAATTCATCGACGTGATATTTACGCCATCTTCCCGTCGGATTTTCTTTGCTCCATGTTTCTTTTCTGTCTTCAAGGCTCCCCGCGCAGTAGCACTTTACAAAGTCTTCAAGGTCGGAACGTTTAAGCGGTTTCGTTGCAAGTGTGTGTTTAATTCCTGTCCGGTAATCGTAATACCATGTCTCTTGTGTCGGGCTTCCTTTTTCAAAGAATAGTACATTTGCTTTTACGCCGTTTGCGTAAAAAATACCGGTCGGTAAACGAAGAATCGTATGAAGATTAAAATCTTTTAAAAGTTTTTTGCGAAGAATTTCTCCGGCGCCGTCTGCAAAAAGCACATTATCGGGAAGAACGATTCCGGCTCTTCCGCCGTCTTTTAACATGACCATTATATGCTGCAAAAAATTTAACTGGTTGTTGCTTGTCGTTACAATCAAATCGGAACGCATGGTCGAAATATCCACACTTCCTGCAGGGCGAGCCCCAAACGGCGGGTTGGCAAGAATCACATTTACAAGATGTTCGGGTTCGTGTTCCAAACTATCTTCACATTTAATCGGTGTGGTGTTCACTCCAATGTCGTGAAGATAAAGATTCATAGAAGCCAATGTTACGACAAGAGGCGTAATGTCATTTCCGCTCAGTGCCTGCGTTTGTAAGAAATCCACTTTACTCGGCTCGTCGCTTTGTTTGCGCATATAGTCATAGGCGGCAAGCAAGAAGCCGCCGGTTCCGCACGCCGGATCGGCAACGGTCTCTGTAATCTTCGGCTGAACAACATCAACCATCGCATTAATCAAAGGACGCGGTGTAAAGTATTGCCCTGCTCCGGATTTTTTATCCTGTCCGTTTTTTTGAAGAATACTTTCATAAATTGCGCCTTTTAGATCTCCGTCCATACTGAACCAGTTTTCTTCATCAATCATTCCGATCAGTTTTTTAAGAAGAGCCGGTGTTTTAATCTTATTTTGCGCTTCCGTAAAAATTGCGCCGATAAGTCCATCAGATGCCTGTAAAATTTCAAGAATCTTTTCATATTTTTTAAGTTGATTGCGTCCGTCCAGTTCAACAAGGTCTTTCCATTTGCTTCCGTCAGGAAGTGCGCTGCCTAAACCGTAAGCTTCTTTCTCAAAATCCATTTTTAGAAATAAGAGATATGTCAGCTGAATAATATAATCCGTAAATCCGACGCCGGCCGCTGCAAGAACGCCTGTCATGTTCCAAACTTTTTTTGTAAGCGTCTGTTCCGGTTTTGCTATGCTCATTTTTTTACCAACTCATTTGTGAATTTAAAAGATTTACCTGCTCATCTTTTGTCCGCATGGTATAAATCGCTGTGGTTGCAATATTCGAATGTCCAAGATAAGAGCTGACAAGGGAAATATCATTGCCCGTTGCTTTAAGCATTTTTATAGCAAAATAATGACGAAATGCATGAGGATGCATGACTTCTTTTCTTACTCCGGCTTTGCAGCCAATAGACTTCAACTGCATAGCAGCCGCTCTTGTTGTCAACGGTTTCCCATTTCGAGAGAGAAACAAAGGATCGTCTGCGGCTTTCTCGCGGAAAAACTCTTTTGAATCTTCTATCAGGTTTTTGGGAATTAATATTAAGCGTTGTTTCCCTTTAGAATGCATCCGTGCACAACCTTCAATCAGACAAATTCCTTTTAATTTTGTTAATTCCGATATGCGCATTCCCGTACCGGCAAGAAACCGAACAAGCCAATAGGCCTTCTGATTATGTTGTCGTGCATATTCACATACTCGTCCGTATTCTTCATCATTGGGAACATTCTCAACGTACAATTGTTTTTGTATCTTTATTCTTTTTAATTTTTCTTGCGGTCGTCCTATAAAATCCGCATATTTATTTAAGGCAGTAATCCGTAATGCGATTGTTTTTGATTTTCTACATCCTATAAGCCATTGCTTATATTTAATCGCATTTGTTTTATTGAATTCAGTAAATTTTGAAAAAAACTCTTTCAGTGAATACCGATACGAGCTAATCGTATTTTCAGATAGTTCGCATTCATAAAGATAATCTAAAAAATCATCATATTGTGTCATACCGTCCTCCTTATATTAGCACCGTGTTTTTATTCCGTATCGATCATCAATTTCTGCTATCCATGCAGGGAGAATCGGATTAAAATGTGTACCACATTCTTGTATTCGCTGTTTAAGTAATGGTAGTAATGTTTGATTGCAGATTTCTCCTGCATACAGATTAAGCCGCTTTTGTGCATACTGAATTTCCGCTCTCATTTTTATATTGTAAATAACTTTTTCGTGTCCTCCACCAAAGATATATAACCACGCTAAGAGCTTACAACAAAAATCATCATTGAGTATTTTAATATCACAAGATAATGCCGTTTGTAATAAATCATGATAAAAAGTATTTTTCCCCATTGTGAATCACTCCAAAAGATTATTTTCTTTTATGAACTTATCAACCGTTATTCGGTGCACACCCAATAACCTGCCGATCGCTGCCTTTGGTATCTTCTTACTTAAATAGTCTTGTATCTCCGCTTCTTTGCCGTACAACTTATATCGTTCAGCAGCATTCTTTTTACCTTGTGGGCGACCTAACACAACACCTTGAGCACGCCGCAAAGCAAGCGCTTCTTTTGTTCTTTGACTAATCAGTTGCCGCTCAATTTCTGCTGCTAAGGAAAAAGCAAATGCTAAAACTTTTGAGTTAATATTGTCTGCAAATTCAAAATTCTCTTTAATCGAAAACACTTTGATATTCCGTTCAATGCAGACATTTAGAAAGCTCATTACATTCAAAAGACTTCTGCCGAGCCGTGAAAGTTCGCTTACAATTAGCACATCATCTTTTTGTAATTCCTTGCTTAAATCTCCAAGTTTACGGTGCCCGATGGCTACTGTACCAGACATAATTTCTTCTACATATCTATCGATCCTGATATGTCTATTTTCTGCCCAGTTATGTATTTCAAAGCGTTGATTTTCGACAGTTTGCTTTTCCGTACTTACTCTGATATACGCATAAATCATTTCTTATTCCTTTTCTGTCGCCAATATTCACGTGCTTGCGCATTCAACCGCTCGCAGTTCTTTGCTCTGTATTCCCGCTGCTTACAAAGATACGCTTCGTGCTTTACCGGATCAGCCATAATGTTTGCAAGCCGTTGTTTTGCATACGCGGCTCTTTTTGCCTTTTCTGCAGGATCGTTTTTTTTTCGTTCGTAGTTTGCTTTATTGTGGAGTGCGTAAGCTTTCTCACGTCCTGCAAGGTTTACCTTTGCTATGGCAACTCGCGCCCTGAGTAAACAGATGTCCCGCTCTTCGCGTGACATTGCTGCTGTATGTCCCATGCGAGCCATAACGTTTAATTCTCCTCGTAAAACGCGCTCAAGGTTTGAAGGATCAAAGTTACGACTATTACCGTCCATGAAAATAACTACCATTCCTTCCGCACTCTCACCTGGATGGTGTTGTTCCCACACATACCGCTGATACTGCATCCATTTATTCGGTTCTGCGATCTTTATCTGCACATAGCCTTTTTTTTCTCGCAAGCTGCCGATCGGTTTGTGTCGATGGTGTTTTACACCTCGACGATGGTTTGCGCTTTTCATTACCCCAAGGTTAAATCCTTTGCTGTAACAGTTTGCCTTGAATGCAGTTATGCTAAAGTCCGTGTGAAACATTTTGTTAAGCTCATCGACCATGTGCTGAATCTGAGTGTATCCATGTTCACGAATGGGGCAGCGCTCTTTAATCCAGTTATCAATTTCTCTCGTCCACTTAACCGTACTCATATCACACCATTGCCTATTTTTTTCTCCAGTCGATTTCTTTTGCCCCAAGAGTCTCCGGCAACTGTATCGACATTCCCATATTGTCAGCAACGCGAACAGCATCAAGTTGAAGCCGCGTCAATTCCGTAATTCTCCCGGCAATGCTGTTTACTGCATCAGCGCGTTTAATGGCAATCTCAACTTTCGTATTGTCGATATTCCCATTTTCATCTTTGAAACTATCCTCATCTTGTAACGCTTCAAGTTCTGCAAATAGTGCATTGTGTAAGTCAATTATTTTATTTCTCATAAGTTTTTTCCTCCTTAGAATTTTAATTATTATGTGCTCTGTTGGGCAAAAATCCTTTCAAGTTCTGGAATAAAAAAATCATCACAGCTCTTTTTTGCTTGCTCGCATTTTTCTTTCCATCCTAACGATTTACATAAGAAGCAGTCATGCGTATCGATAATGTGTTTCAACAGCATCGCTCGCTTATCGGCTGTCGTATTTTCTTTTCTCAAATTTCCGCTAAACCACTGCATAACTAATGCTTTTTCATATTCTGCCAGTTTTGGACTAGCCCATGAATTAAGTTCCTTTTTACAAGAAGGACATAAGAGTATTTTGGTATACCGATGCACATCGTATTCGGTAGTATATACGTCGCGTCCCATGCGCCCTTTAACTTTTTCGCCGCATTTTTGGCAGCGAATTTCGTCTACTTTATTAAGGTCTATCTCCCGTATCTGGTCGTTTTCAAGATCAACTTCAAGCATTTATTCAAATCTCCTTGCATACACAGTTTTGAGCTTGTTCTGTAGCCGCTTTAACAGTTGGCTAATGCGGCTTTCCGACAACCCTAATGCTTTTCCGATACTGTCTTTTTTCAACTAAATGTAAATTCAGTAAAAATGCTACTAAACAAGCCACTAATATATTTAGGATACAAGATACAACCTCTTTCATTTGATTCCTCCCTATTCGGTTGCAAGCAGTGCGGTAATTTGCGCTGGGGTAAGTCCCAGCGCGTTAAGCGTCATAATGGCAACGACCGCAGCGGCTTCTTTTCCGGCATAATTAAGACTGTTCACCGCCTGTGATATTTGCCCAGCACTTAATTTTATGTATTCGGTTTCTTCCATGTACGGCGGCTTTTTTTCGTTTAGAAAAATCGTTTTCATGCGTTACCTATTCCTCGTCTCTGTAAAAATCTTCGTTGCAATCCGTTACCGTTGACTGTGCAGCTGCAATACCGATCGGTGAACATATACTTTCAGTCAGGTCGTGAATTTCCGACTCAACCCACTCCTCAAAATCACAATCTGATAATTCTTCGGAAGCATTCGCAAGTATTGTTTCTGCATCGTATCTGTCCTTTGCCCATACCTCTACTTCTTTGGTAACAAGCTTCTTTTCGATAATTGCGGTATAATGCTTATAGCCTTTTGCTTTCATTTCTTCGATTGTCATTTATCCCTCCAAATATCCATTGCGGGCGGTTGCTTGCCGGTGTAATGAAACGGTGCCGCCGTCAGCTACGCCGCGATTAAAGGCTTTGCCTTTTTGGTTTGTTTTTAGTTCACTCCTCGTTATAATGCCGAATTTGTTTTCCGCTGCCTTTTTTACCGCAAGCAATTTATGTTCACGCTCAGGCGCCCATGATACTTTCTGTCCCAATTCATATATCCGAATTGCTAACCGACAGACGATCCCGAAGCGGTATTGATTTTTGTATTTCAGCGTATTGCGCTTACGCACGTTCTGCTTAACCATCCGGTCTATCGTTTTACTTAAATAGCCGTACATCTCTTTTGCCATAAATGCGTCGAATGATTCTCCGTAAAAAATCATTTGACCGCTTGAAACATCGCGTAATGCCTCACAGGCATACAGCGATGCAACGGTGTTCGCAAGCGTTGACCGCCATGCCGATTCACGCTTTGTCGCTTTGACCGTCTGCGACGCATACACGCATTCGGCTTCCGTTACGTGGTATGCTTCCATCAGTTCCTGCGCTTTTTGTAACGCTGCCATTGCCTCGTTTTCATTCGGGCTTTTTGACAGTGCCAAAAGCTTTTTAATTCGTTTTTTAATGGTTTCTGCATCAGTGTTCATAAAATAATTCTCCTGGTTCAAATGGTCTTGAGTGTGGCACGTCCAGTTTGACAGGATCGGCGCTTGCACTGGCGGTTTCATCAGGCGGGGTGATGCCGGCTTTCAAAAGGGCGCGTCGCTCGGCTGTTAGTTTGTGTTCTATCTTGCGGATGTAGGATTTGGTATAGCGGTATTTTTCCGCAAGGTCGGCGTAGGTGGCTCCGGCACGAAGCTCTGCAAAGATTTGACGGTGCTGTTCGGCAAGTCCGATTCTTTTGGGGAAATAAAAGCTACTGCCTTCAAAAAATTCAAAGACTTTCCGGGCATTGTCCTTGCCGATGAGTAATTCCAGCTGTTCAAGCGTTTCGTTCGCTTCGTAGATGCTGTCGGTCACTGCTTTGCGCCTTCACTTTGAGGATGAGGCGGACGGTCTGGATTGACCCCCGCTTTTTTTGCAATATCCCGCAAGGCAAGGATCACCTTGGTAGCCTTTTCTTTGCTGATCCATTCGATCTGCGTAACCCCTGCAATGCGCTGGAGCATCGCTTGTAAAGAAGCCTCGTCTTTTGCCCTGCTTGCCAAATCCCATAATCCCCGGATGTAATACTCTTGCCGTGCGCTAATCCAATCGCCATTACGACCGTTTTGCGATGCGGTCTTTTTTAAGCCGCTTTGTGCCGCTTTACCGGCTGTTACTCTGAAACCGAGCGTTGCAAAGGCTTTGAGTACCGCGTTATACTGTTGCCACGTCTTAATATCACGTGCCGAGTCAACCCCCGCTGCACCAAAAAGGAGGGCACGATAGGAAGCGTCATCAAGACCGCACTCACGTTTTGCTACGTGGAGTATCTGTATCCACTTGCGCCCAGCGACGCCTGCTTTCGGTGTGTTTGTTTTTGCTTCCATAACGCGATTTCTCCTCCTCTTTCAATACAAAATCCGTGCCGTTTACCGGCTTTTACGATACCTGCTCTTTCAACAGCTCTTTGTTTACTTCTTCGCGGTTTGCTTGGCAGAAAAAAGCATCTTTGACTTTGCGCACCGCATCAACTTGCGCTAAGGATTCATCAGTCATCTCCGCCATTAAATCCTTATCAATTTCTTCTTTGATACGGATATACTTGGTTAAATGCAGTTTTTTCAGAAGCTCAAGTGTTGTCTTTTTGACGCTGATTGCGGTAGACTTACGATAGCCAAATTCGCCGAAGGATAGTTTTTGGGATTTGCGGTCTTTAAACAGTTCCTCACGGTTGTATTCGGCAAATGCGCCAAGCAGGGCGGAAAGGTCGGTAATGCGTTTACGAAGACCTTCCCCTTGCTTTGCGCAGTCTGCTTTAATTTCTGCAATTTTCTTGTTCGCTTCCCCGTCGATTGTCTCCAGTTCGTGCTCAAGAAGTCCGATTTCCTTGAGGGCTAAATCCGCATCCTCAAGCGTTTTGATTTTGCCGATATTCGGCTTGTACCTTGCCATAGATAACCTCCACTTATGGTCTTGCGTGTTTGTTCATCATGTGCGATAAAACCCATTCTTTTATGCACAATCCAGCAATTATCAACGTGCGGCACCGCACGTTCTCCCCTACATCTTTTAGGGCTAATGCCCTGCGATATAGCCACCCATACATACGCTTTGCACCTCCTGTGCTCCAATTTGTTTTATTCCATCAGCATTTCGCCTGCTGCTTGAATAACCTCCTCATCCGGCTCATCGAGCCGGTTTATTGCCATTGTCTGATGCACCCGCCCCATCAGTTTGGTGAGCGTCCGCACCGATCCCTTTGACGCTTTGACAAAAAAGTTCAAGGGTTTCCTTTGAAAGACGGGGCCAGACTGCGCCGATGATCTTTGCAGCATCGGCTTTGCTCATCTTTTTTGACTTCCAGAAAGACCCCGACGCGGCTGGTCAGCTGGTGATGGTCGAGCCGCCGGTTTTCCAGCTTGTACCGTAAGTCCGGTAATCCGCAAAGGACGACACCGGTTTGCGCTTTGTCGTTGATGACCCGCCGGATGAGTTCAAGGCAGCCGTCTGACAGGTACTCCGCCTCATCAATCAGGATAACCGTGTCCCGTCCCTTTAAGGCATCTACGATGCGGGAGATAATGACGCTCATGCCGCCTTTGGTATCGAGCCCCAGTGACTGGGCAATGGTTTTAACCAGTACGCTTTTGGTAAAACTTGAGTCTACTTCAATTAACAGCGCGCTATGGCTTTCCGCGGCATAATTGCGCAGCGCTGTCGTCTTACCGGTTCCCGCATCTCCGACAATGACAGCAATATCAGCTTCATCTTGCGCAATGCTTAACGCTTTACGGATCGAGTTCAGCACCGCAGTTTCCGAAATAGGGATGTGCAGCCGTTCAATCCGGCGTTCTTCCCGCTTTAACCACGCCTGCACCGCCTCTTCAAACGCCTTTACATTGCCGTTATACGTGCGGTTTTTGTATGCCGACACAACGGCAGAAGAATAGCCTAAGGCTTGCGCCGCCTTTGCTTGGCTAATCCGCTTCCCCTCATCGGGGTTTCCGACAAGCGCGAAAAACTTTTGATACAGTTCTTCGTTTATTCCGTCTTGTTTATCCATATTCTTTCTCCTTCCCGTTTGAATATCGTTTGTTATACTGTTGTAAGCGCCATTTTTACGGCGCTGATTGTGCTGCTTTAATCAGGATCGATCGGAAGCCGCAAGGTGCGCTTACGCCTCGGCGCTAACGGCTCCCCGCCGACAACTTTTTTGCTTTCAAGTGCATTCGGTACCGGCTCCGGCTCTTCTACCTTTTCTGCCAGTAATTGTGCCGGTGTTTTCCGCGCGTTTCGGATGTCCTTATCCCAGCGGTAGTCTTTCAAGTGCTCACGGGCTTGTCTTTGCTCCTTGCGCACCGCTCGCAGGTTTTCTTCCGTAATGCCGCGATCCTTGAACACGTCGCTTTCCGCCTCGAACTGAAAGACTAAATCAGGCAGACTGAAAATTGCAGCCTTACCGATGTCGTTTATGTCGCGCCTGACTTCGACCTTTTCGCCGATAAGACGAACCATTTCAGGATTGTAGAAGCTGATACCGTCTATCGATACGCCGTTGCGCTGGACAACCCGCTTTTCCCGTACCGTAAAGAGGTATTTGCGGTATTCTTCCGGCAGCTCGCGCTTGTGGTCAAAGGTTTCGGCAAACACTGCATTCGGTGTTTTACCGTCCATCCCTTGCCCTGAATGCTGCCAGCTCGAATTGAACCACGTTACAAACTGCGCAAAATCGCGCCGTAATTGCTCTAATGTGTAGGTTACTTCTATCTTGTCCCGTCCGTTGATGCGTCCCCAGAACAGTTTTTTATCTTCCGGAGCGTCAACCGTATTGGAGCCGACATAAAAATCTTGCGTCTTTGAAAAAAGCTCGCAAACGCTTCTAAAAAAGCGTTCAACCGGCTTTGATTGCCCCCGATAGGGAGTAGCAAAATGGACGTTCGTTTTGCAGTCCTGCAGTACGCCTTCAATGAGCTCAAGCGTTTCTGTTTCAGGCCGTGTCCTCCGCTGTTTCCACTCGCTTCCGGCAAACCATTCGCTTCTAAAGTCCTTGCCGTTATCAACGAGCATATTTTCAAAAAGTCCATACTGCTCAACGCTTTGCGAAAATGCCCGCATAATCGTCAAGGTGTTCGGCACCACATCAATCCACCAGCCGGTAATGGTGCGGCTCCTCATATCCATAAAAAGCGTAACCCACGGCCGGAAGATGCGCCCTTCGTGCATGATGACAAAATCGAAGATATGATGGTCGCCGCAGCCCCATTCCATCGCCTTAAACAGGGTGTAGTCGCGCTCGATGTACGGATCGAATTTATCGTGATAGGCTTTTTGTCCTTCCCGATAAAAGACCTTGACCGAGTTCGGAATTTCTTTGATGTACCGATTGACGGTAACGTATTTGAGATCGTAGCCGAACTGCGCTAAGTCGCGGGTGACGGATGCTGCGCTCGGTTTGCGTAAATCAAGGTAGAGCGAGTTGATAATCTCTTTTGCTTTTTCGTCAAAACTTGCGCCCGCTCCGCCGCGCCTGCGGGCATATTGCGGGATAAGCCCTGCAATGCCGTGTTCCTGATAGACGGCAAGCCAATTTTTATAAAAGTTAGACTGGGTATGGATGTTGCCCCAGCGTCCGAGCCGCTCGCGGAGATCGGCAGCAACCGCCCCGGACTCGTAGGCTGCAATAAAGGCTTTTGCCGAAAGCCCCGATTGTGAATAGGCTTCGATAAGTTTGACGCGCATCGCTGCGATGCGTAAGCCCGCTTCGCTTGACGCTTCAAGCGGTTTTATCGCTTTGGTTACCGCGCCACGCCCGTTATACGAGATGATAAGTACCTTTTTTTCTGCCTCAGACGTGGGTTTTAATGCTGTTTTAAGCGCCTGTAAATCCATTGAAAGGCTGGCTGCATAAGCCCGCTGGACATCGTCAGGGAGAAATTCAAGCTGAAATACTTGGGTCATACCGCCGTTTGCTTTAATAGAGCGGTTCCGCCATTGCTCATTACGAGCGCGCCTATTTACGCTCCGTTTTGCTATTCCTAAGACATTTGCTATTTCTACTGCCGAAATCCATCTTTTGACCATACCGTTACCTCGCTTACCGCATACGCCCCGCTCTTTTAGGGGTTGAAAGACAAGCCTTCCTGTTTGAAAAAGGCGAATGCATCTTCAACTAACCGCTCCGGTGTTGTTACCAGCACGGTTGTCTCCCTGTGCTCCCAAGCAGCAGGGCGCCATTGCTGCGAGCCTTCCGGACTCGGCAGCTGCTCCCAGCCGGCAAAAAGAGCCGGACACGTAGAAAAGTCTTCAAGGACAACGATGTGCGACATATAGGGAACCTGCTGCATTAAGGCGACGATGTCAGGATTAAGCGTGAAAAATATGCAGAAGTCATAGTCATCGTGGGTTAAAATGTATTCGAGAGTGGAAAAATAAAAGGGGGCGGCTCCAATGCTATAATGATCTCCTTTTGGAGCACGTTCATTCAGCGTTCGCAGCAGTGAAACTATTTCGGGTATTTGCTGTTCAGCTTTTGTGTAGTAGTCGTGATATACGCAGATATTGATTTCCATATTGTACCTCGCTTTTTTTACGCGCCTTTATGCGGTTCAGTTTTGCAATCTTCCGGCATTGCTGCCAGAAGCTCGTTAAAATCGGCATACCCAAGCACTTCGCAGAGCGCTTTTTTCGTAGGGGCGGAACCCTTACGGCCGTTCAAAAAATGTGATACAATGTCTACGGATCGGTTTGCTTTTGCTGCTACCGTCTCGTGGGTGTAGCCGTTGAGCTTGAGCTGGTACTGTATCCAGCAGCCCATCCGTTTGGTAATTCTGTTTGCCACAGTTTTGCCTCTTTCTTTTATAGGAAGTCCGCTGCTATCGGATTTCCTTTTTTTTCGGTTATATCGGTCTTTTTTTCGACCGATAGTTATATAATAAGTATTTTACGAGTTTTGTCAATCGTGTTTCACGAAGTTTTGCAAAAAAGTAATTATTTTACGAGGTTTTTTATGTATGAAGATATAAGTAAGAGGTTTACAGAGATTAGAGTTAATTTAGGGCTCACAAAAAAAGAGTTTGCCGATAGTTTGGCAATTGCTAGCACTGTAATTGTAGAGATAGAAAATGGAAAAAAAGGGCCGTCAAAAAACCTTCTTTTAACGGTGGCAGCAGAATATAATATTAGTCTTAACTGGCTGTGTTTCGGCATTGAGCCAAAATATTTAACGGACAAAATTCCAACACTACCTGCCAAAGTTGAAACAGCAAAAATTCCGCTGTTAAGTCAAAAAGTTTCTTGCGGCCCGGGACAAGACTGGGAAAGCGAAAATAATATTATTGATTATATCGATATTTTTAATATCTCTCGAGTAAAACTCAACCGGCTTTTTGCTCTTCAAGTCGAAGGTTCATCTATGATAGGTGCCGGAATTCATAGCGGCGATTATGTTCTTTTTGACGGCGGGCTAGATCAAAGGGTAAAAGACGGTCTGTATGTTTTTGCATTGGACGGAGAGGTATATTGTAAACGGCTTGAATTTGATATGAATAAAATTAACATATTTTCAGTTCGTTATACGGACTTAGATAAAGCAGAGTTGATGAAAACACTTGATACGCAGGATATGAATACAGCGGAACGACTGACAATATTCGGCAGGGTTTTATATTGGATTCATCCCAATGATGATAGTCTTCATAGGGCATAAATTTTACTTTTATATGTCCCACCTTTACGCAAAAAGGTAGGACATATAATTGCGTCTCACCTTTAATTATTTTCATACTAAAACTATTGTATAACTTATAATACAATATATACTTACAGACTGATGTCCCACCTTTAGCAAATTAGGAATTTTAATGTCCCACCTTTGGCGGAATCACAGGTTTTTT
Source organism: Treponema vincentii (assembly GCF_010365865.1). Lineage (NCBI taxonomy): Bacteria > Pseudomonadati > Spirochaetota > Spirochaetia > Treponematales > Treponemataceae > Treponema > Treponema vincentii. The sequence goes on along the minus strand of NZ_CP048020.1, from coordinate 2,806,832 downwards.
GGGATAAGGCTCTTTCCGTGAATTTTGATGTTTTTTTGGGCTGTTTTTCCACTAGAGCGCATAAAATGGGGTTAAAATGGGGAAATATTACCACTTGAATGGTGTTTTAATGGGTTTTAAGGCTTTTGAAGGGATGTTGTGTTTTTAGCGGGTTCTCTCGAAAAACTCTCATTTTTTCTCGTTTTTTCGCATTTTTTCTTATTTTTTGCGGGGGAATTTTTCGGGGTGGTAGATTGGATAAGTTTATATGGTGTATGGATTTAATTGGGGTTTTTGGGGCTTTTTGTAATTCCTAGTCTTGGGGATAGCCCACAGTGGTTCACCTCTTTTGTCACCTTCATCCCATGCTCGCGCATAGAGGTGGTAACAATGGAGAGTTTCTTTGTTGCCCAGATAAGGAAATCCTGTAGTCCTGCGACAACGGGATTCTTTCCGCAAACACCGACTTTTATACAGCCGGTATTCTTAAACGTCTCCTGACATTGAAAACAAAACATCGAATCCATACATAACTCCTTGTGTGAAATTCTGAATGACACGGATTAAAGGTAAGCTTCTGTAATTTCGGCTTTTTACAGACCGTCTACAACAATCTCGACTTTAATCCCATACTCTGAAGTCATTGTATCGTAAGGCGTCATGCCGATCGGTAACATTGGTTACGGATGGCCGATATTTTAATTTATAGAAATAAAAAAAAAGGCTTACGTACGAAAGTGCGTAAGCCTTTGTGTTATGCACAGAATTGATGTGTGCGGAGATTTTAATCCCCCGACGATGTTCGTCTACGCTCTTCGTCTACACGCTGCGTCGGGGGTGCTGATTAATACATTCCGCCCATACCGCCCATGTCGGGAGCGGGAGCCGCCGGAGCGTGCTTTTCAGGGAGGTTAGTGATAGCACACTCGGTGGTCAGCAGGAGGCTCGCAATGGAAGCTGCGTTTTGCAATGCAGAGCGGGTAACCTTGGCAGGGTCGATAATTCCGACCTTCATCATATCTACCCATTCCATTTTTGCAGCGTCAAAGCCGATACCGCGCTTCTCTTTTGCTTTTTCTGCAACGACAGCACCGTCGACACCGGCATTTTCCGCAATCTGGCGGATTGGCTCTTCAAGTGCACGTTTTACAATCTTAAAGCCGATCTTTTCATCTTCGGTCAGTTTGGAAAGATCAGCCTTGTTGAGTGCGTCCGCAGCTTGAATCAACGCAAGACCGCCGCCCGGTACAATACCTTCTTCGATAGCGGCACGGGTTGCATTCAAGGCATCCTCTACGCGGTGCTTCTTTTCCTTCATCTCGACTTCGGTAACGGCGCCGATCTTAATAACCGCAACACCGCCTGCGAGTTTTGCAAGGCGTTCCTTGAGTTTTTCAGTGTCGTATTCGGAAGAAGAATTTTCAATTTGCTTCTTAATCTGGGCAACGCGATCGTTGATGTGCTTTTTCTCACCTGCGCCGTCGATAATGGTGGTGTTCTCTTTATCGATTTTGACGCTCTTCGCCTGACCGAGTTGGCTGATATCGGCTGTCTCCAGCTTTAAGCCCAATTCTTCGGAGATAACCTGTCCGCCGGTCAAAATAGCGATATCTTCGAGCATTTCCTTGCGGCGGTCGCCGAAACCGGGAGCCTTTACCGCGCAGGTCTTTAAGGCGCCGCGGAGGCTGTTTACAACTAAGGTTGCCAATGCTTCGCCTTCAACATCTTCAGCGATAATCAAAAGCGGGCGGCCGGACTGTGCAACTTTTTCCAAAAGAGGCAGCAGGTCTTTCATCGTAGAAATCGTCTTGTCGTGGATTAAAATATACGGATTGTCGTACACGGTTTCCATGCGGTCGCGGTCGGTTACGAAATAGGAAGAAATATAACCGCGGTCAAACTGCATACCTTCAACATATTCGGTAACGGTTTCCATCGTCTGTGCTTCACCGACATCGATAACGCCGTCTTTTCCTACGCGAGCAATCGCATCGGCAAGGATTTTACCGATTTCCTGATCATTGTTTGCGGAAACGGAAGCAACATGGGCTACTTCCTCGGAACCTTTAATCTCTTTTGCGTTTTTCTGAATGTCGTCTACGGCGATTGCGACAGCCTTATCCATACCGCGCTTTAATTCAAGCGGGGTCATACCGGCGGCAACGGCCTTTAAGCCTTCGCGCACCATAGAATAAGCCAAAACAGTCGCGGTTGTGGTTCCGTCACCGGCAACATCGTTGGTTTTTGTGGCAACTTCTTTTAAGAGCTGCGCCCCCATATTCTCAAACGGATCTTCCAATTCAACTTCACGGGCAACCGAAACACCGTCTTTGGTAACGGTCGGAGCGCCGAAACTCTTATCGAGTAAGACATTGCGACCTTTGGGGCCTAATGTAACTTTTACCGCACTTGAAATTTGTTCAACACCGGAAAGCAGCTTTTTCCGTGCTTCTTCATTAAACAGCAGTTGTTTTGCCATCTTATGAACTCCTTCATCATTATAACTGAAATTATGCTACGTACTGTAGTTTTTAACGATAGAACGCTCACTGTGTCAAAAAACTCGTAAACGTTCAAAAAGATATGATAGTAAAATACAAAAAAAAAGATAAACCGGCAAGTGATTTAAGAAACCAGTTATAAAATAAACGGACAGTTCTAAAAATCTACCCGAGTTTTTAGAGCTGCCCGCTGAATTTTAGGAATGCCTTGTTATATGCAAATTGGCTTTACCTGAGTGCCGCGCCTCGATATGCATGGACTTTTGAATCGATACCATGCGTAATCAGTTCAGGAATCGAATCTCCATCAATGTCGAGTAAATATGGGGTTCCCGTACCGGCGAGCGGAAAGCCGTCCAGCGGAGCCAATCCGGAGGTATATCCGTAAAGAGCGTTTCCTCCTCCCGAAATAAATATCTCATCTTTTCCGTCACCGGTTACATCAAGCAATGTGATACGGTAATCATCCGCAGTACCTGTCTTTAACGGTAACGAGTCCGTTATCGCGCCTTCAGTGTTGAATTTAAACAGATGTCCGTCTTGCGAAACGACAAAGAACGCTCGCAACGATGCAGAATACGCCAAATCCGCCTTACACACGGTATTAAGATCACACGAAGCGGTCTCCGCATAATCCTTCGACAAACTGCGGATAGAAAACCGACCGTCTTCACTTACAAAAGCAGCGGCATAGTTTCCTTTTGTTTCTTCAAAGAATACCGGCGCTGCAGCAAAGATCCCTTCAAGTTCAATGGGATACCCTTCAACGATTTTTCCTTCTTTATTGAACAGGTACAAACTGCTTTCAAACGAGCGCGGAAGCGCTGCAATACCGTCTTTAAATATAACAGGGGCAGCCCGCAGTTTTGCATTCATTGTGTCGGAAGTAGACCAATTATCGGTTGTACCGGCAAGGAGTAGTGCCGAGTCGGAAGAAAGCGGTACCGCTATGCCGCCGTTAAAAGCAACCGGGTTAGGAAGGAGTTTTTCTGCCGTCAATACGGGATAGCCTGCAAAGGGTTCCAAGTTTTCGTTTGTCCGATAGATAGAACCGCGAGCCGAAACCGCCCACAGTGATTGAAGCTTTGAGTGTTTTATTTCGGCGGCAATTCCCGCCTTTCCATCAAGTGAAAGTGTTGATTCGCTGCCATTTAAAAGATTCATACTCTGCACATTTGAGCTGTTTGTCCAAAAGACGTAGGGAATATTGTCCGCAGTTTTTGCACAGATAATATCGGTTTCCGGTCGCTGTGAAAGAGAACGCGGGAAGGAAGGAATTTCTTCCAATTTACGCGCATCGGTTTTTTGCGTATAGAAATCCAAATGGACTTGACGTCCGGCCGCAAAACGGAGCGATAATACGCCTTTACCGTAATTCTTAAAGGCGGTTTTAAGCAGTGTATTTTGTTCCAAGAAGAACGGGATACTCCGATCCAGAGAATAGTATACTAAAAAAGACGTTTCGGCGGAAACGGCCTTTGCAATTTTCTTCCATTCATCGGTTTTTACCAAGAGTTTACCCGTGTCGGTTTCCTTTTTGCACATACCGAGTGCTTCTGCACTATTAGAGAGATATAAATAACCATCTTGTATCATATAAAATGGTTCCGGCAAGTCGATGTGGAAAGCACGCAGCAGTCCCAATAGCCACGAGGGGAATACAATACGCGGGATACGGTTGTCATCAACCACTGCAGCAGTACTGCGATCGATGAATATCGTATTAAACAGATCTTCCAGCAGATGGCGGCACTTTGCCTCATCTTTTAATGAAAGGAAGAAAACAGGTGTTTGAGAATCCCGATGACCGAATACGCCGATTTCACTGCCCACCCATTCAAAAACAAGCTGGTTCAAATCTTTGTTAAAAAAGAACTTACTATTTTTATTCGTTGAATTGAATGTCTTTGTAAGCTCCGGAGGAAAAAAAGCTTTGGTATTTTCGTAGAGGAATTGAGGATCGCCGAGATTGAGTAGTGTTAAATAGGCTGTTCCCTCCGGCAGGCGGGATAGAATAGCCGGTAGTGTCGAGCGACGTTGCAGTATCGTACTTACTTCGCTTTGTTCCGAAATCCAATTGATGATGCTATGAAAAGAAACCGTGTTTTCATCAAAGTTGACGTCGAGTGCCGCGGGTTCGGGGAATGCAAGTTCGCGTACCATATTCCCGACGATATCTCGCTTTGCAGCAATACCGGAAAGAAAATACGACGGTTCCGCATATACGCTGACTGCTCCGCGGTTTGGGGCACGCAGCAGTGCAGTCAGTCGTTTACCGCTTGCTTCGGAGTTTTCGGCTAAACAGGAATAGAGCAAGTCTTTCGAGGTTGCGGCGACAATAAGATTTTTATAAAGACAGACGTATAGTGTCTGATCTTTAGTTAGCTCAAAAAGAAAGCCTTTTTGCGTATCGCCGTTTATGTTAAATTCAGTTTTCGAAAGGTTTGGCACTGAGTCAAGCAGTTCCGGTTTTACGGCGGTAATAAGAGGCAGCAGCTGAACCGCAGCGGAACGGACGCCGATATCCGCAACAAGCGCTGCATTATCGCCCTCATAAACAGCGATATTAATAGGAACGTTCAACAGCCGCTTAAACCAGTCGGATTGGAGCGTTGTGTTAGACCGCAATGCACGGAGATTCCCCTGTAAAGCTGCCGTTTCGGGAGAAGAAAGAAGCGAATCGACGGCGCTGAGGTACAGTCCTTTTTGCAGCGTATCGCTTGCAGAGCGAATAGTAACCGCAGCATAATATCCGTCGGCAATATGCCGCGCAGGATTCGTCCGGTTTATCAATGAATATCCGATTAACCCTGCAAGCGGAATGAGAATAATCAAAATAAGGACAAGGAGGAAGATACCGGCTTTTTTGAAAAATCCGCTTTTCTTCCGCTTTTTTTTCGTGGGCGGATGCGGAGGGGCATGTATCGTATCGGTGTCCTGTGCCGCCGTCTGCCGCTCTGCCATATCAGCGTTTTCAATGGTCTGCGTATCAGGCGGTATTTCGACAGTACCGCTTACCGTAGCGTCCGGACTTGTTTCCATATCGATGTCCGGAGCGGGCGGCATATCGTGTCCTTCTGCTGGGTGAATGTGTTCATTGGTATTTAAATCGCCGGTATCCATAGGAATTCCTTATTCTTTAATTCATTATTGTAGTTTTTGTTTGAGTGCGCTGATTTGCTGGGCAGTCAGCCCAACGGTCTTAGTCAGATAGGTTTCCGCAACGGCTTTTAAATTAGCATCGGTAACAGCTTTGCCGCCGTTCATCTTTACGAACATATCGGTGATAATCTTCGCAATAACCGGATACCGCGCATCGGTTTTCTTGACGTTAAAGTAATTCATGTATGACAGCATATAGTCGTCGGCGACCTGCTGCACTGTGGCGCCCATCAAGGCTTCCAGAACAGCGGCAACCATACCTGCGCGGTCTTTTCCTTCATTGCAATGGACATAGAACGACCCCTTGTGCTGTCCCATAAAGATCAGTCCATCCTTTAGCTTCGCGATAAATGCAGGGTCGCTAAAGTCAATTCCCATATTAAGAGTGATAACCTGTCCGTTTTTTACCAACCGCTCATAGTAAGGCGCTGCAGCAAGATGGGGCGCCATACTTTCGGCACTGTCTGCAAGATTGATAACGGTTACGATTTTTGCCTCTTCGACGAGCTTAGCGGCATACGGAGCGCGGGCATCGCCGAGTACCGGATTGCATCCTCTGTACAGCCGATTGGCTGCAATGGAACCCGCTTGAACGGCACGGAAGTTTGCGAATATTGCGTCGGAAGCATAATCTTCACGTTTCTCGGATTTAACCAAGTGGCGCATCTCATATTCCTGTAAATATGCACCTTTTTGGGAAAGTGCCAGCGTTACCGGAGTTCCCTCGACTGCGCCGGTTTTGCCGCTGCAGTTATCGTAGCTCATTGCGATAGCAGTGAATCCATGTGAAATCCTAATCAGGTAATCTCCTCTGTTAACGTCGCTGTAAGTTGCAACAAAGGGAGCCGTTACGGTCTTGTCACCAAGTTTTGCGAGCAATACATCGCCGAGCTCGTAGCCTTTTTCTTTTAATGCAGCTTCGGTAATGTCCGTTGTAAGATTGCCGTACTTGTCAACCGACGAAACGGTTCCTTGCAGCGGCTCATAGACCGGTTCTTGCGCACGTGCGCCGCCCGTAGTAGCGCATGACATCAGCACGGAAAGACTGAACAATAATGCAATTGATAGATGCATAAAACGTTTGTGAATCATAAAACCTCCCAACATTAAAGCCTCGTGCAGAAAACTACAGAAGCTTCGTTTCTTTAATATATTTGATAGTAGTATATATGCTAATAGGGTGATAAACAAGGACTTTTGAAAATATGCGATGCCTTTGCCTTGTCGCTACGCTGGAATAAATGATCAACGTATCTTTTCTGCCACGGATGGCGGTTGTCCCACGAACGCTCTGCGTCGGGGTTGTTGATTTCACTAAATTAAAAAAAATTTGTACAAAGACTAAAGTTTTCAGCTTATACCGCCGATAAAAGATATGGAGATATTCTATTCGGAATCCCTAAAAACCGGGTAAGGTTTTTAGAGATTCTCTATTTTTCCTGAAAAGCACGGATGCTTTTCAACACCACATTTCATGGAGGAAATGCTATGGTTATCAACCACAACATGAGTGCAATGTTTGCACAGCGTACATTGGGTGTTACCGATGTACGTATCGGTAAGGACATCGAAAAGCTGTCCAGCGGTATGCGCATCAATCGCGCAGGCGATGATGCTTCCGGACTCGCGGTTTCCGAAAAAATGCGCGCTCAAATCCGAGGTTTAAACCAAGCTTCGGCAAACGCATCGAACGGAATCAGCTTTATTCAAGTTGCCGAAGCGTATCTACAGGAAACGACCGACATTATGCAGCGTATCCGCGAACTCGCGGTACAGGCATCAAACGGTATCTATTCTGCGGAAGACCGTATGCAAATTCAGGTCGAAGTTTCTCAGCTTGTTGCCGAAGTCGATCGCATTGCGAGTTCCGCTCAATTTAACGGCATGAATATGCTGACCGGACGCTTTGCGCGTGAGGGCGGAGAAAATGCCGTAACAGGCTCGATGTGGTTCCATATCGGGGCTAACATGGATCAGCGTATCCGCGTGTACATCGGTACCATGACTGCGCATGCCCTCGGCGTACGCGATTTGAGCGATAACCGTACGATGACTATCGAAACTGCGGAGGATGCGAACCACAGCATCGGTACAATCGATGAGGCGTTAAAGAAAATCAACAAGCAGCGGGCAGACCTCGGCGCATACCAGAACAGACTGGAAATGGCCGTTGTCGGAATAGACATTGCTGCAGAGAATTTGCAAGCATCCGAATCACGCATCCGCGATGCCGATATGGCAAAGCAGATGGTCGAGTATACGAGAAATCAAATACTCAACCAGTCCGGTACGGCAATGTTGGCGCAGGCGAATTCCAATACCCAGCTTGTACTCTCATTATTGCGTTAATTTTGGCTGTAACTCTCTTGTCTTTTTTTCGACAAGGGAGTATACTAGCTAACGTAATAACGAGAACCGGCGGGATACTTCCGGTGTCCCGTTAACATGATCTTTGAAAAACACCCTTAAGAAGCCCTGTATAGCAGTATTATTGGTCTTCGGTTGGTACATCGAAAGCCAATAATACTGTGTAAAAAACAGAGAGGAAAGGCGCAACCAATTTCCGTGACGTTTTTATACAGTGACCATTCCCGGCATGGATGCCGGATGTAGACTTCAAGGAGGGTTATATGATTATTAACCACAACATGAGCGCTATGTATTCACAGCGCAACACAGGCATCGTCGAAACCAGAATCGTAAAAGACATAGAAAAGCTTTCCAGCGGTATGCGCATTAACCGCGCAGGTGATGATGCTTCCGGTCTTGCAGTTTCCGAAAAAATGAGAAGCCAGATCCGCGGTTTAAATCAAGCAGGCCAGAACATACAGAACGGTGTTTCCTTTATCCAAGCAACAGAAGGGTATTTAGCTGAAACCACCGATATCATGCAGCGCTTACGCGAGTTAGCAGTTCAGGCTGCTAACGGTATTTACTCCGCAGAAGACCGCATGCAAATTCAGGTTGAAGTTTCTCAACTTGTGGATGAAGTAGACCGCATTGCAAGCCATGCTCAGTTTAATGGTATGAACCTGCTTACCGGACGCTTCGCGAGAGAGGCTGCTGACAATCAGTTGCAGTTGCATGTCGGTGCAAACATGGATCAGTCTGAAAAGCTCTTTGTTGGTACGATGACAGCTTTGGCTCTCGGTCTTACCGGCGGTATGCAGGGCGGCGAAGGCGATATGATCACCATCTCCTCTGTAGAAGGTGCTAATATGGCAATCGGTACTATCGACAATGCATTGAAGCAGATTAACAAGCAGAGAGCAGACCTCGGTGCATACCAGAACCGTTTTGAACTTGCATACAATGGTGTTGCAATTGCTGCTGAAAACCTGCAGGCTGCTGAATCACGTATCCGCGATGCTGATATGGCAAAGCAGATCGTTGAGTACACCAAGAATCAGATCTTGATGCAGTCAGGTACGGCAATGCTTGCACAGGCGAACACACAACCCCAATCGGTTATCCGCCTCCTTCAATAGCGCTCAGGAGAATTGGGAGAGAATACGCAAACCTAAATCAACAGTGAAGGTTTGAGTAAAAGAGATTTCTGGATGTTATCTCTTTTTCCCATGATTTAAAAGGAAGAAGAAGCCGCGCCCTTCTTCTTCCTTTTTTTTATCTAAAAATCTTCAAACGGTTGGAATCCGTAAATTTATTTTGCAGATCACGTAACTAATTTGACTTCGTAAAGATTATAGCTATTACAGCCGAAAATGTAATGGAAAGGGTTTATCCGGCTTAACGGTAAAGGGGTTGAAGTGTCCGATATGAATATTCCCGGCATAGGAGCCGGTAAATATGATAATCTCATTGAAACGCTGATGAAAAAAGAGCGTGCCCCGCGCGATTCAGCTGCTGAAGATTTAAAAAAATACGAACAGCAAAATGCTATTTGGCGAAAGATAAACCAGTTTTCTACCGAAATTCGTGAAAAAACGCGGGAGCTCTATTCATTTAATAATCCTTTTATAGAAAAGACTGTTACTTCTTCTAATGAACGGGCAATAACGGCAACCGCATCGCGAGATGCCCGCGAACAAACTTTTAAAATATCCATCAATCAAATTGCACAAGCGGATTCTTTTTTATCACAAGAGGTATCGAAAGACTTTCAAGTTCCAAAAGGTGTATACACCTTTACCGTCGGTGAAAAAAAATTTTCACTAAATTGGCAAGGTGGAAAATACCGGAGTTTTATCGATGCTGTTAATAAAAAAGGGAAAGATATTATCAGGATTTCGGAAATAAAGACTTCGCCCAGTGCCATTTCGCTACTTTTTGAATCACAGCTGACAGGGGAAGCTAATAAACTGGAATTTTCCGATGACGCACTATCCTTTGCGCTTGAAACCGGGCTGATAAAAAAAAATGACCGTCCTGCCGTTGACGCCGAAAAAACGGAGGCGGTAATCCCCGCCCAAACAACGGAACGTATTGCGTTTTCAAACCCGGTACGCAGTTCGCAACACTATGTGTTGGAATACACTGTATCTTTGCAAAGCGACGCTGAGGCGGCCGCTCCGCTTTCCGCATCCGGGGCTACTCCTCTCTCAAGCGAAGAAGCTATTTACGGGCAAGTTGGTTCCGTGTCGTATAAGGGGGTAACTGTAACCAATGCGCCGAGTGATTCAGGTATTGCGTCTGAAACGCTCGGACTTAATACAAAACCTACTGCACCTGTGGAAGACTACGGTGTGCTGTCTTTAGTTTCACCGCGTGGAACGCTTATTCCGTTACCTGCATTGGCTGATACGACCGAACTTCAAACCTTCAGTATCCCCCTGAGCGAATACGGCGATATTACCGGCATCGCCGTGCACAATAACAACACCGATAAGACCGTATCGATAGCTCAGATCAAAGTATATGACCCTAAAGCGACCGGTGAATACATACCGGTTAATCCTGTTTCACAGGCGCAAGAAGCAGTGCTTACGTTTGAAGGTATTCCTGTAAAACGGAGTACAAATAAGATTGACGATCTTATTCCGGGCGTAACATTAAAGCTTGAGGATAAAACGGATAAAAAAGAAAGTATCAGTATTAAACCCGACACGGAAGCAGCAAAGAACGCCATCATTGAATTTGTTGCAAAGTACAATCGGCTTTTGGCGGAAATCAATATCGTAACGAGTAATCAGCAGAACGTTATCGACGAGATCGAATATTTTACTGATGACGAACGCAAAACGGCGAAAGAAAACCTCGGTGCTCTTTTCGGAGATACGACGCTGTCTTCTTTAAAGAATAATCTACGCCAGATTGTTGCAAATGTCTATCGAAAGAACGCCGATACCCCGATAAGGACGTTATCTCAGATCGGCATATCGACAAAGTCTGACGCAAGCTCAGGCCTGAACGAAGCGCGGCTTCGCGGATATTTGGAAATCGATGAAAAGAAACTTGATGAAGCCTTAAAAGATTCGATGGAAGATGTCCGTTACCTTTTCGGATATGATACCGATAATGATGTGCTAATTGATGATGGCGTTGCGTTTCAGGTGTTTAAACAGATAGATCCATACGTTCAGCGGGGTGGAATTTTTTCTACCCGGACAAATGGACTGGCAGCTCAAATTAAAACGAGTAAGGATAAAATTGCACGGTACGACAAGGCGCTTGAAAAAAAAGAGCTGGAGTTACGGCAAAAATATGGGAATATGGATGGGGCTTTACGGAATTTGCAAAAACAGTCGGATATGATCAATAATTTCAGTAGACAAAATAAAGGCAGTTCTGACAACTAGGATACAGTGAATTATTCATATGGTTGCCGGGAAGATGATATTCGAGGAGTATGGCTATAAATGATAATAAAAATTAATGGCGAAGAACTTTCATACACACTGGAAAACGAAAAGACCGTTGGCGAGGTATTAGGCAGTATTGAGGAGGCCTGTTGTCGTGAACATGAGACAATCGTACAAGTAGCGGTTGATGGGAAAGAGTTGAGTTCCCATGAGCTTGATTTGCTATTTAAACAGCCCGTCGATGCAGATATCACTATTGAACTTTCAACATTCTCCGGAGTGGAAATTCGTAATTACATGAAAGGCTTGACGCAAGAGTTGTCAAAATGTGCAGATGACTTTGAGCAGATTCCTGTATATATGCAAACAGGGAAAGATATGCAGGCACTTAAATTGCTTGGAGTGTTTTCAGAAAAATTGAATGAACTGTACCGGTCATTACTTTTATCTGATGTAACGGAACTCCCTTTCGATATACAAATTGAAGGGAAATCAGTCCATGAGTATCAGAAAGAAATAACAGCGCTATTGCGCGATATCGTATCGAGTATTGAAGAAAAAGATATTATTCAAGTTGGTGATTTAGCAGAATATGAATTGGCTCCTCTTGTCAAAACTTTGATAAATGGGGTATCATTAACCCTAAATTAGATGGAGAGGAAAGTAGTGCTTGTAGAAGATATTATCGATATTGAAAAAAAGAATTCTCTCATCTATTATCGGGAAGAATTTGAGGCTACCGCTGTTTACAATATTCTGGAAAGAGAACAAAAAGGGAAAATAGACTTTTTAATTGAAGTTAATCCTATCGGTCAAAAACAACTCTTCGTACAGCTTATCGATAAACCGGATTACCCTGTGTTGCCTATTCGTCTTGCATTAAAAGAAAAAATACAGCATTTGATTGATTCTGCCGCTCTGCCGCTTTAGAAAGATAAGAAACGCTGAAAGTGCAACATATTTCTAAGATCTACTGTTGGAAGCGGTATTGCTGTCGGACGATGAATGTGAGTAATATCGGGGTATTTCTAAAAGACTTTTTTTAGTAAAGCCTTGTTAGGTTTGGAGCAGACCATGGATGAATATTATATCGAAGGCGGTTTTCCCGTAAAGGGCACCGTTAAAGCAAGCGGAAATAAAAATGCTGCGCTCCCCTGTATCGCTGCCGCCGTTCTTACTGATCAGCCTGTTACGTTAAAGAATATCCCCGAAATTGAGGATGTTTCCGTGATGTTCGAAATCTTTAAATCGTTCGGTGGGACAATTGTTAAACTTACTCAAAATGAATATACGCTGCAATTAAAAACCGTAACCGATTATGAAGTCCCGGTGCCTCTGGCTCAAAAAATACGAGCTTCCATTTTGTTTGCCGGCCCGCTGCTGGCTCGCTATGGAAAAGTTATGATGACTCCGCCCGGCGGCGACGTTATCGGGCGGCGGCGGTTGGATACACACTTTTTAGCGCTAACTGAACTAGGCGCGCAGGTAAAAATAAACGGGCACTTTTTATTTACGGCAAATAAGCTTATCGGGCAGGATATCTTCTTGGATGAAGCATCCGTAACCGCGACCGAAAACGCGGTGATGGCTGCAGTAACCGCCGAGGGCGAAACCGTTATCACCAACGCGGCAAGCGAGCCGCATATTCAAGACCTCTGCAAGCTGTTGAACGCGATGGGGGCAAAGATTAGTGGTATCGGCTCAAATATTCTGACCATACATGGTGTGCGGCAGCTGCACGGCGCTGAATATCGCATTGGTGCCGATTACATGGAAGTCGGCTCGTTTATCGGGCTTGCGGCGGTAACACACGGCTCGCTTACCATCACCGATATCAACCCGCCTGATATGCGGCCGATAAAGCTTGCATTTAACAAGCTGGGTATCCGTTGGGAAATCGACGGAACAAGTCTTACCGTTCCTGCACAACAGAGCTTAAAAGTAAACTGTGACCTCGGCGGCATGATTCCAAAAATCGATGACGCACCGTGGCCGGGGTTTCCTGCAGATCTTACCAGCATAATGGCTGTTATCGCTACGCAGGTGGATGGCACGGTGCTTATCCACGAAAAGATGTTTGAATCTCGTATGTTTTTCGTCGACAAACTTATCGGCATGGGTGCCCGCATTACGCTTTGCGACCCGCACCGTGCTGTTGTTACCGGCCCAAGCACTTTGCACGGTTCGGAGCTGGTTTCTCCCGATGTGCGTGCGGGAATGGCACTCGTCATTGCTGCCTGCTGTGCCCGCGGCGAAAGCCTCATCCGGAATGTGTACCAAATCGAACGCGGCTATGAACACCTCGTTGACCGGTTCAGGGCGCTCGGCGTACACATCGAGCGAAAGCCGGTCTGCGTATAACAATTGCATACAAATGGTACCTTTGCTATACTTTCCCCGATTATGAAGTATACACAGCTGCCTGTTTATGAACAAAAGGCACGTATTTTAGAGAGCTTGGAACGCCATCAGGTTATTGTCGTTGAAAGCCCTACCGGATCGGGGAAAACGACCCAGCTGCCGGTGATTTTACACGAGGCGGGCTATACGCAAACCGGTATGATCGGCGTTACCCAGCCGCGGCGGATTGCAGCTCTTTCCGTCAGCGAATTTATTGCACATCAGCTGAAGGTTCCGCTCGGCGATACGGTTGGCTACAAGATGCGGTTTGAAGATCATACCTCGCCGAGCACTAAGATAAAGATTATGACCGACGGGATTCTCTTGCAGGAGCTTAAGCTCGACCCATGGCTTAGCAAGTATTCCGTTATTATGGTAGATGAGGCGCATGAGCGCAGTTTGAATATCGATTTTATCCTTGGGCTGCTCAAGCGGATTTTGCAGGAGCGGCATGATTTTAAGGTGATTATCTCGTCGGCAACTATCAACACCGATATGTTTTCGATGTATTTTAACGAGTGTCCGGTTATTAAAATCGATGCGATGACCTATCCGGTTACGCTCATCTTTGATCCTCCTGCCATCACCGCCTCTACGGAAACGCTTGCCGCCGAAACCGCACTGCTCGATAAAATCGCGGTGATTGTCGGGCGGATTTTAAGCGAGGGTCGCCCCGGAGCAATCCTTGTGTTCCTCCCCGGTGAACGAGCGATTAAGAACTGTATCGAGCGGCTCTCGCATGAGTCGTGGTTCCGCAAGCTCTATCCGCTGCCGCTGTACGGGCGCTTGAGCAAGGAAGAGCAGGAGCGGGTGTTTAAGTCCCCGCCGTTCGGGAAAAAGAAGATTGTTATCGCAACAAATATTGCCGAAACCTCCATCACCATCAATGATATTGCGGCAGTCATCGACTCAGGCTTGTCAAAGCTGAATTTTTACAATCCCTTCACCTACACCTCAAGCTTGGACGAAGCGCCGGTGTCGAAGGCTTCGTGTAATCAACGGCGGGGACGCGCCGGGCGGACGCAGGAAGGGGTATGCTACCGCCTCTACACCCGCAAGGATTTTGAAACCCGCGTTATGTACACCACGGAAGAAATTTACCGCACCGACCTCTCGGAGGTGGTGATGCGGATGGCGGAGCTGGGGATCTACGACTTTGCGAACTTCGATTTTATTTCCCCGCCCGGCAAGAAGGGCATTATCGGTGCGGTGGATACGCTCAATATGCTCGGCGCGTTGGAGAGCGATAATAGCCTGAGTAAAATCGGGCAGATGATGTGCCTCTTCCCGCTTAGCCCGCGTCAATCCCGTATGATCGTAGAAGCGGTGCTCTATTATCCTGAATCGATTGAGGATGTATTGATTGCCGCGGGCTTTTTATCGGCGCGCAGCCCCTTCCTCTTCCCCGACGGGCATGAGCTTGAAGCGAGAAAAGCCCACGCAGCATTCCGCGATCCGCTCGGAGACTTTGTGTCCTTCCTCAAGGTCTACCGACAGTATATGCAAGCGGAAAACCAAAAAAAGTTTTGTGAACGCTTTTACCTCGACGAGCGGATTATGGCGGAAATTGCCAACATCAAAGAGCAACTGGAGCTGATTGTCTCCGATATGGGCGTGCCGATCCTCTCCGGCGGAAAACCGGCAGATTATTTGACGGCGGTTGCCCGCGGTATGATCCAATTTGTGTGCGCTGCACAGGGGCGGGATGTGTACCGCAGCCTGACAACCGAAAAGATTTCCATCCATCCGGGTTCCTGCATGTATAAGGAGCATCAACCCTTTATCGTAGCGGGGGAGATTGTACGAACGTCGCGGATGTATGCCATGTCGGTCTCGCCTCTTTCCAAAGACATTGTAGCGCTGGTCGCCCCTGCGCTCCTCGACAAAAAAGCGGCGCAGCAAGTGCGGGCAAGGGCCGGTACTGCTGAAGGCAGGGTTGATCGGTCTGCCGTCGGAACCGGAAAAGCCGGAGGTAAAAACGCGCAAGGAGCCGGTGTGTCCGGTAAGCTCTCCGGCAGCAGCGGAAAGGCTGTAGGGCAGGGGAGCCGCATCAGCAGCGCAGGTGCGATCGGTGAAAAACAGCCGCAGACGGTCTCCATTTGTGGAACACCGTATATCGTACAAAAAATGAAAGGTAAAAAACAACTGTTGTTGCCGTGGGAGCAGTTCAGCCGTACGATAGAGCAGCTGCGGGCGGAGCGGCAACAAACCGGTAAAACGGATGCCGATTGGGATACACAAAAGGGTACTGCTGCCGAAACGGTCGGCAGCAGTCAGGAGGTCTCCCCTCTTGAAAACGGCAGTATTGTCTATGACGGACGGCTGGAGCAGCTGAAAAACTTGCGGGCAAAAATCACCTTCGGCAGCTATGAGCTGTTAGCCGGAGAAAAGTTCGGCTTGGTGTTAAGCATCGCTGAAGCCTTTCCGCTCCAGCCCCTTGATTCGGAAACCCCGTTCCCGCGGACTAAAAACTTCACGCTGCCTGATGACACAGCCGCCCTGCTGGAGCAGCTGCCGCTCATCTTCCGCACGGTTGCGGCAAAGCAGAAGAGCAAACAGCTTGGCTTTATCACCCTGTTCAACGATGGCAACGGTACTTTCTGGCTGAAAACTTCGCGTGGTTTCCACACGGCTCTGCACGAAAACCTTGCCTCCCTGCAACAGCTCATCGACAGTGCAGGTTCGGAACTGGATGAAGCGCAAACCGCAGCGGTCAACAGTCTCTACAGCAAAATTGCAAAACTGATATAGGCGATCGGTATCTGGCTTATCAACCTGACACGATAGCCGTAGAAGGCGGGCTTTACACCGCCGTTGAAATATGTAATAGTTGCGGGTGTGAGGAGTTAATGATGGAGAAATTCGTTTCATGGGATGTAAGCTATGATGTGGGAGTGCCGAGTGTCGATAAACAACACCGCCACTTAGTAGATTTGATCAATAGCTTATATAATGCTTGTTTAGGGGAAAGGGCTGAACTTGAAGCAACATTTAGAGATGTGATGAAAGAGTTGGTAGATTATGTAATGATCCACTTTAAAGATGAAGAAGCCATCATGGAACAAATAAATTATCCAGGGCTGAAAGAACATCGGCAAAAGCACGAACTGTTTGTTAAAGAAATTTTAAAATCCGTCAATGCCTACACAAACGGCAAACAACTTGTTCCAAATTCATTTGTCCGCTTTTTACGTGATTGGCTGTTTAATCATATCTTAATCGACGATAAAGCATGGGCACGTTATTACTTTTCACTTAAAAAATAAAACGGTAAAAGGCATCTGTAAAAGCCGGAAACTTTTACGGATACCTTTTGCATATTACCAAACTTAGCGGGTAACGATACGGCTAAATCGTTTTTTACCGGCGCGTAGAATAAGCTCTCCCGCTTCGTCCAAGGTGGCGGCGGTAATGACGGTTTTAAAGTCGGTAACCGATTTGCCTGTGACAAGGGCACCGCCTTGCTCTATTAAACGACGTGCATCACTCTTGGTGGCACATAAACCGCTTTGAACAAATAAATCGACAATCGAAATTCCTTGCTCAAAAACGCTGCGGTTTATTTTCACCGTCGGCATAGCGGTTTTATCGCCACCACCACCGAATGCGGCTTTAGCGCCTGCAAGCGCCGTGTCCGCTTCGTCTTTTCCATGTATTTCTTTGGTAACTTCCCATGCGAGTCGCTCTTTTGCCTCGTTAATATTGCCGGCACAAATACGGTCAACCTCTTCGATCGGCAAAAAGGTGAACAGCAGCATAAAGCGGCGCACATCGGCGTCGTCAACATTCCGCCAATATTGAAAAAAGTCGAACACAGGAGTCATCTCTTTGTTTAAGAAGAGCGCTCCTTTTTCGCTCTTTCCCATTTTTTTACCGTCGCTACGGGTAATGAGCGGGAAGGTCAGGCCGAATACCTCATCGCCGGTCTTACGGCGGACTAAATCAACGCCTGCGACAATATTGCCCCATTGATCGTCGCCACCTATTTGCAGGCAACAATGATGTTTTTGATGCAGCATTAAAAAGTCGTAGCTTTGCAGCAGTTGATAGTTGAACTCAAGGAAGGACAACCCTGTTTCCATCCGTATCTTGTACGCCTCAAAGGAAAGCATTTTGTTAACCGAAAAACAGGAGCCGATGTCTCTAAGGAAATCGATATAGTTTAAATCGGCCAGCCAATTTTTGTTGTTTTCTGCAAAGGCTGTCTTTCCGTCAAATCCGATAAATCGGTCGAGCTGCGCTTTTATCTTTTCAACATTTTCATCAAGTTGTTGATAGTCCAGCATTTTACGCATTTCCGTTTTCCCCGAAGGGTCGCCGATGCGCCCCGTGCCGCCACCAAGCAGTGCAATACCGATATGACCTGCATCGCGTAAATGCCGAACTGCAAATTGAGGAACAAGGTGCCCGATATGCAAACTACCGCCGGTTGGGTCGGTACCGGTGTAAAACGTGATCGGCCCCTTATCCATTAACGCGGATAGTGCTTCTGCATCAGTGCATTGCTGAAAAAATCCGCGGTCTATTAACGTCTGCAAAGCTTTATTCATAACCGGATAATAACCCTTTTTACAAATAAATGCAACTTTTGCACAGGACGATCGTTTAAAATATTTCAGATGTGAAAACCCTGAGCAAAGCCGATTATCCTATTCACTAAAACCGTTAAATGAGGTATCATTTTAGCCGTTTTATGAAAAAAAGGGGGAATCCGTTATGGATATTCAATCGGTATTAAAAAATCTACACCCGCTTGAAATCAAGGTATTAAAGAACTTTAAGATAGGCGAAGGATTATATGCGAAAAAACTGCAAGAGGTTTTGCAGTATAAAGAAGGTCATGCAAATCAGGCCTTTTCATGGCTCAAGCTCAAAGAATTAGTAAAAGGAAAAACGAGAAAGACAACCGTTGTCTACGAATTGACGGAGCTTGGCAAAGACTATGCAAAAAACGGATTGCCTGCCGAGCGGATTATCTTGTTGTTAAAGGAAGCAGGGCCGCTCAAGCTGCCCGAAATTGCACAGAAACTCGGTTTGCAGAATAAGGATGTCGGCTCTTCCTTCGGGGAACTTTCCAAGGCCGGCTGCGCCGCGATGAATGATGAAAAAAAAGCGGCATATATAAAAGACCCTGACGATAAAAACTTCTTGCTGAAAAAAGCGCTGCTGAAACGCGCTGCAGAATCTGCCGAATGCCGGCTGCCTGAGGACTCTTTAACGGAGGACGAAAAGGCCTGCATCGCCGATATTGCGAAAAAGCGCGGCGCAGCGGATGCCGCATTCAAGATTATTGAACGGGACGAGATTGTCTACGCCTTTACGGATATGGTTGCCGCAGTACAGAAGGCATTGAATGCGGCGGGTATTACCGGCGACGAAACCGGACAACTGACATCCGAAAGCCTTAAAACAGGTGCATGGAAAACACAAACCTTCCGCAGCTACAATATCCAGCTGCCGCCAGCCCGCGTTATCCCCGGCAGGACAAACCCCTACGTTGATTTTTTAGAGAGCGTCAAAGATAAACTCACGTCGCTCGGCTTCGAGGAATTTGATGGGCCGCTGGTCGAAACGGATTTCTGGAACTCCGATGCGCTCTTTATGCCGCAGTTCCATGCCGCCCGCGACATTCACGATGTGTATTACCTAAAAAATCCCACGCATGCCAAAGCCATCGAAGAACCCTTCCTCTCCCGTGTTGCAGAAATTCACGAAACGGGCGGGGACAGCGGCAGCCGCGGCTGGAACTATCACTTTGACCGCGATTTTACCCGGCAACTCTTGCTCCGCAGCCAAGGCACGGTATTGTCCGCTCATCAGCTGGCAAAGGCAAAAATCCCGGGCAAATACTTCGGTATTGCACGCTGCTTCCGCTATGACAAAGTAGACGCAACGCATCTTTCCGACTTTTACCAGACGGAAGGTATCGTCCTCGGTGAACAGGTCAACCTGCGAACGCTGCTCGGTATCCTCAAGATGTTTGCCGTCGAAATTGCCGGCGCCACTGAAGTGAAGTATGTCGGCGGGTACTTCCCTTTTACGGAGCCTTCTATAGAGGTGCATATCAAGCATCCGGTACTCGGCTGGTTTGAGTTGGGCGGCTCCGGCATCTTCCGCCCCGAAGTTACCAGGGCGATGGGTATCGACGTTCCCGTTCTGGCATGGGGTATCGGTATTGACCGTATGGCGTTGATGGCATTGGGACTCAACGATTTACGCGAGCTGTTCAGTACCGATATCGAAGGTGTCCGGCTCCGCAGATAGCACCGGCTGCTACCGAAAATTGCAGAAACCGCTCCGCTCTAAAAGCTCCGTGTTTTTGGAGCTTCCTAAAGGGGCAGCGGTATGAAGCAATGCGGTAAAAAAGTGCGCGTAAAACAAAAACGATAATCTATGAACCGGAAATCTTCTTTACTCAAAAGTGGTATTAGCCTGTCCGTACTGACCCTTGTGTCGCGGGTTTTGGGGTTGATACGGGAAATGACCAAATCAGCTTTCCTCGGCACCGGCCCCCTTGCGGACGCCTTTACCGTTGCCTTTATGATTCCCAATCTGCTCAGGCGTATCTTTGCCGAAAACAGTATGACCGTTGCGTTTATTCCTACTTTCCAGACCTATCTGGAGGAAGAAAAACGCAATACACCGAATGCAAAGGCGTCGATGAAGGAGTTTCTTTCCGCAACATTCACTATGCTGTCTTTTGCCGTAACGGGCACCGTCATCATCGGAATTTTGTGCAGCGATCTGATTGTTGCAGTATTCTTTCCGAAAATCGGCGACTTTTCCGCAACGGTGCTCTTAACGCGCATCATGTTTCCGTACCTGCTGCTTATCTCCGTGGCGGCATTCTTTCAAGGAATATTGAACGGTGTCCGCAGTTTCTTACCGACGGGAATCACGCCGATTTTGTTTAACCTGTCCGTTATCGGCTGCACCTTTGTACTCGCAAAGCCCTGCGGTAATCCGGCGCTTGCAATGGCAATCGGTGTGGTAATCGGCGGCTCCTGCCAAATGCTGTTTCAGCTCCCCTTTGTGCTGCGCGCAGGCTTTTCGTTTAAGCTGATACCGTTCCGACGCTGTGTCCGGAACGCCGGAGCGCGGAAAATACTGAAGCTAATTGTGCCGACCTTGATAGGTACGGCGGTGTATCAAATCAACGACCTCGTTTCCACGGCGCTTGCGACATACTCCGGAGTCGGTGTCGCGGCAAGTTTGCAGTATTCGATCCGTTTACAAGAACTTATTCTCGGCATCTTCGCCGTTTCCGTCGGCACGGTTATCTTGCCCGACCTTTCCGCCCATGCCGTTAATAAGCAATGGGAAGTATTTCAAAAACTGCTATTGAATGCCGCAAAGATTATTGCGCTCGTAACCGTTCCTGCAACGATTTTCCTGCTCTGTTCGGGCGAACATATCATCATTTTGGTGTATAAGAGCCGCCGCTTTACCGACGAGTCCGTCCGGCTCACCTTGCAAGCCTTTCAGTGGCATATCGCAGGGTTGTTTTTTATTGCATTAAACAGGATTTTAACCTCGGCGTTTTATGCGCAAAGCGATACCAAACGTCCCACGATTGCAGGCATTGCGTGTTTCGGAATCAATATTGTGCTTGCGGCGGCTTTGGCGAGCATTATGCAAGGCGGCGGTATCGCGTTGGCACTGACCGCTGCGAGCGCCGTCAACACCGGCCTTTTGCTGTATTTTCTTACCAAAAGCGATTCAATCGATGTGCGTACATTGCTTGTATCAGCTTCAGGCTTTACCGTTAAGATGCTGCTTTTTTCGCTGATTGCCGCCGCCCCGTTGTATTTTTTCGGAGCACGGCTCTACGACCCGTTAGCGGCATACCCCCGTATTATCGCACAAGGACTTCCGCTCTTTATCAGCGCCGCGCTTTTCGCACTGATTATTTTGGCGCTGCTTTTGATAACGGGAGATTCCTTATTAAAGACTGCCGTACAAAAAATACGGCAGCGGTAAACGCATTAGGCCTTATTCTTTTTCATATCCGCCACGGATGGCGGTGATACTAATCAGCAGCAAGTTTTTTGCTAAAAAAACTTGACACGAACATTGTACAAGGAAGTACAATGTTCGTGTTCCCCGCAGAATGATTGTGGCTGCTCAACCTTTCCTTTTGAAAATATGCGGGTATCTACTTCGTTATTTCACAAAAATTAGTCCTCGACGTGCAAAAAGCACGCCTGTGGGTAATTTTTGTTCATGCCTCGTATCTGCCTCACCTCTTTTCAAAAGGCTAACGCAAAAATTATTTTTAACCATCAGCCTCAATTTTTCTGCGATTTTTATATACTCGGCCTAATGCGTTTACCACCTGTTAGAAAAAATATGCGAAATTTTATTTCCGTAAAATGCAACGGTTGAACAAAATATGAATTTTGGAAACTGTTGCATTCGTGCGCGAAAAGCGCACACATCAATGCGCAAGTTTTCGAAAGAAAACTTGACGGTTAAGGTGAGCGGCGCCATTGTAGACGCTCACCTTATACCTATGAAATTTCGCATAGAAGGAAAACACACACTTAAAATATTTCTGATGTGGTTGCCGTAGTCGTGGCGTTTTTTTGTCTTGAAAACTACCCGATTGCGTTTAAGACTTTGTTCAAGCGATTCTTATCAAAGAGATCCAGCGGGCGGCCTTCCGTAAAGCGGCGTGCCTCTTCTGTAAAGGTACCGGCAGTCATACAAATCCCCTTACCGGCCTTCATCTCTTTAATCCTGCCATGGAAATCACGCAGTACAAGCTCACCGACCGAACCTTGGGAACGGAAGAATCGGAATATTACGAGATCTGCCCATTTTGGCGTGTCGATTTCGGCAACAATATCGGTATAGGTCGCGAGGACGCTGATATCAAGGATCTTTACTTTAGCGTTTGGAAAAAAGCGCGAAACAATCCTGCGGCACAATCCGACAAACTCGCTCTGCCCCGCCATCAAATAGGTATGAAGATTCTTATTCTGATTTAACTCCTGATACCGCATAATGAGGGATGCAACATCTTTATAGCCCGGACTGACGGTCTGGATTTCCTTTAACTGTATTAGTGCCTTTTGTAAGTCTTGCGTTTTGATCCGTGCTGCAGCTAAATTATAACGCAGTTCATTCATGATATCCAACGGAATGCCGTCATGTTTTAGGCCGATTTCAAAATCTTCGATCGACTTCTCCAATTGACCCGCACGCATTCGTATTAAACCTGCATAGAGCGCTGCGCGCGGCCCTACTTCCGGCGATACTCGTAAATGCGTAAATATCTTTAATGCCTGATCGTTTGAGCCGACTTCATAAAAGCACTCTCCCATCGCAAAGAGGGCTTCCTTATTATCCGGCTGTACATCCAATACTTTTTTTAAACTGGGGAGCGCCTCTTGATATTTCCGTAAACTTTGGAGCGTGTAGCCAAGATATTTTAACGCCATCACGTTATCCGGTTGTGTGAGCAGCGCTTTCCGTAAAAATGGAACTGCTTTTTCATATTCTTTCTGGATATAATAAATATACCCAAGGTTATAGTTTATTTCAAAATGGTTTGGATTGATATTTTTTGCTAGTAACAGCCCCTTTTTTGCTTCTACAAACCGGTCTGTTTTCATTGCGCTGATGCCGTACCGCAAACTGATTTCAAATTGCTCCGAGGGGATGCGCTCGCTCATCTGATCTAAAAGGGGGGCATAAGAAGCATAAGCTTTTTCCCAATCTTGATCCTGGAAGTATATATCTCCGACCATTAAAAGAGCGGTGCTGTCATTTGGATTTTGTGCGAGCCGCTTTGTTGCTTCGCGTATCACTGCGGCCTTATTTTTTTTGCCAACTGATAACGATCCGCGGCCTTTGAGGCCTGTCATAGCGACCGTTACAACTGCAACAACTGCGATAATGATAAAAAGAGAGATAATTACAACAGACATACTTTATGTATTATCTTATCTATTGACATAACTGTCAAGATAAGACCAGAGTCTGAAATATTGCTTATTTACGTGTGCGGTGTCGCACGATATTCACCAAAAGATCCCACAATGGAATTAAATAAAGGAAAAAGGCCGATAAGAGAGCCGTGGCTGGAGCGCCAATAGAAGCCAACGGAATACTTACCGCTATCGACCACGGCATCAGCGGTGCAACGACGACGGCGGTATCCTCCAAGTAAGAGGCAAAGGTGTTTTTATCTTCTATAAGATCATCACAAACTTGATGAGTCAACATAATTGCCAATGTTTGATTGCAGGCAATCGCCGAAGCAAAGACGGAAGCGGTAAGGACACTACCGAATGCGGTAATCCGGTTACTCAGTCGTCGCATAATCCGCTGCATTCCCTCAAAAAAATGAGTTCCCTTAAACATTCCCGAATAGCAGGACGAAATACAGATAATTATGGACGCCCGTATCATTGAAATAATACCGCCGCCGGACATAAGCTTTGCCAACCCCGTATCTTGAGGATGAAAGCCTAAAAAGATTATTTTCACCAGCTCTGACGCATGTATATGCTGAAAAAATATGGCGCAAACCAAACCGGCAAGACAGCTTATCGTCATCGTTATTTTTACATCGATTTTAAGTAACGAAAAAAAGATGATAATAACGGCGGGGATAGTCGTAAAAAGCGAAAGGTTATAGTAATCGGCAAAAATATGAAAGGTCATACCATTTCCCATGCCTGAGTTACTGAGCACACTGTTTTCTGCACTGAAATTGATGATAATCCCGATGATGCCATACAGAACAGCTGTTACGATAAAGGGGATAAACGCTGTCCTCACCATCGTTTTAATATTATTAAAGATATCGGTGTCTGTTAATTCACTGATTAAATGCGCCCCCGACGACATCGGCGAGCAGCGATCTCCGAAAAATATTCCCGAGAGGATGGCTCCGCCTGCGTATACGGCCGGGATATTCATACTGTTTGCCAATGTCATACAGATAATGCCGATAGTTGCAGCACTTCCGAAGGCCGTGCCCATCAGAAATGATACAAAGCAGCATAGTAAAAAGCAGATCAATACCATAATCTGCGGAGCCGCAAACATAGACGCATAATATACGATAAAAGCAATGGTGCCGCACGCACGCCATATTGCAGTGATGCTACCTATCAGTATGAAAATTATCAGGATATTTTTTACGGTTAGGATCCCGTGGAAGGAATAACGGAACATCTTCTTCCACGTTTCTCCCTTGATAAGGCCGAATGCAAAGAAAAGTATATAGCCAAATATTAGCGCATAGAGAATCGAATAGTGAAGAATAACGCAGATAATTAAACTGACGGAAAACAGCAACAGAATACAGAATTCGAGCATAAACCCTCTACGTTCCTTTCCATCATTATTATGCAGAGTTATCTATCTGTCAATGAGGCGCCGTGCAAATGCATCAGGTCATTTTTCTAGCAGCCCCGCAGAATAATGGTGGATTGTGATTGTATCGAGGCAAAAAAAAGGTGATAATCACGGTATGGCTAAAGGAGAGATATAAAGGCCATACAATGACTATCACCGGGACTTGCTGTCGTTTGTCTTAAGCCAACATATAAGGTTTGAGCTTACTGTGCAAGGCTTTTGTAAATTTTTTCTATATTAGAGGTCATCCGTTCCATATAGGATAAACCGTCTTCAGCCGACTCAATCGTATAAATTGTTTGCACCGAAGCCCCGACTTCTTTTGCTAAGGTTGCCGAAACTTGCGGGCTGGCCGCATTTTCGGAGAAAACAACTTTAATTCCATATTGGTTACAATAATCTGCTAATTTTGCTAATTGTTGTGCACTCGGTTCTCCGTCAGAAAATACATCTTCCACGCTATTCTGTTCAAGCCCGAAGTCACGGCAAAGATAGCCGAACGCCGCGTGTCCGGTAACGAAACGGCGATGACTTACCTTTGCAAAGTTATCGCGGTATTTTGCTAAAAGCGCATCAGCATTCGCAATAAAAGCTGCGGCATTCGCCTTATAGAAAGCGGCATTTGCAGGATCTACCTCACTTAAACCGTCGGCGATGTTCTTAACCATCACTTTAGCGGATTCAAGGCTCAACCACGCATGAGGATCAACCGCTTCGTGGTCGTCATCATGATCATGGTCATGCTCGTCGTGATCATGATCGTGCTCATCTTCGTGGTGGTGGTGATGATGATGGTGTCCTTCTGCGAGTTCGATCGGTTTAATACCGTTACTTGCGCAAATAGTCTTTATCGTATCCTGCTTCACCGCATGGAGAGCATCCATAAGCCACGGTTCCATACCCAAACCGTTGTAAACAACGGCTTTTGCCTGCATTAAGAACTTTAAATCTCCTGCCTTGGGTTCAAAATCATGAGCTTCAACTCCCGGCGGGATAATCGTATGGACATACACCTTATCTTTACCCACGATTTCCGTGAGTTCCTTCATCGCATCAAAGGTTGCTGCAACGGCAACTTTTCCTTCCATGTTTTTCTCGGTTTTTCCGCCGGCAAACAGACTTACCGTGACGATGCTGAAAAACATCATACAAACTGCTGTAAAAAACAATTTCTTCATTAAAAACTCCTCTTGCAATGCTAGTTGCAAATCGGTTGCAAGTATACATAAATGCAAAAAGTTTGCAAGTAGCAAATAAGAATAAAAATTAATTAAATCTAAGGAAACACTTTAAAAAAACGAAAGTTTTTAGAGGTTCCCATATATCACACCTTTTATACTTGGGAATTTTTCCGCCCCTTTACAGAACCGGATATTAGTCATACAGTAGCAAGGATGAAACTGCTCCATACCGCCGACCTGCATTTGGGAAAGACGCTGCATGAAACGCCGTTGCTCGGCGTGCAGGAAAAAATGCTGAACGACATTCATGATATTCTTACACGGGACGATTATGCAGCGCTGATTATCGCAGGCGATGTGTATGACCGCGCCATTCCGTCGGCGGAGGCGGTTTCGCTTTTCAGCCGGTTCCTTGCCCTGATACGGGAGGATTGTCCCGATACGGCGGTATTTATCATTCCCGGCAATCACGACTCCGCGCAGCGGCTTGCCTTTGCTCGCGAGATACTGCAAAACCAGCGTATCTATATTGCGCAGGATACAAGCAGGCTTACCGATCCGGTTATTCTTACCAAGGGCACGGAAAAACTTGCGATATACCTGCTCCCGTTTTTAAACTTCGGTGCCTTTTCGGAAGAAACAAAAGAAGCGTATCATACGGCAGGGGATTCTCAGGCGGAAATGGCGGCGGTCGCATCGCACATACTAAAACAAGCGGTACGGCCGGACATACCCGCGCTGTTAGCGGCGCACCTTTTTACCGTCGGCGGGCAGAGTTCTTCCAGCGAGCGCACCTTTATCGGTACCGCCGAATATGTCAATCCCGACCTTTTTTCTTTTTTCGATTATGTTGCACTTGGGCACCTGCACCGTTGTCAACGGATAACCGACAGGATGTATTATTCAGGTTCGCCCCTTCCGTACTCCTTTGATGAATCGGAGGATGCCAAGTGTGTCCTTTCGATAGATATCGACTGTACACCGAAACAAAATACCGCCATCGACAAGGAGATAACGAACTCCCGCACAGAACTGTTTGATGCGGAGAACCTACAGCCTGCTATAGACAGCGCAAAAGCTCCGCTCAACATTGCGCGGATACCCATTATTTCCGAACGCCCGCTTAAACGGCTGGAAGGGAATTTTGAAGAGTTTTTTACCGGAAACCGCTACGATGAATGGAGCGGCTGCTATCTGGAAATTACGCTGAACGATGCCGAGGTTATTGCACACCCGATGCAGCTGCTGCGGCAGAAATTTCCGTTTTTGCTGAGTATCCGGCAAAAGAGTTTTATGAATCGGGAACAGCAGGACGGGGAAGAACAGCTGACACTCCGCGAACGGACGGCGGAAGATCCGCTCACGTTAGCCGAAAATTTTAGCCGGTTTGAAATCGTTATTAACGGCGAGGCGAACCAAATGAAGCAGGAGCTTTTTTGAACAGCTCTGCAAAGAGGCTATTGATGAGACCTAAAGAACTGATACTGCACAACATCGGCCCTTTTACCGGCGAGCATACCGTCAACTTTGACAGCCTCGGTTCCCTCTTTTTAATTTACGGACAAACCGGCGCCGGAAAGACCACACTCTTCGACGCCATTTCTTACGCCTTTTTACGGAAAACCGCTCGGCGGTAGATCGGGCGTTATGCGGAATTTGCGGAGCCACTTTGCAGACGACTATGCAGTCTCCGATGTCATACTCACCTTTTTTATCGGAGCGCAGCTGTACCGAATAAAACGGCAGCTGCCGTATACCAAAGAAGGCCGAAAGCTGGAAACACCGGAAGAAGTCTCCCTCGAATGCTACGAAAACGGCAGCTGGGAAAACCGCTCATCGACTAACAAGCGGGAAACCGATGCTTCAATCCAAAATCTGATTAAACTTTCCGACAAAGAGTTCAGCCGCATCGTCCTTTTGCCGCAGGGAGAATTTGCGCAGTTCTTGCGGGCGCAGTCGAGCGATAAAAAAGAGACGCTGATGCACTTGTTTCCCATCAAACGCTACTCGGATTTAATGCAGGAAGCGAAGCTCCGCGCAGACACGTTGCAGCAGGAAGCGCATACAATAGAAGCAAACCTTGAAACCCTGCATACCCGCTTTGTCTACCATCGTTACGAGAGCGACCGCGCAGAGCTGCTGAACGAAATTGACCGTATCAGGGATGAACACGGCGGTATCCTGACCGCCTTACAGACAAAGAATACCGAGCTTGAGCAGGAAAAAATACTCGCAGAGAAGCGAAAAGAGCTGGAGCGGGTTACCGAAGAGCTGGAAGCATGCCGCATCCGCGAAGAGGATATCCGCAATTTAAAAGCGAAGATCGAAAAAGCGCAGCGGGCGGCCCCGCTCGCCGTCCACGTAAATCAGCTCCTTGAGTTGGAAGCGGCATGTGCGGCGGACGAACGGCAGATACGGGAAAAACGGGAACGCATGGAAGAACT
Organism: Treponema vincentii; assembly: GCF_010365865.1. Classification (NCBI taxonomy): domain Bacteria; kingdom Pseudomonadati; phylum Spirochaetota; class Spirochaetia; order Treponematales; family Treponemataceae; genus Treponema; species Treponema vincentii. Next base: position 2,778,036 of record NZ_CP048020.1, on the reverse strand, counting down.
GACCGCCCGTATGAACGCTTTGCAGGAACGGCACAACGAGATCACCGCGAAAGAGCAAGAGCGGGACAACCTCTATGCCGTCATCGATTCGCTGCGGAAAGCTGCCGTGTTGGAACAGGAAATCGGAGCGGAACAAGCCGAAGAAGATAACCTGAAACGCGCCGCTGCTGCCGCCCAAGCGCAACTGCAGCGTATCGAAGCGCAGCTCACCGCCGTTACGGAAAAAACCGCCATCCTTGCTCCTGCCGTCGATGCGCTTGATGAGCGGGAACACGCCTACCGCAACCTGCAAACCCGGCTCGACATGGAAAAACAGCTGCACGAGATGTTATGCAAACAGGAACAGCTCAATACCTTTTTGCACAGCTATGCGCAGGCCGCGGATAATGCGCGGACACAGCTTGCAGAGCTCGCCCGCGACTGTGATATTCAAACGGAACAAATCGATAGAATAGAAGAAGAAAAAAAAGCGGCGGGACGGCAGCGTGCAGCGGCGGCGCTCGCGGAACACCTCGAAGAAGGAAGTCCCTGCCCCGTCTGCGGTTCGGTACATCACCCCGCACCGGCTCAAGAAGCTGCACAAAGTGCGTTCAGCTTTGACGAGCGGATAGAAGCGGCAAAACGGAGCGCAGCAAAACTGCAACATGAAAAAGGAAAAGCGCAGACGGCGCTCGCCGGTGCGGAGGCTTCGTATACAAATTATCAAAAACAAATAGATGAACGGGCGGCAGCGGCGGCTGATTTACAGCTGCGGTATAAAGAATGCAGCGCGACGCCCTTTCCGGAAGGAAAGGATGCGGCGGAGAGCCGCATTAAGGAAACCGCTCAGCAGATCAACGAGGCGGTGCAAGCGTACAACGCATCCCGCAAAGCCTTTGCCGAACAAAAGACGCTGGAAGAAGAAGCCCGCCGTTTGCAGCGGGAGCGGCAGGAATGTACGCAGCAGCACCATAGCGCGGAACAACGCTTAAGCGGAGTTTCCGCCGCGCTGCAAGAAAAACGCCGCCAGTTTAACCAAGCTTTTTCTCAGCTACCCGAAAATCGGCGCAGCGTTCAGTTGAGTTCGGACACGGAAATTTTGGACAAACAGGAAGACTTCGGCAAACAGGGAACCGGCGGCAAAGCCAAAGCCCCCGATGCCCCTGCCGGCAAGACTGCACCGGAGCAATACGAAGTCCCCGATGCGGAAACCGCGTTGGAGCAATGCGAAGCGCTGCTGCAGGAACTCAAGCTGACTATCAACGCCTACCATACCGATGTTGCCGAAGCAACGCAAAACCTTGAACGGATCCGCGGAGAACTTTCCACAGCGGAAACGCACGGACAGGAACGCTCGCAGCAGCGCAGCGAAAAAACAGCGCAGCTCGAAGCCGCGTATATAAAGGAAGGTTTTGCCGATTTGGAAGATCTACAGCAAGCCGTGTGCAGCGAACCGGAAGTTGCGCAGTGGAAAACCGAAATCGACACCTTTTATGAGCAGTACGCGGCGTACAAGCAGGCGGCGGCCGGATTGGAAAAAGACGTTACCGCGACGGAGCCGCGCGACCTCGATGAGCTGGAAATCGCCGTCGAAGCCCTGCGCCAACGGTATGATGAAATACAGGCGCGGCTCGAAGTCCTCAATACGGAAAAAGCAAAGCTGGAGGAGCTGCACACCCAGCACACGGAACTGACCAAAGCTCTTGCAGTTAAAACAGCGGAGGAGCAAAATTGGGTAGCCCTTGCGAAAGACCTCTGCGGCAGCAATCCGCGGAAACTCCAGTTCGACACGTGGATTCTTTCCGCCTTTTTGCACGAAGTAACCGTGTTTGCAAATAAACGACTTGAGCGGATGAGCGAGGGACGGTACCGGCTTGCCGTCAGCGAAGAGCACGGCGCAGGGAACGCATACCGAGGTCTCGACTTGGAAATCGCCGACGCCTATACCGGTAAATGCCGCCCTTCCGCGACCCTCTCCGGCGGGGAAACATTTATGGCCTCGATCAGTCTTGCGCTCGGCCTTGCCGATTCCATTCAAGCGCGGGCAGGCGGTATCAGAATAGATTCGATGTTCATCGACGAAGGCTTCGGGTCGCTCGACGAAAAAGCCCTGGAAAACGCTGTCGGGATTTTAGACGAAATACGCGGGAACCGGATGGTCGGCATCATCTCTCATGTCGGCGAACTGCAAAGCCGCATCCCGCAAAAGATTGAAGTGATAAAAACCGGAACAGGCTCGTCCATACGTCAAGGTAAGGCGCAACCTTGACTTTACTCGGATGGGAGTATAGTATAGGGACTCTTAATTAATTTTCGGGATTCTTTAAATATCTTAGCTTTAGAGTATCTCGCTTGTCAAAGTAGGTGCTTATGAATTTGAAAAACGCACTGGTTAAAAAACTATACAAACATCCTCGTGTTATTTTAGGTATTATACTCGGCATTACGCTTTTTTTTGCGTTGCAGCTTCCGCGTATCCGATTTGATAATAATAATTTTCGTTTTATACCGGAAAGCGATCCTGCACGAATAGCGGATGCCGAGATGGCAAAGATATTCGGGGATTCGGTACCGCTCCTCATCGGTATTCAACGGCGTTATTCAACGATAATTGATTATAAATTTTTAGAAAAGATGCAGGAGTTGGATAAGCAATTGCTTGCGTTGCCACTTGTAAAAAGTGTCGTTTCGCTTACGACGACAACCCATATCGAAGCTGCAGGCGATTCAATTGTAAGTGGAAAACTTGTGCCGGAACATTTAACCGGTTCGCCGGAAGAATTGAACACAATTACCGAACGACTTCGCTCGTTGGATACCTATAACCGCAGTTTGGTTTCCGACGATTTAAAAGCAACACAGACTATTATCTTCCTTAATGTAAAACAAGAAGAAAGCGGCTCACCGGAAACGATTGCCGTGTGTCGTAAAGTGATGAGTATCGCGGAGGAATGGGACTTTCCGGATTCCGTTGCCTACGTAACCGGAGCGCCGGTATTCAGTGAAATTGTCAACGAAGCAACAAGTCATGATTTAATGTTCCTTGTGCCTATCGTCGTCATCGTAGTGGCGGGCGTCTTGTTTTTTTCGTTTAGAAGATTTACCGGCGTGTTCTTGCCGCTGCTCACCGTTATTATTTCATGTATTTGGGCAATCGGTGCGATGGCGTTGCTGCAAATTCCGTTGACCATCCTTTCGACGGTACTGCCCGTTATTCTGATTGCCGTCGGCAGTGCGTATGGCATCCATGTTATCAATCACTATTTTGATGAAGTAACACAGAGTAAGGAAATCTCTCGAGAAACTCACTCAGCGCAGATTGTTGAAGCTATGTCACGGGTTATTCCGCCGGTTTTTTTGGCGGCGCTTACGACCTTTGCAGGCTTCGTCTCGTTCTGCTTTACAAGCGTCGTCCCCATTTTTGAGTTTGGTATATTTTCGAGCTTCGGCGTACTTTCTGCCTTTATCGTTGCGGTAACGCTTATCCCGGCAATTCTTATTTTGCGTGGCCCCCGTAATCCGACCATCGGAGGGCGTTTCGGCGTTCAACCGAGCCATACCGGTATTATCGATCGGATTATTGCCGATACACTGATGATTGTCCATGCACATAAACGGAGCGTGCTGCTGATCAGCCTTGGTTGTATCATCTTTGCGGGGTTGGGAATTTCAAAACTCGTTATCGATAACGTATTAATGGAATACTTTGAACCGGATGTACAGGTCGTTCGATCCGATACCTTTATCCGCGAAAATTTCGGCGGTTCTAAATTGCTGAATTTAATTATTAAAGGTACCAAACAGGGTGATGTTATCCGGCCCGATGTATTACAGGCGATCGATTCTCTTGCCGTATATGCGGAAGAAAATATTCCCGAAGTTGGAAAAGTTACCTCACTGGCGGATGTTATTAAACGGTTCAATCAAGTGTATAACGCGGATGCGCCTGCGGCAGGACTTACGCCTACCGGTGCAAACTCTACCGAAAAGGGAGAAAAAGATACATTTGGGGATTTTGGCGATTTTGGAGACGATGACACAACGACTCCTCTTGATAAAACTGCAAATTCTGCCGTAACCGATACGGTGGTGAACACTGGCGTAGAAACACAAAAAGAACGGGCGTATACTTTTCCCGAAATCATCGAGAAACTTGCAGCTGCTCAAGCAGCCCGCCGCGGCAGGTATGTTTCCGCGACCGAGGTGATTGATGCGTTAAAGAAAGATATCAATTATAAAGGTGCTGCCTACTACGAAATTCCTACGGATCCTCAAAAATACGGCAAAGAGACGCAGGAAGAACTTTCAATGCTTATTCAAAATTACCTCTTGCTTATGGGCGGCAACGTACAGGATTTTATCGATGACATACATACCCCTGCTACGCTTAAAGTAAATATTCAGCTCAGAACGGTTGGTCAACACGATAGCGAACAAGCCTTGCAAGCGATAATGGCGTATGTTAAGGCCAATTTTCCCAAGGACATATCCGTAGAAGCAAACGGCTCAATGTTCATCGAACAGTCGTTAAATACCCTTGTGGTACAGTCTCAGCTGATTTCCGTGGCGGTATCGTTCGGTATCGTATTTCTCATTTTAGCGATTTATTACCGGTCTATTATCGCCGGTATTATCGGAATTATCCCGCTGATGATATCCGTTGCGCTGAACTTCGGGTTTATGGGAATTGTCGGTATAAAACTCAATATCGGGACGGCGATGGTCGCGAGTTTTGCAATCGGTATCGGTATCGATTATACCATCCACTATTTGGCGGCTTATCATCATGAATGTACCAAACGGCGCGACGACCGGAATTTTCTTATCCACACATTTTACGGTTCCGGTAAGGCAATCCTGTTTAATGCGGTATCCGTCGGAGCAGGCTTTGCCGTTTTAATGCTTTCAAAGTTTAATATGCTGTCAGAACTCGGCTTGCTGATTGCCTTGGTAATGGCGACGAGCTCTTTCGCAAGCTTAACGGTACTACCGACTATCCTTTCGATTGTAAAGCCGCGGTTTATTACTAAAGCCTTACCGGGGGATAGTACAGAACCGTAGGCTTTGATATTTTTTTAAAAGATTTTTATGGAGGTATATAACGATGAAAAAATTACTAATGCTTTGTTTTTTATTGCTCTGCAGCATCACAGTGCTTTTTGCCGAAGAAACCGCTGAATCCATTATGAAGGGCGCTCCGTCAAAAATAACGATTGAAACGATCGGGACGCGGGCAAAGATGGAAATTCAGCGGAATGGAACGACGATGGCAGAGCTGTTGGTCGATCAATATTCCGTGCAAAAAGAAAATGATCACCGCACCTTTTTGGAAATCAAAGCGCCTGCAAATGTAAAGGGGACACGTTTTTTGATGATTGCAAAAGACGGAGTTACCGATCAGCGGATTTATCTACCCTCGCTTGGAAAAGTACGCCGTATTACCGGTGAGTCGGAAGGAACCGAAAGTTTTCTCGGTACCGATTTTTCATATAATGACATGTCGTATTTGCAGCGGGACAGCAGTTTGGATACGTATAAACTGCTGCGCGAAGAAGAGTATGGCGGAACTCTCTGTTATGTTATTGAAGGTATCCCTAAGGATACAAAATCGGAATATTCTAAAACCAATGTGTGGGTAGAAAAAAATACCAAACATCTGGTAAAAATTGCCTTTTATGATCGAAAAAACGTATTGGTAAAAATCATGGAAATGAGCAATTACGAGACAACCCAAGGTGTGGATACCCCGCGGGTTACTAAAATGACCACTCTTGCAACAAATACATCGACAACCATTAACATTATAAAAATGCAATATAATATGAATATACCCGATAAGATTTTTACTCCGCGTTATTTGGAGCAAGGTCGTTAAGTTTCAGCGTATAAAAAAATAACCGGTATACCTCTAGGCTATACCGGTTCATTCGCGCGGAGCAGTTAATATCTGCCGTTTTTCGGCTGGGCTCTGCGCTGTAACAGCGTAGGCGTAATTATTCAATTACAGCAACAATATCGCCAGCCTTTAATATCAAGTATTCTTCGCCATCGATCTTAATTTGTGTCCCTGCATATTTATCATGCATCACTTTTTGACCGACCGATACCTTAATCTTTTCTTTATCATCGCCGACGGCAACGACAACTGCCGTCTGTGTTTTTTCCTGTGCGGTATCGGGAATGATAATTCCGCTTGCGGTTTTAGTTTCTACCTTATCGACTTTTACTAAAACACGGTCTGCTAATGGCCGTACTTTCATGTAAGAACCTCCTATCATAATGTACTTTTCGGTAGCAAAAAAATATGCCCCGCTTGGCATCCGGGGGCATTTTAACCGGATACGACTGTGTCAATTTAACCCAGTTTTACTTTTATTCATACTGAGTGTGTCATTTGAGCCGTATAAGGTTGAGTTAAATATACAAACAAAGATGTAAAAAGGCAAGTTTTTTTCCTATTTTTATGATTCCATGTCTAAAATGTCCGTAATAAGGCGACTTTGTAGCTGTTTTTGCCTTAATTATGCCATGTTTGTATAGAGAAAAACTTGGCATCTTGTTTGCTTTAATAATTGATATACAGGGTTTAATCAAGGTGATTGATAAAGCACCTTATTGATCGGCGAGTTCCCGCTGCATTGCACCGGAAAACCGTATACTTCATTTGCAAGGAGTTTTGACTTATGGAAAGAATACAGAATACGCGTACGGATAATAATATCTTTGCAACTTATTTGAGAGAGATAAACAAGATACCGCTGTTGTCGGTAGAAGACGAGGTAAAATACGCAAAAGCAGCTGCCGCCGGAGATGAAAAGGCAAAAAAAATACTGATTGAATCGAATTTACGATTCGTGGTCAATGTCGCAAAAAAATATCAAAATAAGAATATCCCGATTATGGATTTAATCAGCGAAGGTAATATCGGGCTGATGAATGCTGCCGACCGTTTTGATCCCGATAAGGGGTACAAGTTTATTTCGTATGCGGTATGGTGGATTCGCCAAGCAATTTTAAAAGCTATCTGCGAAAAATCTCGCATGATTCGACTTCCGTTAAACAGAGCAAACGAGTTGGTACAGATTGAAAAAGCCCGCAAGATTATGGGAAAGAGCGGAAGTGAACCGGAAGATAAAGAACTTACAGCCATCGCTCAAGATCTTCGCATTGAACCTGAAATGGTACGGACAATTATGAATGCTGCCCGTGACCCCGTTTCTTTGGATGCACCGATATTTAATGATAACAACGGTGCCAGTACTGGCGATTTTGTTGAAGATACCCGCTATATGCAGCCTGAAAGCTATGCACTTGATATTGATCTCCGTGAGAATGTCGATGCGTTGCTCGCATCCTTGACAGAACGGGAGGCAGAGATCCTCCGCTACCGCTTCGGCTTAAACGGGCATGAGCAGCTTTCATTAAAAGAAGTAGGTGTACGGTTTAATTTAACCAAAGAGCGTATTCGCCAAATCGAAAAAAAGGCGCTTGAACGGCTGCAGTCGATAGGTCATCAGCACGAACTTGAAAGCTTCGTTGCATAAGACCGCGAAAGTTTGGATGTTATTCTGCTGCACTGGGTATACGGTACTCGGTGTAGCGGACATTCTTCTTTTCGACGGCATCGCGCAATGAACGCTCAATATTTGAGAGCACCGCATTGCCGGTTTTTACTTCGACGAACAGCACTTCATTAATTGTTCCAGTCGATATCCCCGGAAATGCGACAAAGTCGACCGGTTTTCCAACAAACCGAATTTCAGTCGGATCGGCAGGAAAGCCAGGGAAGAACGCCGCAAATTGTTCGGAGAGTTGTCCGTTTAGTACGGCTCGCGACCGTTTAATAGCATCTTCTCGAGCTGTTTTAATTTCTGCTGTGAGGTGTCTGCTGGCAATGAGTTTACCAATCTTCGTTCCAAGGAAGAAAGCGACAATAATGAATAGAATTCCCGTAGTTACTAAAATAATAAGCAAGAACTTTACTTCTAACGTATCAAGCATGACTCTCCTCCCAAAGAATTTCTTACCGACGTAATATATCGTGTTATTGTGAGTATCGGTTGTCCGTTGTATTCCTAAAGGATTCTATAAAATATCCGATATAAGAGTTGATTTTTTCTACGAAATTGAGGCGTTAGTGTATGTATCGTATAGTATCTGTACTGTGTTGCTGCTATTTTTTATTGTTATCCATTTCTTGTGCGTCCAGTGCCGCACAAGGTATTACTGTATCACCGGTAACGGACCTAAGTGGAGGTTCTGAACAAGAATACTCGAAACGATCTTCTCAAACAGAGGGATTGGGTAATAAAATTACCGAAACATCGTCAGAGACGCAAACAGCTGTACGGCTGCTTTCAGAGCTTACACAGGCTGTTGAAAATCACGATGTACATAAAGGGCTTGCATTGTTTAGTACTATTTATGAATCGTGCAATGGGCAAGAAGCTGATGCGAGCCTTATCGATGCTCGCAATCGAATAAAACCGTTATTGGAGTCTATTTCCATAGAGGTGATCAATAAACCCGCACCTACGAATGCCGGATCTCCGTTCACACAGCCATTTACAGCACGTATTGTCATTACCATACCCGGAAAACAGTTCCCGCTTGATAATTATCCTATCACCGTTCTCTACCCATCAGCCGGTACAGGCAGCAGTTTAAAAAGAGAGCTTGTACGGACGGATTCCGATGGTTTTTTATACTTTACACCACCCACCCCCAATCGAGCATGTGACGGGAAACTTTTATTTTGTCTTTATCCGGTAAGAGCGGATACTGCTTTAATTAATGGCGCAGACGATAATCTATCCGTTTTCTTCCCTTATAAAGTTGCAACAGCGGAGAAACGGATACCGTCTATTATTGCTATTCTTGATTATGATGAAAATAATGCGCCTATTTTTTCCAGTAATACAACCTCGACACGACTTCTTATGGGGCTTATGAAACGCGGTTTTACTAGGGTTGGGCTTGATGAATATCGTGAACTTGCTAATGCGGATGACACTTCTGTTATCCGTGCTGCGCAGGCGAAGATCGGCGCTGCTGTCGATCGTTTTATTTTCGGAAGAACATATATTACGGTAAATACAGAAGATAATATCATGTTTACCTGTACCATACGGGCTGATGTATCTATTTGGGATTTTAAACAGGCGCGGAAAATAAACCGATTTACCTTTACCCATACTGCAAAAGCTAAAACAAAAACTCAAGCAATTTCGCTTGCTCGTGCTGATTTGGGTGAAGCGGTGATTGCCGAAACATTCAACTACAGTCTGTAAGGCTTTTTATCCCCTTGCCGTGAAGGCCGAATCAGCTTATACTTTACAGTATGAAGCTTTTTGTTGTGCGGCACGGCGAAACAGACTGGAATGTAAAAGAATTGGCATGCGGCGTTTCGGAATCTATGCTAACGGAAAAGGGGCGGCTACAAGCGCAATCCGTAGCCACTCGGTTAAAAGAAGATAAAGAAAAAAATAATATCACGACAATTTATGTATCTCCGCTCAAAAGAGCGAGGGATACGGCAGTATATATTGAACAGGCATTACAGCTTACGGCTATTCCTAATACCCACTTACAAGAGATAAATTTCGGTGATTTCGAAGGAAAACCGTGGAATAGTCCCGAGTTTTTATATATTCATAAAAATCCTTTTTTAAAATTTCCTGCGGGTGAATCCTTTGCACAGGTGGCGCACCGTGCATACAGTATTATAGAAGACGTAAAGGATAAACATACAGGAGCCGGTAATATTCTTTTTGTCTGCCATGGCGTGGTGGCAGCGGCTATTTATACGTATTTTAAGCCTTTCTCAGCAGAGGAATTATTGCGATTGGAAATTAAAAATTGCCAGCTGCTCGAGTTTGATTTGTAAGAATGGCGGATGCTGCTTTTCTCCAACCTGAAAAATATTGTTTGAGAGAAGTTTTCATTTCGGGAAAAAACGGAGCTTCAATAAGAGCGGGCATATCCGCCGGTCTTGAGGCGGGAAAATACAACCGCCACGCATGGAGTAAATAGTGCTTGCAGGTAGGCAGCGGATTCCCACCGCGGTATTTACGATCCCCAACCAACGGATGGCCTGCGTTCGCGCTATGCTTTCGTATCTGATGTTTTTTACCGGTAATAAGCTTAAACAGTATCAGCGACGCATCAATCCCTCTATTGTAGCTCAGCGAATAACATTGCGTGATAGTTTTACCGCTTTCGTCTTCGACGGTAATAAGCTGTGTTTGCAGATTACCGCGTACAACGCCTAAGTAGTATTTGCCTACCGTTTTTTCCCGCAGACATTGAGAAAACCATTGCGCTCCGGCAAGTGTCTGCGAAAAACAGAGCACACCGGTAGTATCTTTATCCTGCCGGTGCAACGTCCCTGATTTAAAAGAAAGGCTTCGCAGAGGATGACTAGCGGAGCTGGTAGAAGGCGGTATATCGGCGGATAATTGTGCCGTAGCATCGGAAAGTAGCGTGTCAATGCTGTGTTCCCCATGTACGGGAATTCCCGCCGGCTTATTGACAATGAGCAAGTCGGTTGTTTTTAACAAGATCGGGATATCGGTATGAATGCGAGTTTGCCTGCTTGAGACACGGCACCGTTTGCCGGAGATATGGTTTTGTTCACCGGGTGCTGATTGCTTCCATACCGGTTGTTTTTCAGCAGAGAGGAGTGTTTCGGAAATCGATAATGTATCGCCTACTGCCGTCCGGTAGTTAAGCACTGTTCGCTTGCCGTTGATGCGGATGGAGCCCTTACGGATTGCTGCATACAACGTCGAAAGCGGAGTATCCGCCAGAAATTTTCTGATTACACGGTCAAGCCGCCTGCCGGCATCGTTTTCCGAAAGAATAAATTCCGTTTTATGCTTTTCCTATGCGGCCGATGCTGTTTAATACCAGTTGTTTAAATAGCGGAGCTGCTTTTTTTCCTGCGTCCAGCACTTCTCGTTCGCTCAATAAGGAACTGCTCATACCTGCCGCAAGATTCGAAATGAACGAGACGCCGCAAACACGCATACCGGCATGGCGGGCAGCGACTGCTTCTACAGCAGTACTCATACCAACGGCATCGGCGCCGAGCATCCCTGCCAGGCGAACTTCTTGCGGCGTTTCATAAGCCGGTCCGGTGAATTGACAATATACCCCTTCTTTCAGGGGAATATGCAAGGCATCTGCTGCCGCTTTGATATGTATTCGGAGATCTCTATCATAAACTTGAGTCATATCGGGGAAACGCACACCGAGTGTTTCGAAGTTTTTCCCGATGAGTGGAGAAGGCACAAGGCAGGCGATATGATCGGTAATCAGCATAAAATTACCTGCGCTGAAGTTTTTGTTCGCCCCGCCTGCCGCATTGGTTAAAAAGAGAATTTCCGCCCCCATCATTTTCATAATCCTGATAGGAAGCACCACATCGGTCATCGGATATCCTTCGTAATAGTGGATTCTCCCTTGCATAATAACGATAGGAATTTCTCCTATTTTTGCAAATACAAATGCGCCGCGGTGTCCCGGTGCTGTAGAAAGCGGGAAATTACGAATGGAAGCATACGGAATAGTCGCGTCAACCTCCAATTCGTTCGCCAGATCACCCAGTCCGGAGCCAAGCACTAGTGCGATCTTAGGGGGGTACGGAATGTGATCTTTGATATTTTTAAAACATTGTATCAATTTTTCTTCAGCAGTCATATAGTTTCCTTTAATCATCTATACCGGTACCCGTCAACAGGCGTTCTATGTCGGCCAAGCTTGTAATACGACTCGCCACAGTCTTGCTGCGTCCAGCCATTTTTGTATCATATTGGAGTGTTGCGCGGTAAAGTTCAAGCACCATTGAAGACAATAAGTTAAGGTTCGGGGCCAGATTACTGAATGCCATATTGCGGTACACTTTATCGGCAGTCGCCATTTTAGTATTTGCTTCGGCAATCGAATTAATATTGGGGAGGACATCGCGCCGGACTAAATAGATAAAACGGGCAAGCGCAATAATGTCATAATAGAGGTCATCAAGATGAAACCCTTGTAAGACAAAATCATCGGAATGTTCGGTCAAATCAACTATGTGCCGTGATAAATCAATATTAGAAAGAATTTGTGCAAACAAAGGACGTAAGAAACGCGTTGCGATATTTTCATTGTAATGCCGCCCAATTCTTACGATTATTTCAGCGATAATTCTATCATCCACTAACATGGACTTTACTATATATCAGTTCACAGGTTTTTACAAGTATAAACATCTTACATAGAAAACTTCTTCTTCATCTGGGCAAACATCTTGGCGATGTCTTCTTCCTCAGCTTCGGTGTCCGGCTCATGGTACTGCACCAGCTCCGCAGGAATTTCTTCCAAGAACGGTGAGGGGCTGCACTCCAGCAAGCCTGCTTGCCTACGCCGAGTCCGGCAGCTTGTAATAATGAGCTTGTCGCGGGCGCGGGTAATGGCGACATAGAACAGGCGGCGCTCTTCTTCCACATCCCCTGCATTTTCTTCCATACTACGGGCATGGGGAATAATGCCTTCCTCAGCACCTGCAATAAACACCACCGGAAACTCCAATCCCTTCGCGGCGTGGATAGTCATGATATTCACCTCGCCGGTATCTTCCTCATTTTGATCATCGCGGCTCAGCAGCGTGATGCGATTGAGGTAGGTATACAGCGAAGGGTCAAAGTTGTCGGGGTTTGTTTCCCACGTGTCGATAGACTGCAAGAGGCTTTCGATATTCAAAAACTTAAAGCGCGCCGCTTTTTCGTTTTTCTGAAATTCCTGCGTCAAATAATCAAAATACTGAATACGCTCCACGAGTTTCCGTACCTTATTCGCCAAGCCCTTGCCGGACAGCAGCTGTTTCCGTTCGGAACTTATCAGCTCGACAAATTCCTCCAAATCGGCAAGGCTCTTTTCGCGGAAGTCATCCGGCGGACGCTCAAGCAGCGCATGAATCGCCATGCGGATAGAGCATTCCTTTTCCGTTGCGATTGCGGAGAGCACTTCCAGTGTTTTTTTCCCAATACCGCGCCGCGGTGTGTTGATAATCCGCAAGAGGTTAATATCATCGTCGGGATTCGCAATCACCCGCAGATAGCTGATAATGTCTTTAATTTCTTTGCGCTGAAAAAAGCTCGTGCCGCCGGACATCCGGTACGGAATATTGGCATCGAGGAAGGCTTCTTCAATCGCGCGCCCTAAGCCGTTGGTGCGGATCAAAACACCGAAGTCCGCATAGCTCCGGTTCTCGCGCAGCTTCTCCGTAAGGATGGTGTCCGCAATAAAATCAGCCTCTGCCGCCTCATTCTCCGGGATAAAAATTTCAATCGGCTTGCCGGAGCCGTTCCCCGACCACAGCGCTTTTTCTTTCCGGTTGGTATTGTGCGAAATCACCCCGTTCGCAGCCGCCAAAATCGTACCGGTGGAACGGTAATTTTGCTCAAGCTTAATCTCCACCAGATGCGGGAAATCCTTTTCAAACAGGCGGATATTTTCATAATTCGCTCCCCGCCACGAATAAATAGACTGATCATCATCGCCGACCACGCATACATTCTCATCCGCAATTAAGTGCATCATCTGATACTGCTGGATGCTCGTGTCCTGAAACTCATCCACCATCACATACCGGTAGCGGTTCTTGTACACCGCAAGCACATCGGGATGTTCGGTAAAAAGCTTAATCGGCAGCATAATCAAATCGTCAAAATCCACCGCATTGAACAGCTTGAGCCCGGCCTGATATTCGTTGTACAGCGGACGATACACCGCCGTCTGCGCCGTAAAATTTTTCTGCCCCGTCTTTATCTGAGAAAACAGCGTCCCCACTCCGTACACATCGAGCGTTTCCGTTGCAATTTTCAGTTCCTTCGCCGACTCCTTAATCAGCTGATTGCGGTCTACCTCGTCGTAAATGCTAAAGTTCTGCCGCCAGCCCAGCCGGTCAATATATTCCCGCAGGATTTTCACCCCCAGCGCGTGAAAAGTACTAATCGTTAAATTCTGTAACTTCTTACCCGTCAGCTCTTTAATCCGCTGCTCCATCTCCCGCGCCGCCTTGTTCGTAAAAGTCAACGCCAAAATCTGCGACTGAGGAATCCCGCTTTCCAGCATGTGCGCAATCCTAAACGTAATCACGCGCGTCTTCCCCGACCCCGCCCCCGCAATAATCAGCACCGTCCCGTTAATCGTATTGACCGCCTTCGCCTGCTCAGGATTTAAGTTTTCCGTATTCATAAGACTGGGGAGTATAGCATAAAATGAGGAGAAAAGATACGGAAGAGAGAGGTCTTTTTGTTCGTTTAGGTGGTTATTTGGTTGGGGAAGTCTCCCCGATTAAAAGCTTGCGCCATGGACGGCGCAGGAGAAAAATGATTAGCGATGTTTTGCGAAACGCAAAACTCGCGCCCATCATTTTACACGGACGTAAAATGATGGGCACCGCTCCGGCTTCCTGCTTGAACCTGCCGAAACATTTCGGCAGCCTGTATCTTGAACCGGTGTTTTTCCCTCACGGTCAAAAACCGGCTTCTGCTGTTTCTGTGTTCAAGCAGGCGATCCTCCGCTACCCCCTCGTCACAAATGTAACATACTGTATGGAGATAGCACGTATATTGGAGACGAAATAGAAAAGATATTAAAAAAGAAAGAGATCGAAAGAAATAAAAAGAAGCAGGTGGATGTCAAACAACCGGTCTGATGCGTTTGTCCTGAAATCCTCCCTTGACACCCACACCCATCAACGATATATTTATATCCGTTATCTAACACATATGCTAAAGAGAGTGCTAATGCCGAGAGGCAAAAATGTGCAAATTATATCAAAATTATAGCCGTCGACAAACGTGAATGCAGTGCAGCGGAGTAATTTATAAATCTATTCGAAAACTTCAATTTTCAGAGCAGGTTACCTTGAAATGCACAAAATGTTATACTATATATAGACGTTCTAATTCGGTCGTAAAAGGTAAAATATGGAATGGATGAATATAACTTGTGATCCCGAAAACCAAGGATATATTGATGCCCCACTGACTTGTAGATATTTATTAGAAAAAAAAGGGAAGAAGAAATTAATTGTATTAGGACTAAACCCTAGTACAGCAAATTCCAAGGTTCCAGATAGCACTATGAAAAAAGTAATGCATTACGCAGAGCAAGAAAGTTTTGATAGCTTTGCAATGGTTAATTTATACCCCCAACGGGCAACAAACCCTGAAGATTTAAAAAACTTTAACGAAGAACTGCATAGAAAAAATTTGACAAAAATAGAGGCTGTAGTATCACAAATTGAAAAACCAGTAGTTTTATTGGCTTTCGGTGGAAATATCATGAAAATTAAATTTTTAAGCTCTTGTTTTATCGATATTTATAAATTGCTAAAAAAATATAATCCGTCTTGGAAATGTCTTGATATTGGAGCAACCGGAATACCAAAGCATCCTTTATACTTGAAGAACAGTCTGAGAATGAAAGATTTTGATATTGATAGTTTTATACTAACCTTACAAAGGTAAAAAAATGGACTATTGATCATATAAATGATAATACACGAGGTATGCTATGAGTAAATGGAGCGAAACATTACAGGAAAATACCCTGCAGCATGTATTTTATGGAGCAGTAATGAAGGATGAAAGTCATAACTTCGGCATATTTACCGAGCTTGATGGAAAAGTAATTATCAAAGGTATTAAGAAGGACGGCGGTATTATGCCTGTTGCCAGTGATGAAACAATTGCCTCCTTTGATTCTATTTCAGAGATGATTAATGCAGGTTGGGTGATGGATTAAAAACGATAATCATACCGGTCGCAACACAACGAGATAGCGTCCTCTTCGAATAAAATTACAATGCTATTTGCAGCCTTTGTTTTAATGCGTTTTGCAGCTCCTGTGAAAAATTGAGGTTTGCATTTTCCGCTGCCTCTGCAAGCCAAGCAGGTAGTGTTACATTTTTACGAACACTTTTGTCTTGTATCAAATATTTTTTATCGGTTTTTATAAGTGTAACGAAATCAGCATCTTGCGGTTTTGTTATATTTCCAATTTCCGTAGCTGCCGGTAACGTTTCACCATCTTGCAGCATAAGATACACTCTTCCCGTTAATGCTTCTTCAGCCATTAGTAAGGCTTCTTGTAAAGTAGAGCCGCCGGTCGCCAGTTCTAAATCTTTGAAAACAACTGAATAACCGTCATTATCTTTATAGAAAAATGCAGGGTATATATACATTCTTTACTCCTTTAAGCCTGCTTGCTTCAAAATACTATTTACAACATATTTTGATAATTCTTTATTACCATGAAATGGAATTGTTACTTTTCCTTTTTTAGAATCGTGCACATAATGATAATGAGAGCCTATTGTAGATTGTAAATACCAGCCGTCTTTTTTTATTAACTTTTCTATTTCTTTAAATGTCATAATTTATGATATGTATTTATGCGCATGTTGTCAAGTGACTTTACTCAAATGAAAATAAATACTCTGAATTACCTATTTTGATCTAAAAAGCATTATGATAGGATGATGGGAACATAATTACAAAAGGAAGAACTCCCCAATGTCAGTTATTGAACAAGTAAAAATGCTGCCGGAGCCGCTATTGGCGGGTGATTTTACGGAAAATTATACTAAGCAAGCAAAGCCTAAAGATAAGCAAGCATTCTTTGCATTAGCAGGGAAAATCCATCTTGACCAATATACAGTAACCGAATTACGCGAGGCAAGTTTGATATGATTTTGGTAGACTAAGACTGTTTCGGTTTCTTTTAAAATGAGATGAAAAAGCGAATTTTAGCCACTATAAAGGCGCCTGCTAGGAAGTTTGATTCTTATTCCAGCGGAGTTCCCTCTTTCCACGATTCAAAAATATACTCACGGGATTGATAGAAAAAATCAGTATTATAATTTGAAATTGCTCCGTCAATCCATGACGAATAAACAGAGACCAATGTGTCAACAATAAAATCAATAGATTCGTTCTCTGCACAAATATCTTCAATAAGGCGTTCGTATACTGCGCCGATTGTCCAATAATCCGGAACTGCATAACGGCACCGTAAAACATTATCAAAGTCTCCGGATGTTATATTATAAATGGATATAATTTCTGGTAACTATTATAATTGAGATTTGTCTTTCTGAAAACATACTGCATTATCTGTAACCTGAACAACGGTTTGGTTGAACCGGGTGCGGCTTCTCGCCTACGCTCTGTGCCGGAGGTGGTGATTACATAAAAAAACCGCTCCAGGAGTATGCAAGATGGAGCGGTTTAAAATAGAGTATAAATCATTCACACTTATCAATACTTTTACGAACGCCTTTGACTTATAGCAACCTCCTTACAAGAAAGTTCTTGTATACTGTTATGTTAGCAAAAGATTACATTAATGTCAAGCATATATAACAAAAATAACAAAATAATTTTTACTTGCTAGTCCTATCGATGAGATTATGTTATAACACATACATGGATAACAGGGTAAACACATCAGAGATTTCTTGAATATCCCCGCAGAATGATGAGGCTGTTCAACCAGAATTTCGCCGCATTGTGGCTCAAATGGTTGCCCGGCCTCCTCATTCTGCGATTTTTATCTATTTATCTGATGCATTTACCCTTACCCTGAAAAAATATGCAAAATTTTGTTCAAAATTTTGTGTAGAAATGAAAGCAAACGCTTAAAATTTTATAATGCGTTTGTTCAATATACATGGAGGTAGGTATGGCAGATGAATTCAGCTATGAAATTACACAAAAATATGGGGTTCTTTCTACTTCAAAAAGCGGATGGACAATGGAATTAAACTCAGTAGCATGGAATGGACGCAGCCCTAAATATGACCTTCGTAGTTGGTCTCCCGATCACGAAAAGATGGGCAAGGGGGTTACGCTCACTACAGAAGAGGTGACCGCACTCAAAGCATTATTGGATAGTATGCAGTTGTAAACATTTCCTCTATCGAGAACCTCAAAAGCGGACGGAGCTTTCAGAGGTTCTCATGACTCAACAATCTCAAAAACATCTATTCTAAGGTGGAAAAGTGCATTAAAGCCGTTTTTGCCTCGTCGCCGGTTTTTTCAATCATTGATGAAAAGTCTACTAGCGATGTATAAATAGTATCCGTTTGCAAATGAATTTTTTCGAAAGATTGATCGAGTTCATCACTGGTGGTTCCAATGCCGGTAATGACGGTTACTACTTGTTTTATCGTTCCGCCGATATCGTGTGAACTTTCCAGCGCGGCAGCGGCGAGACGGCTCAGCTCTTCGGCAACAACGGCAAAGCCTTTACCGGCATCGCCGGCATGTGCCGCTTCGATTGCCGCATTCATACTCAGCATCTTTGTTTGTTCTGCAATACTTTCTATAATTTCGGACATTTCTTGGATTTTCGAAACATTTTGGATAATAAACTGCAAATGCTCATGGGTTGTTTTGAACAGCTGATGCCCTGTTTTAAATGTTTCCACTAGTTTTTTTGCCGCTTCGGAATCGCTGCGGTGATTTTCAGCGGTTTGTTGTACCGAAGAAAGAATTTCTTTCATCTGAGCGGCCGAATGGTGGTATCCGGTACGCTCTTTCTCGGCTGTTACTTGCATCGTTTTATATGTTGCCTGCAGATCGGCGTGTTTCTTTTCCAGTGAATCATAGCTACGTTGGAGTTCGGTAAGATTTTGTTCCAGCTGTGTATTTCGCTCAAGAAGATCTGCCTGTTTTTCAGCAAAAGCACTATTCTTTGTATCGGGCTGCGTATTACCAGTAAAGCGGTTTTCCATATCGCTACGGTTTTTCGCTTTCCACGATGTTATCGATGCCTCGGATTCTGCAGATACCCCTGCTTCATGGTTGCCGAACGTGAAGCGTGTCGACTGTGCTGATTGTCCCGATTGAGACGACCGGAAAGGTAATACCTCGGAAGCAAGTTGTAGCTGTGATGTGGCATCAGCCGAGCCGTAGTTTTTCAAAGCACCACCTGCATCCACCAATTCCCCATCTGCTTTATGAACATATAAGCCGTTTCTATCCGTCCTGTTTTGCACCCCACTCAAACCGGTCGTCAATCTTTGCCCAGAAACATCAGTTTTTGGCCCCGCTTTCAGCACAATTCGTCTTTTCGCATTGCGGGCAAGTAAGATGGTATAAATAGTTTGTACCAGTGCCCATGTAACAAAAAAGACCTAACAGCCAGGTTACCGAAATCAATATCCCCGAAAGAATTGCTGCCTGTTTACGATACCGGCTGGCGGTGCTCTCTAATGCGCCTGATACTGTGTCAAAGTTATTAACATGAGTGTTGATTAGTTTTTCAATTGTTTCCAACTTCCTTTCATCAAACGGCTTCGGTTTTGCTGCGCCCAACTGGTTATAGTCATTAACCAGCGTGGTAAATTCCGCATTTATTGAACGGGCTGAAGTAAAATATTCCGAAAGGCTGTTCCGCAATACAGCATCCTTTTCCGTATATTTTTCCGCTGCATATTCCACGGCAACTAATGTGGGCTCGTATTTACTTAACGCACTGGTAACAGAAGAAGGGATATGTACACCGGCAACACCATAACGATATATAGTACCGCGTACGTAGAGTATGTTACGTTCGTAACCGGCAAGTAGCACAATCTGATGTTCGAGCGTATCAGCCGGTTTAGAAATCTGCATAAAAGTTCCGGCCGCAATAAGCAATAGCAACACCAATATGCCCGATAAGATTCCGATTTTCAGTTTTATGTTCATAACAATAAGCCTCAGTATGAGTATCGGAAAATAATTCTCGATAGATTAAAAACAACCTGATGTAATTATCTTTCTTGCTCCCATAAAAACTTTTACAGGAAACATCAGTTTCCGAAAAAGCTTTTAGTCGTGCGCGCATTACGCGTACACGTAAATACTCGAGTTTGCCTATGCAAATTCGAGATAAAAAGCTCCGACGCTATTTTAGGTGTAGCTCTTTATCGTAACTTCTTGTTTTTGCATAGATAACATGGTATATTCTATAAACTATTAAATAGCACCATCGTTCTAAACCGTCATGATTTTTTGGCAGCATCCTGCCTGTAAAGTAAGGGGGAAAAGATGTCTTATCATAAATATAGCAAATATCCTATGTGTATCAGTATACTTATTGCTTTGGCTTTTACTGCCGCCTGTGGTTTACAGCCTTTTTCAAGCGTTAGAATAAAGGCAAAACCGACGGTTTATGTACCGCTGGGTGAAAAAAGTATTACTGAAGCTGAAGTATTCACAAAACTTGAAGAAACGCTGCAAAAGAACAATAAAAACATTCGTCTGTACCGGTATCAGCCTTCCGGAGGGGATGATAAACTCCGCTATTTAGTGCATTATCCGCTCCAAACCTTAGAGCTTGATATAAGCAAGTATTTCAATGGGGATCCGCTGGGAAACGGCGGATCGGGAGACAATGCCGCACTTTCTCAAAATTTTGAGAAGAAGATTTCTGTTCCCGATTTACAGCAAAAGAAAGATGTTCCTATAGATGTGTCTGGTATCAATCAGGAATTACTTAATCGGTTTAATACCGGCACTGCAATCCCTATTACTATCCCGCCAGGTATAGCACCGTTCCTCTCACATAGGCAGTCTGTTAATGTCAGTTTTACAGGTTTTAATGCGATTTCTTTTGAAAACGGTGCAAAGCTCACGTTATCATCAAGCTCTGCGACTGTAACTTATACCATTACAGCAGCAACGATGGAAAGTAATGGAGCGTCTGTTCCGGGAACTATATCCCTTGATGGAAAGAAGATTGAATTTTCATTAGACGGTATTATTATAAACAACACGGTAAGTTTTCAATTGACGCTAAATCTTACAAGCGGTTCCGGTATTATTTCTCTGGAAACCAAGTTGGAAGGTGTCATAAAAAAAGTGACTGGCGTAAATGCTGCTGATATTGATGTTTCTTTGGCAGCTCAAGCCATCCCTCTGTCCTTACCTGCTGAATTTGAAAAGGCAACGATTGCCGCAGGTTCGATGAAGTTTACCGCGCAAATGCCGAACGAGTGGTCAGGCATTACGATAGAAGAAAAAATGAAGGTAGAACAAGGTGGAGTAGGCGGCTTCTCTATTATCCCTTCGGACTATCGGCCGTTAGGAAATACCATTCCTCTGGAAAATCAAAATTTGAATAAGCAGCAGCTCTCCTATACTCCTGCATTCAAAGTAAAGCTGAATAATGCAACATATACGAAACAGAACAGTCTGCCTATTACCTTAGCGCTTGATATTAAAAAGTTTAAAGAAATTACACTGCAAAATCCTTCCGATCTTACAGTTAATAGGGAACAGGATGTTCCGCAAGATATGAAAGACTGGGTTAAAACGATAAAGTTTAAGACAGTATCTGCAAAAATTAAACTTGATAACGGTTTGCCTACAGAAAATGATATAAAAATAAGGCTTTCTTCAACGAGTTTTAAAATGCTGCTACCACAGGAAAAAGTATTCGTATCCGGCAAAACGGAACAAGAGTATAGCTGTAATGGCGGGGCTGCTTTCGATTTAGATATTGAGTCTCTGTCTAAGTTTGATTTAAACGCTCAGATTATTTTACCGAATACTACTGGCACTACCTTTACCTTGAAGAACATAGAGACAGGCAAGGATATAACATTATCCGGTTCTATTCAGTTTAATCCCGATTGGGAAGAAATTATTTTAAAGGCAAAAGCTAATCAAACCGTTTCTTTCCCACAGACGGGCAGGATGGACTTATCCGAGCTGACTTCAAAATTGAAAGATTCCGGCATAAAACTAGAAGAAATCCCTGCGTATTTTTATGCGGGCTCCGATTCGGGGCTGCTTGGAAGTACAAAAATGCGTGTAAAATTAACGGCAACATATATTAAGACGGAAGAGACGAGCGATATATCGAAAGACTTGGTAAACACGAGTGATATTACCTTAGAAGCACTTCCTGCCGATACATTCCCTTCGGATAAAATATTTACGGGCGCTATTCCGAATGCTATGCTTTCTATAAAGCAGGGAGAATCCGGTATTACAAATACCTTGGCGGGCATTATGAATGACTATCCGAAAAATTTGCAACTTACCTGTACGCTTAATATGGGGGAAATTCCGATTACCCGTGCGGAGTATAATACTCTCAAAGATAAAAAGCCTAAGGTAAGTATTGATCTTGTTTTGGATGTGCCGGTAGGTTTTAAAGTAGAGTCGGATCATCCGCTTTCATTGATGGATATGTTCGGTATAAATATGTCCGGCACCGATTTATTCGGCAGGCGTAGTGTTCATGATAAACCTTTCGGCCTTGATGATCAGATTTTAGATTCATTACAGGCACTTAATGTACATATTAACTTAAAAAATGATTTGAGCGGTCCTGTGCCTAAATGTATATTGCGATTCAAAGACGGTTCCGGCAATGCTATTAAGGGTGACTCTGACAAACCCATTAAAAAAGAAATAGCAGCGGCTGCAGGAGAGCAGACGGTAAAGCTCACTTCTTCAGAATTGAAAAAGCTTCTCGAAAAGTATCCCGTCTCACCGGAGTTGGTGTTGGAACTACCGCAAGGCTCATATTCGTTGAAGCGTGATTTTAAACTGGGAGCATCGATTACTGTCTTAGCGGAAACGGATATCAATTATTCGATGAAAGTGAACTAATTACCGGAATATCCTGAGGAAAGTAAAATGAAAAAAAAATGGTTTATTGTATTATATATCGTACTAGGCGTTGTTACGGCGTTTGGACAGGATGCGGTAGGTACGAGTACCGATTCTAAAATAGTAACCGAACAAGCAGCAACAACTGATCGTGATCAAGCCGATGGAGCTATCGTTCCTGCTCAAGCGACTGGCGCAGAAGAGGCAGAGTCTCCCCAAGAACATGCGGCTGCTCTACCCGAAAGCGAAGCGTCCGCTGCCGTTTCTGCTGCTGATAACGGCAGTACCGCACTGCCTGCTGCTGCCGAAAACGTTTCTGCCGCGCCGGCAGCTCATACGGATACCGGAGTGACTGAATTCCCGGCTTCGCCGGCTCCAAACGCAAATGCTAAAGACGAATCTTCCGGCACCGGAACGGGAATTGCTCCGGAACAGAACAATAAAGCGCAAGAGCAGAAAGATGTATCACAGTCGGTTGAAATGAATGAACCGACACAGCAGACTAAGAAGGTTCGTCCGTTCTCTCTGCATACGGGATTTGTTGTTTCGGCTACCGCTGCCAATAATATGGTTTCTGTGTTGGATTTTTTTCGGCCTGAATTGGTTATCGACCTTAATCAACTTTCAAAAGATACGATGAAATCGGGCATACATGTAGGTGCGCTTTTGGATGTTGACACATTTTTCCGGTTTACCGTATTGGAAAAACATACGGTAAAGTTTTCTATTACCGCTAATGGGGACGTATGGGGAAATTTACCGAAGAGTTTGCTTGATCTTGCAGCTAACGGTAACCCGGCGATTGCAACCGGTCAGACAATTCATGGTACTTTGAATGCAAAGAGCAATGTGTTCGCTGATGCCGGACTAATGTATCAGTTTAATAATCCGACTTACGGTTTTTCGGCACGGGTTGCATATTTTGCACCTGTCGCATATATGGAAAATCCCAGCGGAACATATAGGCTGTCTCCGCATATGACAGGCGGTGTGGTTGACGGTATTACACTGAAAGCTCAAGGTACTGCAAATATTTATGGGTATCTACCGGATTATTTAGCCAATAGAAATTTTTCTATACTTGAGGTTTTAAAAAACGGCGGTGTTGATTTAAGTTTAACCGGTGTATTCCGGCCAACAGGTTGGGTCGCGATTACGGGCGGTATCGACTACTTACCGATTATGCCGATCGTAACGACGAAAGGTATGCAGGCGACATTTAACTATGACGGTTCTGTGGCTAACCTTTTAGACGGTATTACGAGTGGGGGTACTTCCTTTTTTAACCAAACAACAAAAACGAGCCTTTCCGGTACCTTGGCTAAAAAGAAAATTATGCGCCCGTGTAAGGTAAGTATCGGCGCCGATTTTAAGCCGTTTCAAAATGATTACTTGATTTTATCACCATTTCTTGCTTTTCCGATTCTTAATGCAAAGCCGTATTATGTAGACGGAGGGCTTAAAATTGAAAGCCGTTTTGCAAAGGTGCTCGGCGTATATTTGGATAGCCGATATGTCGAACGGATGTGGAAGCATGAGTTTTGTCTTTTTATAGATTCGCGCTGGTTTACTTTTAGCCTTGCTGCATCCGTTGCCTCACAAGATTTCAAGCGGGCATTTACAACGCTGTCCGGTCTAGGGATAAAGCTTGGTATTGGTCTTGGTTTCTAGGATGATCTTTTGAAAATATACGACGCATCTACTGCGTCATACGACAAAAAAGTGTCCTCAACGTATCATAGATACGCTTGCGGTTAATTTGTGCTCGCGCCTTGTAATTTCAGAACGGACACGGATGTCTGTAAAATTTAACAGAAGCGAGATTTGTGGTATGCACAAATCTCGTCGTTGAGAAGCGTACACGGATGTACGCTTCTCAACAAGCTATTTTCAAAAGGCTAACGGAAAGCTAAATCCGTGTGTGCCCTAATGCGTTTGCCTTCCTTTTGTATGAAATTTTGCTTAAAATTTCGTACATTTTTTCTAACAAGCGGGTAAACGCATCAGGTAGAGTAGATAAAAAACGCGGAAAGATTGATACTATGAGACCATTTGAAACGCGAAGCGGTTCAACTCTGGTCGAATAGTATCAATCTTTCCGCGGGGTTGTTAAAAAGCAACCTGATGCGTTTACCCTACAACGACCGATTGAATTTTTTTTAAAAACATGTAAACTAATGCTCAAATTTATTCCGACATGAGGGGGCGGGTATGACATACTCCGGTTCTGCGAATTTGGCAATTCTGGCGTGTCCGGGCGGCGAACATTTTGCCGATGCGGTAATTAAACACTTAAAACATATTTATGTAGAAAAACTTAATAGAAAGATAGACAAGTTAATAAAACGATATAATTTACAAAAAGAAAGACTTATCCGGGACATCAATTTTTATAACGACCTTATTTCTTCCGGATTACATGAAAATAACGAGATTGAAAAAATTCGCGTTCCCCGATTTAAAGTGAATGCTCGTTTTACCTATTTTACAAACGGTGAATTTAAGACTGAAATATTGGAATGTATCCGCGGTAAGAACGTATTTATTTTTCAAGATGTAGAAAACCATTATCCGCTTTGGGTGAATGAAGGTAAAAATCAGCATGTTTTTTCGGTAAATGATCATCTTATGTCGATGATGGTAACCATCGACGCCGTACGCTATGCCGGAGCTGCACATATTACACTGGTAGTTCCCGTCTATCCATATAGTCGGCAACATAAAAAGAAGGGGCGTGAAGGACTAACTGCTAGTATGTTAGGCCATTTTTACGAAACACTCGGCGTCGATCAAATCATTACACTGGATATCCATTCTCGTGAGATTGAGAATGCCTTTCATACGGCTCGTATCGAAAACCTCCATGCAAGTTATCAGATTATGCGCGAACTTTCAAAGATTGAAAATCTTGCTGATCCCAATGCAGAGTTTGTTATTGTTGCTCCCGATAGCGGTGCGGTAGATCGGAATAAATTTTATTCCAGCGGCCTAAAAAAACCGCTTGCGATGATTTATAAAGAGCGGGACTATTCCGTCGTTACGCAAAATGCAAAGCAATCCAATATTGTCAATATTAACTTATTAGGGGATGTGACCGGCAAAACCGCCTTCCTTGCTGATGATATGCTCGGTACAGGCGGAACCTTATTAAAGGCGATGGAGTTCCTTAAAAACAAGGGCGCAAAAAAAGTTATTGCAGCTGTGAGTTTGCCGTTCTTCACCGGTGATGCAACCCAACTTTTTGATGAAGCCTATCAAAAAGGTTTTTTCTATCGCATCATCGGTACCAATGCAGTATATCATGAAGAGTTGCTCAAGAAAGAATGGTATATTTCAACTGATGTTTCAGGACTGTTTGCACAGACTATTTCGCGGCTGCATCATAATCAGTCTTTAAGCGGTCTATTGGATAATAGGGATATTATCGAACGGATGCTCCATACTGCGGATTCGAACGCGCAGCATAAGACGGATAATAAACAAGATTAAGCAAGGCCGTGGTTGATATGGATGTAAAACAATCAACAGAGATTATCGCTGCTATACCGAAGAAATCACTATTTCCCCATCAAGCAGCGTGGATAAAGCCTGTTATCATTTTGGTTATGATGTTGGTACTGCTTATCCCGCTTGCATTTATCCGCTCACTTGTTAATGATCGGGAGGGGTATCGACGGACTGCCGAAGCGTCTATCATGGAACCGGCAGGGGGGGAGCCTGTTATTGAGGGGCTTTTGCTTGCCGTGCCGTATGATGAATTAGTCGAATACACAGATTCGTCAAGGAAGGTTGTGCAAAAAGGGAAAAAAACGGACTATATTCTCACGGTTCCTGAAACATATAATCTGGTAACACAGATTGATCCCTATCGCCTTTCGCGAGGTATATTTACCGTGCCTGTTTTTAACGGTGATCTCGCGGTAACCGCCTCATTCTCAGGGTTCCAATTTAGTCAATTCAATATCGCGGAAAAAAATATCCGTTATAAGGATGCGGTACTTATCCTTGGGATAAAAGATAAAAAGACATTAACCGCTTATCCTGCGCTTTATGGAAACGGTAAACCGCTGCTTGAAGCGCTGACTGCCCCTGCCGGAGCCTCTCCGTTCCGCAATGCCGTGTATTACATGGTGCCGGAAGATATTGTGCGTTCCGGCTTTTCGATAGAAGGTTCCGTTTCCATCCAAGGGGGTTAAAGCCTTTGTATCGTACCGCTTGCTGCGGACAACAGTTTTGCCGTACAGTCGACATGGTCTGCTCCCAGCTTTGCGGGAGGATGGCTGCCGAAAAACCGAACACTCGACAATTCGGGCTTTTCCGCCGACTGGCGTATTTCCGGGTTAAGTACGGTATTTCCCCGCAGCTGGAGAGCTCAAGATTTCAGTATATCCAAAGATACGGATGTGTACGATGAATACGACGGTTATGCGACAGAAGCTTCTCCAAGTCTCCGCAGTTCGCCCGAAACGGTGAAGATCGGTTTTATCACTCCCGTTAATCATTATTCGCAAGTAAAGCGGTGCACTACTTATGCGCTCCTTTTTTTAGCGGTGCCGTTTTTAGCGATCTTTTTATGTGAATTGTGGAGCGCGGTGCGGATTCATCCCATCCAGTATTTTCTTATCGGGCTTGCTGATGTGTTATTTTACTTGCTGTTATTGTCTTTTTCCGAACATGTTTCGTTTAGCCTTAGCTATTTGATTGCGACGGCTGGTGTGTGTACCGTTGTCGGATTTTATACTGCGGCAATTTTTAAGCAAATCCGTTGGGGTGTCTTGTTAACGGCGGTGCAAGCCATATCCTATTTTTTATTGTTCGGCATATTGCAATCGGAAGATTATGCACTGCTTATCGGCAGTATCGGTATTTTCTGTGTTGTTTCACTGTTGATGTTCCTTACTCGGCGGGTTGATTGGTATAGTACCCGTTTTGCCTCTGTACATACTCGTTCGGAAGTTGATGACGGCGATATAAACCAAATACTTGCAAACGACGAATCTTTCTCCGGCGGCGCTCAATAGGTTCATGCAAAGTGGTATTTTATGTGCCGATATCGGTACGTCGTCGCTAAAAGCAGCGTTTATTACCGAGGCCGGAACAGTACTCAAGTTTATACGCTTGCTGTTCCCTCAGCCTGTTCAGGCGGTAGACTGGGTGCAGGCCTTTTTTGCTGCATGGCATATCTTACCCGCTGATTATACGGTAGAAGCTATTTGTGTTTCCGGAAATGGTCCTTCGTTTGTTGCCGTACCTCAAAACCGCCGTGTGCCGGAAGCAAACATAAACTCTGCCGGACGCGTACCCAAGATACATATCAACGTTGACAGGCATTTATTCTCCGCGTCTCTCCCCCCCGATGATGTTATGAACGGTATTATTGATGCGGCAAAAAACGATACCCTGTTTTTATGGAATGAACCTGTGTCGCAAGGGCTTACCGTATCGGGGCAGCAGGGAGCTACTATACCGGCGCCGCAAGATGGAGCTGCATCTATCCCGCCGACGGGGCTGTCCCTTTTTTTGCCGCGGATTGCGGCTTTCCGTGCAAAGTATCCTGATGTATTCGCCGGCGCCGCGCAGCTTTTTTCCGGGCCGGAATATGTCTCTTACCTTTTAACCGGCGCGGCGGTAACCAGCCTCCCTGATCCGCGCTACGAGGCAGCATATTGGAGTAAAGAAGAGCTTTTCCGGTTTTCGGAAGCGCTGCATATCGATACGGAAAGACTAGCCGGTTTGCTGCCTCCTTTCACAGCCGCCGGTACGGTGATCGGATACTTTTGCGGTATTCCGGTTATCGCCGGTGTACCGGATTTTATCGCGGCGCTTATCGGGACGGGAACGCTGACGGCGGGTACCGCCTGCGACCGTGCCGGTTCAAGTGAGGGCATTAACGTTTGCATCTCGCAGCCGCGCCGCGCTGAAAAAACGCTGCTGCTGCCATCGGTTATGCCTGATTTGTGGAACCTTTCTTCCGTTATTCCATCATCCGGCGCAGCGTTTTCCGATTTTTTAATAGCGCACGGCTTACGCGGGAACGATTATATCGCCGCAATGGAGCGGATTGCCGCAGAACCGTTTGTGGTATCAGGTGCATATCCTGCGACCTTTGCGGGACAAGGGCGTACCTTTGTAGAGGCGCTTGCGTTCCGTATCCGGCACGGCTGTGATTTACTTGAACAGGCTTCCGGTTTTCATCCTGTGTATACCTTATCCGGCGGGCAGGCGCATAATGCTATCTGGTGCCAAATGAAGGCCGATATGACCGGCAGAACTTTCGCGCTTCCCGCTTTTGCCGACGGAGAGTTGATCGGTGATGCGGCGTTGGCATTCTACGGTCTCGGTAGGGGAGACAACCTTGCCGCTATCGCACAGCGGCTTATCCGCATCAAACGGTACTACGAACCGGAACCGACTGCTGCACAGCGGTATACGGAAAAGTATTCGCGTCGTTAATCCTGCTGTTTTAAAATGCCCTTGTTGTAGGCGCTGATCAGCATTTCCAAATTTTGGATTTTTTCCTTCATATCGGCGCCGGTGTCGGTATCTGCAACCCGCTTTCGTTCAACTAAAGTTTCGATTACCTCTTTGGTCGATTCAATGTCGAAGCCTTCGCGTAAAACTTTGTCAACGGACTCAAACGGGTGGTGGCTTATCAGCGTCATCCCATAAGAGTTATAGGTAAGCGTATAGCCTGCAATACCGGTGGTCTTTTGGTAGGCTTTTGAAAATCCGCCGTCGATGACCAAGAGCTTGCCGCCCGCTTTAATCGGACTTTCGCCTTTTACAACTTTGACCGGTGTATGCCCGTTAACGATATGAGCGTTGCCGCTTAGTCCGAACTCCTTGAGAATCCGTGCGGCAAGTGTTCCGTCATCCCGTTCCATCAGCTTATAGTACGGCGAGGACGGCTCCTTATGCGTTGCCTTATCATCGATAAAGTAGCGCTCAAAGGTGGTCATCTTCGTCTTACCGAACAGCGTCGAATCCTGATTGCACCATAAGAACCACAGAAAATCCGCATTTTGCCCGGAAAAGTAGGCTTCCCGCGCCATCTGGTCGTATTTATCCATCAGGCTTTTGCCGTAATATACGGCGCCGTCTATCTCTTTCTCCTTAAAGCTGCCGTCCTCGTTCAGCAACAGGCACGCATGGAAGAGCAGGTTATCGTTATAGCGTCGGTACATGCTCCCCTTTGCATACAAGAATCTGACATGCTGCTTGAGTTTTTCGCTTGCCATGAACGTATTGGTCAGTGTATCGATGAGGTATTGTTCTTCGTCGGTAAGCGCTGTTTGGTGCGCGGGATCGATGGTCGGGAACGAGGTGTCGTTCAGCGTGTAGGTTTTTCCTTCAATTTCAATGGTGCCCGCCGCAGGATTAAGGGTACGCAGTATCCTCCGGTGTTCCATATTATACGAAGGATGCTGCTCGATGATGTTTTCTTCAAGTTTGAATTGAATGATACTGATTGCCTTATGCATTTTTGCCAGCAGTTCCGCATCGACATCGAAGGGCTTTTTCTCGTTTACTTTCGGCATAAACCGTATACACGGATCATCCTTATACACGTGTTGTGCAAAACTCACCAGCGGCAAGAGGCTAATTCCGTATCCGTCCTCAATGGAATCGATATTGGAATAGCGGAGTGCAATCCGTATCGCTGTTGCAACACATGCACGGCATCCCGCAGCGGCGGCCCCCATCCAGAGGATATCGTGGTTGCCCCA
Source organism: Treponema vincentii (assembly GCF_010365865.1). Taxonomy (NCBI): domain Bacteria; kingdom Pseudomonadati; phylum Spirochaetota; class Spirochaetia; order Treponematales; family Treponemataceae; genus Treponema; species Treponema vincentii. The sequence continues at coordinate 2,747,666 of NZ_CP048020.1, read as the reverse complement.
CTGGATATCAAGACTGTTCTGCGCCATCAGCGTATCCATCACCTTATGCGGGGACGGGCCGCGGTCAAAAATATCGCCGATAATATGCAGGTGATCGATGGTGCATTTTTTTTTATCACTTCGGACAGCTCGATGATGAATAAATCCGCACGTCCGTATTCCACAAGGCTTTTGATAATTTCGCTGTAATAATCCTTCTTGTTAAAGCGGTGTTCATCCTCCTGCAGCAGCTCTTCCATTATGTAAGCAAAACTTTTCGGTAGCAGTTTCCTCACCTTTGATCGTGTATACTTTGACGCTGTTGCCCGTGCCACCCGTACCAGCCGATAAATAGTTAATTCGTACCAGTTTGTAATATTGGCCTTTTTTTCCGCTTTGATTAGTTCGAGTTTTTCCTTAGGGTAGTAGATGAGCGTGGTGAGTTCTTCCAAATCGTCAATACTGACCGTTGAGCTGAGTTCCTCGGATACTTTCCGCCGGATAGCGCCCGACGCATTTTGCATCACATGATTAAACGCTTCCGCTTCCCCGTGAATATCCGTCAAAAAATGTTCGGTGCCTTTCGGTAAATTCAGGATGGCTTTTAGATTGACCACTTCTTCCACTGCGGTAGTAACATTGGGAAATGAGCGGGAGAGTAAATCCAAATACTTTATATTGTGTCGGAGAGTTTCTGCCGGTACGTTTTTCATATATCTTTCCTTTATAGAGCATTATAGGGAGATTTCCAAAAATCGGCGGATTTTGAAGTTTCTCTCTACACGGTAATACGCATACGTCGTTTTGTCAAATGAAATGATATTAATTGTATTGATTGCTATTCCCCTCTATCTAACTTTACGTTTTTGGTCTATGATAGCCTCAGTTGACTAGGAGGATTGAGATGAAATGTTCACCGCTTAATCAGGCTTTATGCGGGGCTGCCGTACCGGTTTCCGCTTTGTACAGTCAAAAAAGTTGCGGCGTCGGCGAATTTTCCGACCTCATTCCTTTTGCAGACTTTTGCAAAAAAGTAGGACTGCGCATTATTCAACTTTTACCCGTCAATGATACAGGCACCGACAGTTCCCCATATAATGCTCTTTCGGCTTTTGCATTGCATCCGCTCTACATCTGCTTGGATGATATACCGGAAGCACATAGCTTCAAGGCTGAGATTAAAAAAATATGCACTGCCTTTAGACCGCACACTCCGGCGGAGCATTTTCGGTACCGGGATATACTTCACGAAAAAAATGTACTGCTGCATGCTGTATTTAATAAGGCTGAATCACAGATTATTGCGGATTCTCAGACCGGTGAGCTTGCGGAATGGATAAAGGCAAATCCGTGGATAATCGAATATGCAGTGTTTAAAAATATCAAGAGGCAAAACTATCACGCTTCGTGGAAGGACTGGAAAGAATGTGCCGATATGCGTTCTCCTTCAACGGCGAAAATCACTGCTGCATGGAACGATTCTGTCTTGAAACGAGAACATCTGTTCTATGCGTGGGTACAAATGCATCTGCATAAACAATTGTTAAAAGCCATTGCCTATTGTGCCGATAACGGGATTTCGGTAAAAGGCGATATTCCGATTTTGATGAACGAAGATTCCGTAGAGGTGTGGGCACATCCCGAATATTTCCGCGGTGATCTCCGTGCGGGCAGTCCTCCTGATGGGGATAATCCTACGGGACAAAATTGGGGGTTCCCCATTTATAACTGGGTAAATTTGAAAGTAACCGGCTACCGTTGGTGGAAGGAACGGCTCGCCCATGCATCGCAGTATTATCATGCGTACCGGCTTGATCATATCTTAGGTTTTTTTAGAATTTGGGCTATTCCCGAAGGGGAAACAACAGGGCTTTTGGGAAAACCCATCCCTTATGCGGAAATTACAATGAAAGATTTAAGAAAAGCAGGTTTTTCCCAAGAACGTATTCGATGGATGGCAGAGCCGCATATCAATACCGATATCGTTCAAACTGCGGTGAACGGCGACTATTTGTATGCGCATGGGTTATTGTATAAAGTTGCCGATAGAGTCGGTACGGAAGAGCTCTGGCTTTTTAAAGATGAAATACAAAGCGAAGTGGATATACGTCGTTGCGGGCTGCCGCCGGAAGTAGAAACAGCTTTGCGGCAAAAATGGACTGACCGTATGCTTGTAAAAGCCGGAAAAGACTTACGGGGAACAGTTGTGTATACTGCGGCATATCTATACCGGAATACAACCGCATGGGGAACGCTATCGGAGGACGAACAAAGACGATTTTCATTGTTGGTCGAAGAGAAAGAAACAGAGCAAAACAAACTGTGGGCAGTGCAGGCAGAAGATATTTTGTCGGAATTATGTGCTTCCGTCGATATGCAGCCATGCGCCGAAGATTTGGGCTCGAAACCTGCGGCATTGCCGGAAATTCTGGGAAAATTACATATTTTGAGCCTGCGGGTATTCCGCTGGGAACGTGAATGGAAAAAGGACGGTGCTCCTTTTATTCCGCTGTGCGACTATCCTCAAGAAGCGGTTGCGGTAACTTCCGTGCATGATTCTTCGACACTGCGGGAATGGTGGGAGGAAGAATTGTCTTATGCAGATATGCTTTCGTTCTTTAATGCTCTGCGTATTGATGGTAATATACGGAGAGCCCTGTGTCCTATCGACGGGAAAAAGCCGACCTATACGGCGGACTTAGCTGCAGCCTTATTGAGCGCTTTAGTCAAAGTTCCGTCGGTTTTCGCTATCTTTCCCATACAAGATTGGTTGGGACTCATGATTGATGAAATACATACGGTCAAGCCGCAGGATGAGCGGATTAACATCCCCGGTACGGTCAGTGATTCGAACTGGACATACCGACTGTCGTTTCCGATAGAAACTTTAAGCAAGGATAAAGAATTGATAAAACGATTGCGGAGTATAACGGCATTACGGAATCCGCCGAAGAAAAACCTCTAAAATCTACAGCTTTTTGGAGGTTTCATATATATAGCGCTCAAATAGAGCGGATTTATAAGAGGATTATTATGCGTGTATTGGTTATCGGTGGAGCCGGATATATCGGCAGCCACGTAGTTAAAGCGATGCTGGAAGCCGGGCATTCAGTTACGGTATTCGACAATTTATCGACGGGACAATTATGCAATATTTTCCCGGGTACGGAATTTATTGCAGGAGATACCCGACACAGTGACGATATTGATGCAGCTTTTGCCCGCGGATTTGACGGGGCTGTATACTTAGCTGCATTTAAAGCGGTGGGGGAATCGATGGTTACCCCTGAAAAATACTCCATCAATAATATTTCGGCAACGATGAACATTTTAAATGCCGCGGTTAAGCATGGGTGCCTCCGCTTTGTGTTTTCGTCATCGGCAGCCGTCTACGGCTCGCCGGAATATCTACCAATTGACGAAAAGCATCCGAAAAATCCTGAAAGTTATTATGGGTTTACCAAGCTCAAAACCGAAGAGTTTTTGCAGTGGTATGACCGGCTCAAGGGGTTCAAGTTTGCATCGTTGCGGTACTTTAATGCCGCAGGCTATGATCCGGAGGGTGCTGTTAAGGGGCTTGAGCGGAATCCGCAAAACCTTTTGCCGATTATTATGGAGGTCGCTGCCGGTATGCGGAAAGAACTTCAGATTTTCGGCAATGATTATCCTACACGCGACGGCACTTGTATCCGTGATTATGTACATGTCAGTGACCTTGCGAAAGCGCATACCGACGCGCTGCACTATATCGATAAAACCGACAACAGCCTTATCGTCAATCTCGGCAGCGAAGTTGGCATTACTGTCAGCGAAATGCTTACCTCAGCGCGCTCTATTACCGGAAAGGCAATACCCGCACGCTTTGTCGGCCGCCGTGCCGGAGACCCCGCCGAGCTTTATGCAACATCTCAGCATGCCCGCGAAACGATAGGCTGGAATCCGAAATACTCCGATATCAAAACATTGATTGAATCAACTTGGAATATGTATAAAAATCTTTAAATACGGTGCGGCACTTTTGCTTGTAAAGCAGAGAAAATATAGCCATATATTAAAAGAAAACCTCTCGGAATAATGCTTCCGAGAGGTTTTTAAATTAAGTTTGCAGAAATTTAAGAAAAGAACTTTTCAAGTTCGCTCATATCGGTAGTCTTTAACAAATCCTTTCCGTCTTCATCAAGTACGACAACCATCGGAGCTGCAGATACGCCATGCGCACCCATAAAGCTTTTTCCTTCATCGGATGCAGCATCCATAACCTTCTTATCGACATCAGGCAGCCCATTGCAGTATGTCTTTAGTTTTTCACTTACATCGTCTCCTGTTGTTAATACATTTACAAGCATAAAACCTCCTCATGCTTTGTTAGTTTAAGTGCATTTGCTCCAGTCGTGTACACTATTCGGTCAAGATACGGATAATATCGGACTTGTCAGTTGCATTCAATATTTCTTGCCGTTTTTCGGCACTCTTGAACAGCAGACTGACTTCTGCCAAGAACTGCAAGTGCGATCCTGTTTTGTCAATCGGTGAAAGTGTCATAATAAAAATACGGCATGGCTCTTGATCCAGTGAATCGAAATCGACCGGATGATCCGAAATGCCGATACAGGCAACGAGATCGTTAACCGAATCGGTCTTTCCGTGCGGGATTGCAATACCATGCTTCATTCCCGTAGACATTTTTCGTTCACGATCTAATACGCAAGCGCGGGCGACGGCTTTATCTTTTACTTTTCCTGCCTGAACAAGCATTTCAAGTAATTCATCAATAATTTCCTCTTTAGAGGTTCCTTTTAAATGGAGATTGACAGTTTCAGGTGTCAAAACGGTTTTCAAGTTCATATGTTTAGTGTACGGGACTTTGCTGGAAAAGTCAAGGATTATATTTTGTATTTTTATACCTTTAGGCAGCTCTAGAAACCGAGGTCTTTAGGGGTATTTCTTTATAATATAACGTGCCACATTGTTTTAATAGTACATAAAAATTTTTCGTATGTCCTAAAAAGCACTTGCTCAATTTATCTAAAAACTATATACTCAATACCGCTTTGGGGAATTAGCTCAGGTGGTAGAGCGATTGGTTCGCAATCAATAGGTCAGGGGTTCGAATCCCCTATTCTCCATAGTTTTATTCCTTTCTATAATAATTTATATTGCAATTAATTCTTGAAGGAATTTTTCTCAAAACGGCTTAGTGGTTTGGTGAGAAATTTGCCTATAGTGTTTTCATATTGTGGGCATTGCATGTTCGTGAGTTTGTCGCCGTTCTCTTGCGTTCTTTAACTCGGTCTTGACTTAAAAAAATAAAAATAAAAAAGAACAAAAGGTACTTGACAAAACGAATGGTTTTTTGATATATTCTTTTTCGCTTGCTGCGATGCCAAGGCGAAGCGCAGTTAAGCAAACTGGTCTTTGAAATTAAAGGGAAGGGAAAGAAGAAAAAGCCAAAGAGTGAAAAATCTTTGGTAAGGAAATAAGCGTAGAACAAAGAATTGAGAGAGAAAGAGGGTGTGCGGGGTGATGAATAATTGCTGTGCATTGTTATTTTTTTTCTTTCTCATAAAGGTCAACGTTCCTAAAATAAAAGAAACGGGACTTGCTTTCAAAATTATTGAGATCAGACGCCCTTCGGGGTGTTTGAAATAAAATAATGGAGAGTTTGATCCTGGCTCAGAACGAACGCTGGCGGCGCGTCTTAAGCATGCAAGTCGAACGGCAAGAGAGGAGCTTGCTTCTCTCCTAGAGTGGCGGACTGGTGAGGAACACGTGGGTAATCTACCCTTAAGATGGGGATAGCTGCTAGAAATAGCAGGTAATACCGAATACACTCGGCATATCACAAGAGATGTTGAGGAAAGGAAGCTACGGCTTCGCTTGAGGATGAGCTTGCGTCCCATTAGCTAGTTGGTGAGGTAAAGGCCCACCAAGGCGACGATGGGTATCCGGCCTGAGAGGGTGAACGGACACATTGGGACTGAGATACGGCCCAAACTCCTACGGGAGGCAGCAGCTAAGAATATTCCGCAATGGACGGAAGTCTGACGGAGCGACGCCGCGTGGATGAAGAAGGCTGAAAAGTTGTAAAATCCTTTGTTGATGAAGAATAAGGGTGAGAGGGAATGCTCATCTGATGACGGTAATCGACGAATAAGCCCCGGCTAATTACGTGCCAGCAGCCGCGGTAACACGTAAGGGGCGAGCGTTGTTCGGAATTATTGGGCGTAAAGGGCATGTAGGCGGCTATGTAAGCCTGATGTGAAATCCTGGGGCTTAACCCTAGAATAGCATTGGGTACTGTATAGCTTGAATTACGGAAGGGAAACTGGAATTCCAAGTGTAGGGGTGGAATCTGTAGATATTTGGAAGAACACCGGTGGCGAAGGCGGGTTTCTGGCCGATAATTGACGCTGAGATGCGAAAGTGTGGGGATCGAACAGGATTAGATACCCTGGTAGTCCACACTGTAAACGATGTACACTAGGTGTTGGGGCAAGAGCTTCAGTGCCAAAGCAAACGCGATAAGTGTACCGCCTGGGGAGTATGCCCGCAAGGGTGAAACTCAAAGGAATTGACGGGGACCCGCACAAGCGGTGGAGCATGTGGTTTAATTCGATGGTACGCGAGGAACCTTACCTGGGTTTGACATCTAGTAGAAGGTCTTAGAGATAAGGCCGGGTAGCAATACCCTGCTAGACAGGTGCTGCATGGCTGTCGTCAGCTCGTGCCGTGAGGTGTTGGGTTAAGTCCCGCAACGAGCGCAACCCCTACTGCCAGTTACTAACAGGTAAAGCTTGAGGACTCTGGCGGAACTGCCGATGACAAATCGGAGGAAGGTGGGGATGACGTCAAGTCATCATACCTTATGTCCAGGGCTACACGTGCTACAATGGTTGCTACAAAGCGAAGCGAGACCGTAAGGTGGAGCAAACCGCAAAAAAGCAATCGTAGTTCGGATTGAAGTCTGAAACTCGACTTCATGAAGTTGGAATCGCTAGTAATCGCGCATCAGCACGGCGCGGTGAATACGTTCCCGGGCCTTGTACACACCGCCCGTCACACCATCCGAGTTGGGGGTACCCGAAGTCGCTTGTCTAACCTGCAAAGGAGGACGGTGCCGAAGGTACGCTTGGTAAGGAGGGTGAAGTCGTAACAAGGTAGCCGTACCGGAAGGTGCGGCTGGATCACCTCCTTTCTTAGAGAAAGGTAAATACTAAATGCTTTGTAAGTTGTACACAAAGCGTCCGCTTATCTCCTCTTCTTTCTCTCCCTTTTTTATATTTTTGGTTTGTAGTAAGGGGATATAGCTCAGCTGGCTAGAGCGGCGGCTTTGCAAGCCGTAGGTCAGGGGTTCGAATCCCCTTATCTCCAAAATTGTGCAGTGTAAATAATTTTGCTGCGCGGAAAGATCTTTGAAAAGCTAGGGAAGGGAAAGAAAGAATGCTTGAAGGTGAATTTTCTTTATTTAAAGTAAAGGGATGAACTGGAGAGTGAAAAATAAGGTGAAAAGAAAAATTCTTGACGGTTATTGAATAGATGATCGTTTTAAGAAGAGAACATAATATGGTCAAGCGAAGAATAGGTTTATGGTGGATGTCTTGGAGCCAACCGGCGAAGAAGGCCGTGATAAGCTGCGAAAAGCTTCGGGGAGGAGCACATATCCTGTGATCCGGAGATAGCCGAATGGGGTAACCCGATAGGAGTGATTCTATCATTACACTCTTGAATAAAATAGAGAGGTAAAGCAATACTGAGTGAACTGAACCATCTAAGTAACTCAAGGAAAAGACATCAAAAGAGATTCCGAAAGTAGTGGCGAGCGAAATTGAAGAGCCCAAACCCGTTAAACGGGGGTTGTAGGGCTGCACGGGCTTACGTACAGCAAGTGATAAAGCGAATGTATAGCGGAAAGGTTTTGGGAAAGCCTGACAGAGAGGGTGAAATCCCCGTACGCGAAATACAGTCGTCTTGCCGGTGCAGTACCTGAGTACGGCGGGACACGAGAAATCCTGTCGGAATCCGGGTCGACCACGATCCAAGGCTAAATACGAGTTGGCTACCGATAGCGGACAAGTACCGTGAGGGAAAGATGAAAAGAACCCCGGTGAGGGTGAAATAGAACCTGAAACCATAAACCGACAAGATGTTACAGCCCTTTATGGGTGGTAGCGTGCCTTTTGTAGAATGAGCCTGCGAGTTACGGTATGCAGCGAGGTTAAGGAATAGAAGTTCCGGAGCCGGAGGGAAACCGAGTCTGAAAAGGGCGAAGTAAGAGTTGCATGTCGTAGACCCGAAGCCAGAGTGATCTAGTCATGAGCAGGTTGAAGCAGCGGTAAAACGCTGTGGAGGACCGAACTACAATCTGTTAAAAAAGGTTTGGATGACTTGTGACTAGGAGTGAAAGGCTAAACAAACCTGGAAATAGCTGGTTCTCCCCGAAATGCCTTTAGGGACAGCCTTATACAAAATTACCGGAGGTAAAGCACTGGATGGACTAGGGGGCTTCACCGCCTACCAAACCCAATCAAACTCTGAATGCCGGTAATCAACGTATAGGAGTGAGACTGCGTGCGACAAGGTTCGTAGTCAAAAGGGAAACAGCCCAGACCGTCAGCTAAGGTCCCGAAATACTGCTTGAGTGTGAAATGAAGTGTGGATACCTAGACAGCCAGGAGGTTGGCTTAGAAGCAGCCATTCCTTAAAAGAGTGCGTAATAGCTCACTGGTCGAGTATACATGCGCAGATAATGTAACGGGGCTAAGCAGTATACCGAAGCTACGGGTCTTATGCATTAAAAGCATAAGGCGGTAGGGGAGCATTCCATGGACTGATGAAGGTGTACCTGACAGGGCACTGGAGGGATGGAAGAGAGAATGCAGGTATAAGTACACGAAAAGAAAGGTGAGATTCCTTTCCGCCGAAAACCTCAGGTTTCCTGGGTAAAGGTCATCTGCCCAGGGTTAGTCGGCTCCTAAGGCGAGGGCGAAAGCCGTAGTCGATGGGAAATCGGTTCATATTCCGATACCTTTTATAATTTCGATGGCAGGACGCATGAGGCGACCCCCGGCCGGAGAACGGTTGTTCCGGTCGAAGTATTTAAGCCGTTATGAAGGATGGTAGGTAAATCCGCTATCCAAGGTGAGAAGCGACAGCGAGTGGATCGATGAGAGAAGCGAAGCGGGGTAAGTCATGGTGCCGGGAAATACTGTCTAAGGCTAGGTTATAAAAGACCGTACCGTAAACCGACACAGGTAGGTAGGATGAGAAATCTAAGGCGCTCGAGAGAACTCGCGTTAAGGAACTCGGCAAAATGCACACGTAACTTAGGGAAAAGTGTGGCCTCTGTTTAGTAATGAGTGGAGGTAGCATAAAGCATACCAGGCGACTGTTTATCAAAACACAGCCATCTGCGAATCAGTAATGAGACGTATAGGTGGTGACACCTGCCCGGTGCCGGAAGGTTAAGAGGAGCGGTGAGCAGTAATGCGAAGCTGTTAATTGAAGCCCGGTAAACGGCGGCCGTAACTATAACTATCCTAAGGTAGCGAAATTCCTTGTCGGGTAAGTTCCGACCCGCACGAATGGTGTAACGTATCTGGGCACTGTCTCAACGCGAGGCTCGGTGAAATTTATATACCGGTAAAGAAGCCGGTTACCCATAGTTAGACGGAAAGACCCCGTGAACCTTCACCGTAACTTACTATTGGGACTTGGTTTATCATGTGTAGAATAGGTGGGAAACAGTGAAACTTGCTCGTTAGGGTGAGTGGAGTTGCCAAGTGAAATACCACCCTTGATGAATTAGGTTTCTAACCCGTTCCGTGAAGCCGGAATGGGAACAGTGGTAGGCAGGCGGTTTGACTGGGGCGGTCGCCTCCTAAAATGTAACGGAGGTGCGCGAAGGTCTCCTCACGTCGGTTGGAAATCGACGCAGTGAGTGTAAAGGCACAAGGAGGCTTAACTGCAAGAGTGACAGCTCAAGCAGATACGAAAGTAGGTCTTAGTGATCTGGCGGTCGCGAGTGGAAGCGCCGTCACTTAACGGATAAAAGGTACCCGGGGATAACAGGCTGATTTTCCCCAAGAGTTCACATCGACGGGAAAGTTTGGCACCTCGATGTCGGCTCATCGCATCCTGGGGCTGAAGTAGGTCCCAAGGGTTTGGCTGTTCGCCAATTAAAGCGGTACGTGAGCTGGGTTCAGAACGTCGCGAGACAGTTCGATCCCTATCTGCTATGGGCGTTGGATATGTGAGAGGGCTGCTTTTAGTACGAGAGATGAAGTGGACGAACCTCTGGTGTACCAGTTATCCTGCCAAGGGTAAGTGCTGGGTAGCTATCGTTCGGAAGGGATAACCGCTGAAGGCATCTAAGCGGGAAGCCCACCTCAAGATTACATATCCCTCGGGGTTTAACCCCGCTAAAGACTCCTTGCACACTACAAGGTTGATAGGTTGCAGGTCTAAGCACAGTAATGTGTTCTAGCCGAGCAATACTAATAAGTCGTGAGGCTTGACCATATTATCTTCTCTTCTTTATTCTCTTTTATTTACTTTCTTTCCTGTCGCTTATCAATAATAAAGCGCTTCCCTTTATTTAATAAATTTCGTTTCTTTTTTATTTCGTCTTTTATTGCCCGGTTGCCATAGTGGAGAGGTCATACCCGTTCCCATCCCGAACACGGAAGTCAAGCTCTCATTACGCCGATGATACTGCTCATCCAGAGTGGGAAAGTAGGTAGCTGCCGGGCTTTTTTTTACTCCTCTGAGTGGGATAAAGGTAGGTATTGATGATGTTGTTTCCTCGCCCTATCTCAAAATATTGTGTATTGCATTTATTATTTCCGATTCTTCTCTTTATATCATGTGCTACGGCAAGAAATAATACTCATACTGATTCTATATCTGGACAGACTGTTTCGGCCACTATCCTGCCATTACCTTCTGCCGCTGATTTGGCATCAAACCGTATCGACTCACAGGTTCAAACTGATATGGAAATAGCTTCGCCGGCAAGCATTCGTAGTGCCGTAACCCGTGTATATGCGACTTCTCAAGGTTTAATGAAGGAAAAACAATTGCAATTGACATTGGCTACCCGGTTGATGCGCCTTTTATATCCGCTCGAGTCTATCGATTGGAATACTCCGAATTATCAACAAGCTGACCCGTATCTTGATGCATTGGATCAAATTGAGAAAAGCAATTATCCACAAAACCTTGGAACAAATACGTTTTTCGATGCGGTTATTCCGGCAATGATTTTGATAAAGGGTGTCGGGGGGGAGGAATACGCTACTGTATTGGAAAAACGTCTCTTTATTGCAAGAGGCTTAAATCCTTCTTCTGTATTGCCCCCTTATCTTTTAGGGCTTTTATATGAGCAGCTTGGTAGGCTTTCAGATGCAGAGAATTACTATCAGATGGCATGGGCGCAAGATGAGAGCTGCTATCCGGCCGGTATGCGCTTTGCTTATTTAGCCCTCTTTAGTAATAACATTGAAACATCATATAAAATTGCTGAAAGATTGTATACTCGTTATCCTGATGCTGTAATAATTCGACTATTACTTGCCGAAACATATCTTGACAAAAGGAATTTTGAAAAAGCTGAGGAACTTGTTTCCGCGGTCATCAAAAAAGATAATGATTTTGGGCGTGCCTTCTTTTTGCAAGTCCGGCTATATGTAGAAAAAAAAGAATATTTAGCTGCAAATACTCTGCTTGATGAGTTTGCCAAACAAAATAAGGTTGATAAGGCTTACCTTCTGTTGCGGAGCCGTGTATTACTCGAATGGAGTAAGAATATTGTCGATGCAAAACAATGCCTTGAAAAGGCTGACTCTCTTTATCCGCAATCTCCTGATGTTATTCTCGCTTGTGCAAATTTTTGCTTTGAAACAAAAAATACCGTTAACGGGAAGACTACGAATGATTTTCTCAGTGTACTTTTAAAACAAAATCCGCGTAATATTCTTGCAATCCGCCTTTTGGTCAAAGAAGATATAGCTGAAAAACGATGGGGAAACGCCTTTGAACGCGCACAGTATCTATATAATAATAATCCTTCTGAGCAAGATATCGTGTTATATGCCCGTGTCTGCGCAGGGATGAATAACTGGGAAGAAGCGATGAATACGGCGCAAGCTGCATATATGGCTGCCGCCCAAAAGCGGCCTTCTGACGAAATTATCGCGTTGTATTTACAGGTTCTTTACGGTGCAAAAAAATACGGTACGCTTAGGCAAGTTATTAACCGCCATCTCAGTGATGCTCGATCTGCCTTAAAGTCAATTTTAATTTATTATCAAGCATTACTTGCGCCCAGCGATGAGGAGAAACTGACCCTCTTACGGTCGAGTCTTTTGTCCGATCCGCGTAGCTCGTTGACGCTCTTTGCTCTATATGAGTGGTATTTTAAGCATAAGGATTATCGCAAAGCATATTATTATTTGCAGCAAGTTATTGCGCTTGATCCTTATAATAAAACGTATCTTCAGCTTGCTGAAAAATTGGAAAGGCTTCAGTAAAAATGTAAGCGCATAATGCCGTGATTTAGTAGATTTTTTTAGCGATGAAGTGGGGCGCTAGCTGAAAAAAGGTTTTTCAGTATGAGATTGAGCGAGAAGTAAGCTGACTGTCTGGAAAATAAAAAGCCTGAAATAAACCGCGCTGTTTATTTCAGGCTTTAACCATCTCCTAGGGGAATTGAACCCCTGTTGTCGGGATGAAAACCCGATGTCCTAACCACTAGACGAAGGAGACATTAGTATTCATTGCTCAACAATGAGATATATTTATATCTCAAAAAAACATTATTGTCAAGTAGCTCTTTTTTATTTTTTATTCTATCGGAAAATTCAAAAACAGCAGGATGCGTTTCTGCTTTCGTATATATAACGTTATTCGGTAAAATTGATATTGACTTCCCCTATACCGGCTTTAACACGGATGGTATGCAGCGCATTTTGATTGTTGATACGGAATGTGGAGTCGATCCCTGTCGCACTGCGTCCGTCTATCAGTATCGAACCGATCCCTGAGGTAGCATTGATCAAATAATCGTCTTTTTTTCCATTTATGCGCATGTCTATTTCGCCGATTCCTGCGTTAATTTCAAGTTTCGTAAAAATTCTGCCGTCAAAGACGGTCTCTCCGATGCCGGTGTTCATCACAGTATCCGTAAAACTACAATTGTGAAAGACTGTTTCTCCTACGCCTGTTTCGATGTTTACATTTGAGGCGGTAATATTTTTGACGTCTACTTTACCTGCTCCGCTATTCAATTTAAACCGTTGATTTGCAGTAAAACCGTCAAGTATCAGTAAGCCAGCCCCGATATTGATGTTAGCGGTATCAAACAGTGTATTTTGAGGTATCTTAACCGTGATGGCTGTTTTAGAACGTCCCAGCCTGTCGCCTTTCCATCCGAATGGCCAACTCCATGTGTGGTTCTTTTTTGTGCTGATTACTAAGGTGTCGCCGTCAATTTGTACGGAAGCTCCGATCCTTTTTGTGTTATTTGTGATGCTGTAGGCAATGGATTGCTTATCATGCGGTTCAATTCGCAGCGCGGCATAAGAAACATCCGCTTTTAGCTGTTTTAGAACGGAAGCATCAGATATGAGCTGTGTTTCATTCGTATGTGTCGATAGGGCACTACTTGTATTTTCGTTATCCATACTCAATTCCTCCTTGTCCATACACCATCCCTCATCGAGATAACCATTGTCGTAGAAGGTCTTTTTCACGTTGCCACCCATCAGAATTCCAATAATGATGAGGAGTCCTCCAATTCCAATAATTGTAAATACCGTTCTTATTCTTCTTTTCATCGATATAATCCTAATATTCTAAAAACATATCTTAGCAATATTCTAAAATAAGAATGCTAAACCGCTGAAAAATAATCCTGCCAATAGGAGAGGGATGCTGCATAAAATCATAATAATCAACGTAATGCTAAAGATTAAGAGTTTGAATGAGAATTTCAGGAGACCGCCTGCGATGGCAAAGACTAATCCGCCTATTCCGAACAGACTAAGCAGAATGCACAAAATAATGATCATCAGCATTTTCCTCTCCTTACCGGTCAGTATCGCTTGTGTTTTTCCTGATATACTCGTATTCGAGCGGTTCTTCTTTTTTAATAGGCATTACCAATGCGCAGATAATATAGCAGAAAATACCGCTTCCGAAAAAAAGAGTCGCAAGAATCCACAGCAACCGGATAACGGTTGAGTCGATGTCAAAGTATTCGGCAATACCGCCGCATACGCCGCAGATTTTCTTATCGCTTTCACTTCGATAGAGTTTCTTGTCCATATAAGCCTCCAATGTATGTGGTTTTGAGGATCACTAAAAGCTCACTTGAGCTTTTAGCAATGCTCGTTCATCTATTTATTTGATTTGTTTTTAATATGCTTGCCAATAGCGACAATTAAGGCGCTGATGCCGTAAAAGATCAGAAGTGCAAAACCGACAAGTATTAATGCACTGCCGAACAATAATAAGGCTGTGGCAGAGCCGAAAAACAAGCTGCCGATTCCTTTGATAAAAATTGCACCGGCGGCAATTATCAAAGCAAAGACAACTGCAAAGCCGGCAAATCCGAGCGCTACGATGGTTACTACTGCGGCAATGATAAGCGGTACCGCAACGGGCGCGGCGCAAATAGCCAATATGGTAAACCAAAAAGCGCGCCAGCCGCTTTTTGTAGAAGCTCGGGCTTTCTTTGCTTCTTTTACGGCATAATCGGATAAAATTTTTGAAGCAACATGTGCGGGGCTTCTCAGTTCCCGTATTACCTCTTGTTCATTTTGACTGCCGGCCTCGTCAAAGTATTCTTCGTAATACTGTAATGCAGCTTGTAAATCTTCTTTTGGCAGTCGGTGCAGCCGTGCAGCCAGCTCAGTCATAAATTCTCTACGGGTCATGAATGCTGTGCTCCTTTAAAAATTTTTTCAATCAATTCCTTGTAAGACTTCCATTCGTCGCAGTATAAGCTCTGCTGCCTTTTTCCTGCGGACGTTATGCGATAATATTTTCTATTGCGCCCATCAATAGGCATATCATATGTTTCTAAAAAACCGGCACTTTGCAAGCGTTTTAATACCGGATAGAGTGTCGATTCGGAGATGGACATGACGTCCTTTACATCCTGTGTTAACTTATATCCGTAGGAGTCTTCATTACTCAAGAGGGCGAGCACGCAAGCTTCAAGCAATCCTGAGTTAATTGAAAAAAGCACTTTTACCTCCTGAGGTTTATATTTCTAAATATACGCAACCATTTGTGGAAAAATCTAACCAAGTTGTTAGAGATACTCTCATCTTAGGTTGCAACTTTTATAATATTATTCATAATATAATATGTTGTCAAGTATAATATTTAAGAAAATATTACGATAGGCCGTTACACTCTCCTCATGACAACCGCACTGAAAATATGCTAAACAGGTTTCCCCGTTTGTGCGAAATTTTAAGCAAAATTTTGCACAGTTTATTTTAGGAGAAGGATAAACGCATCAGATGAATAAATCCAATTCCGTAGAATAAAGAGGTTGTGAGACAATTTGAACCGCAAAGAGGTTCAACTCTGGTTGAACGGCCTCTTTATTCGTGCGGAGGGTTTAATCCCCCGACGCTTGCGTCGTAACAAAGGGTATTAAAGCCGACTGCAACCACCTTATGAGAACAACATACCCCGACGCTTGCGTCGAGGTTGTTGATTCTGCGGGACTGTTAAAAAATAAACTGATGCGTTTGTCCTAACGTTCCGGTCTATTAAAACTTCCTTAAATGATATATACTTCTGGCCGATAATTGAAAGCGATGATGTGTATAAAAAAGATTTTTGCAGTGCTGTTTTTTTTCTCAAGCGTTCTTACTGTCTCCTTTACCGACCCCGCAGTGTTTGAATTAGGCGGAAAACATGGCTGGGGAATGTTGCAGTATACCGAAAATATACAGATGTGTCCGGGAAAATATGGGAATCCCGGTATTTCACTCAGCAGCAGTGCTCCAAAAATAACGCAGGAAACCGATCTTTATCTCAATTTCGATTCCCCTTCTATTGTAGAGGAGACTAGTTCCTATACGGTTGTCTCTTCGAATATGCGTTTCATAGGAGCTGAACAGGCAAAGCTCGGCGCAGGGGCGGCGATGTGCAGTCCCCATATAAAAACTGCAGGGTTAGTGCTAAAACCGCAGGACGATTCTTTTTTTGCAGGCGAAAGTTCTGCCGGATCGTTTACGATTGAATTCTGGATAGCGCCGGCGGTTACCGAGAGCGGTAGTATTATTCTACAGTGGTATTCGTCATATTTTGAAAAAGAACGCTTGACCGATCAACATATCATTGCACAGATTATTCAAAACAAGGTGCAATGGGATTTTTTTAACATTTGGCAAGATAAATATAATAACGGTATTTCCATTTTGCTGCGGGGACGCACCAATTTAATTCCATCGCAGTGGTCACATCATCTGATTACGTATGATGAAGAAATCGGGCTGTTAGAGTACCGGATGAATGGACATACGGAGAATATCGTCTACGTTACCGAGAATGGGCGAGAAAGCGATGCCATCTTATTATCAAAAATGGGGCACGCCGCAGACCTTTCAATCGGCGTGCATTATTCGGGATTACTTGATGAAATGAAAATAACCAAGCGATTTATTGAACCGCCGACTTTTGCCGAGCAGACTGCACTGTTTGACCGGTACCACCTTAATGGAGGGCGTTTCGAATCTCTGATTATTGATTCGGGGGGCTCTCTGTCTGAGGCAAAACTGTTAACCGTCTCTGCAGATACGCCGGTACAAACGGATGCTGTATTTTTTATTCGCTCCGGAGAGAACCGCTATGCATGGACAGATACGGAGCCGGCATGGAAACCTATACGCAGCGGGCAGGCAATTACGGGGATGCGAGGGCGGTTCTTCCAAATTGCGGGTGATTTGTATCCGGATGCAGAGGGACAGAAAACGCCTATTGTACATTCCATCAGCCTTGAATATGAAAAAGACTCAGAACCGCTGCCTCCTGCGCGCTTATTTGCAGAACCGAAAGACGGTAGTATCGAGTTGTCATGGACGCCATCGATTGATTTTGATGTAAAAGGTTATATGGTATATTATGGAGAACGCCGAGGAGAATATTTTTCGGCAGGCTCACCTCTGAATGTGGGTAAAGTTCTTTCTTATCGCATACCGAATTTGCATAACGGTAAAATTTATTTTTTTGCCGTTGCTGCCTATGATGACGAGGCAGGTACGCGGGTAGGGGCGTTTTCTCAAGAAGTATGGGCAAGGCCGCGGAAGGAATAGCGGTCAGAGGGATTATGTCAGACTCACTTGATTTTATCTTTGAACGTGCGAATTCAGCTTTAATTACTCAAGATTTCGAATATGCCGAACGGTTGTTGACCAATGTGCTGAAAAAACATCCGGACATACTACCGAGTGATAAGGAAAAAATTGAGAACTTGTTAGCGCGCGTTTATGGTGATGAAGGTAATCTTGAGCAGTCACTTGCGACTTATCTTTACTTATATGAACGTGCTCCCGATAATATTGAGCTGATGCTGAACCTCGGCCGTATCTATCGCCATTTGGAGCGTTATGAAGAAGCACTCAAGATATTAGAGAAAGCACAGGCGATCGGCGGCGATACCGATGAAGTATTATACAGTCTTGCAAAAACCTATAAAAAGATGGGGGAGTATGCAAAATCTGCTGAGTATTTTTCCCGCGCAATCGAAGTTAAACCTGATCATGCCCATGCCTATGATCGGCTCGGTAATCTGTATGTTTTAACCGGTGAAACGGATAAAGCAATTGAAATATATAAGCAGGGTCTCCGCGTAGACTCTAATCATCCCTATTTGAATTTCCACCTTGCCGGACTTTTATGCCAAGAAAAGAGGTATGAAGAAGCGATTGTATATTACAACTCGGCGCTTCGTGTTAATCCGGCATGGGGGGAAGTATTGACGGGCATCGCTGCTGCCTATTTACAACTGGATAAACTTGATGATGCATTGAATACCTATCGATCGTTGCTTCGTATAGCCGGTGAAAATGCTCCGCTTTATACTAAGCTCGGTTATCTTTTTGAAAAGAAACAGCTTCAACAAGAAGCCGAGCAATATTATTATGACGCGTTAGCAATCGATTTTGGATATGCTCCTGCTGCACTTGCCTTAACAAATCTTTTAGAAAAGAAACAGCGGTATAATGAAGCGCTTCCAATTTTACTTGCTGCGGAATCTGCTCCGGTAAATACCGACAATCATGCACTACGGCTTAAGGCTATCCAAATGTGCATATATGCTAAAGATTATGCAAAGGCTCATGAGCTTTTTGGACGGCTGGACACAGAACACAATAACAGTCTCAATGCTCTTAAATTACGGGGAGAGTTGTATGCCCTTACAGGCGAGGTTGAACGAGCTGAAGAGACATTCAGACAAATATTAAACATAGCGCCGTCAGCGATAGAGTTCCGCCAAGAACTCGCGGAGCAGTATCTTTTGGCGCATAAATATGAGGAAGCTAAGGAGCAGCTGAGGCTCTTCTTGAAGCAAAAGCCGATCGATATTTCCGCATTGATGGCATTAGGTAGAACCGAAGAATTGCTGAATAATCCTCAGGCTGCATATCAAGAATATCAAAAAGTACTCGAATTAAAACCGAATGCTATTGAAGCTCGATCTGCTCTTTCGCGGTTATTTCAAAAACGAGGGGATACGCTTGAGGCATTAAAAACGGCAAATGAGATCCTTAATATGCAGAGCGACTCCGAATCTGATGAACCGGGACAAGATATGGCTGCCTCACTCGATCTCTATGAGCAGGCAGCAGAAAACTATATAGCGGATCCGTTGTTAACCAAAAACCTTGAACAGCTGAAATCTGACGATTCGGATCTTTATATTTCTCCGGCTGAGCTGAACCCGGAGCCAAAACAGAGAATTCCTTCATTACGAGATATATCAATATCCGAGCGAGAACTCCCTTTTGAAATGCTTATCGAAGGGACTGAAGAAGTGAAAGAACTCCCGTCGGAAAAAGACGATGTTTCTATGGACGGTATACAGTTGACAACTGGTCAACAATCGGATATATCCGGTCAGCCCGTATTTCCGTCCCATCCAAGCACGGTATCTGTACCCCATGCATTCGGCGCCGGGAATTTTGATGCTACCGGGCTTGCAGCAACAGGTCGTAGTGCCGGTGACATTCCGCAAGTAAAAACCGGCTTGTCGGATGGCCAAGTAGGTGTAGCAGCCAGTGAGACTTTTGCTTCTCCTGTCGATGAACTTTATCTTAATCCTAATCATCTTGGAAATAGTGCCACCTTTGGTGTAGGCAGTATCTCTCAAAAAAATGCACGCGCATTGCATAAACGCCAAGATCTTCTTCGTGACGAGGTAATACAGGAAAGATTAAAAGATATGGATATCTACGGAACGACAATCGGTTTTTTACAGGATGTCATTTCAGATATTGATAAGCAACTGGATGAAAACCAATATGCGCAGGCAGTCGAGGTTTTGGCTGAAAGGATAGCTGAAAATCTTAGTCGAAAAATACCGCTTCAATCGACCGCTCTAAAGCAAGAACCTGAGGAGCAACCGGTTCAATCGGAAGAACAAACATTGCAAGAATCGGCGGAAATATCTCAAGAAGACAGAGTACCAGCCGCTACCACAGAAGAAGTCGAAGACTCTGCCGTCGCAGCCGCAGAAGAAGAAAATACTGCCGCTGTAGCAGAAAAGGAATCCGAAGACACTCCCGTAGAAGAGGAAGCTGTTGCAGTAACAGAAGGGGAGGAATGTCTACAGATTGCCGAACCACAGGAAACTTTCCCGGATACGGAAGAAGATCGTGTGCCGGTTGATAAGGATGTATCGGTGAATGATGATAGTGTTCAGGTTGTCGAAACTGCGGAAGAAGATATTTTTGGCACCGAGGAAAATCAGGCAATTTCACTTGAAACCGAAACTGTTCCGATTGATGAAATAATGGAGCAAGATCATGCCGAAGCGGTTACAGAAGGTGCAGTGGAGGAAGAACCTGTTGATATTCAATCTGATCTAAATCAAGAAGGTGACGCAGAAGTTGCCGTTGAGGATGAAGAAGTTGCTGCTTCCGAAGATTCCGAGATAGAGGAAGAATATGAGTCGAGTGATAACCAAACGCCATTTGTCCTTGATCAGGAACAGCAAAATCTTTTATGGTGCCATGCAAAACATCAGATTAAAGACTCACCTTCATTTGAGCAATATCTTAATACTACCGATCCCGAACAGCTTGCTCAGTTGTTCTTGTATTTGCGTGATTTAGCCGCCTATCTTCCGCAAGAAGAACTCGAAATATTTCTTAACAGCAGTGAAAGAATACAGATATATTATATTATTGCCCGGTTGTCGGGAGAACTGGGACTTAAAGAACGTGCGAATCTTATTAAGCAGGCCTGCAGCGTAGCGAGTGCTCAGCCGCCATATGATGATGTATCAGTATTTAAATTGCTGAGTTATTTACGTGATTTAAGTATTGAGTTGCCGGATCAGGATTTGGGGATAAGAGTAAGACAAGAATTGGAACAATTAATGGCGAATATGTCGGCGGTGTTGCCTGACTTATCATAAGATGCAAAGATACCAAATAGGTGTCTGTTATTTTTTAGGAGAATAACATGGAATTAAATAAGTATATCGATCATACTTTATTAAAGCCTAATGCCGTCGAGGCAGAGCTTGTTACTTTGTGCAAAGAAGCGAAGGAATATCATTTTGCTTCGGTTTGTGTGAATCCTTGCAATGTTGCGTTGGTAAAAAAAGAACTTGCAGGCTCCGATGTTATGACGTGCAGCGTTATCGGTTTCCCATTCGGCACACAGACAACCCAAGTAAAATGTGCTGAGACTGAACAAGCGTTAAAAGATGGTGCTGACGAAATCGATATGGTGATTAATATCGGAAAATTGCTGGAAGGCAATACAAGCTATGTTGAAAAAGAAATTGCTGCGCTTGCCTCAATCTGCCATGCAAAAAAAGCTCATTTAAAGGTCATTGTGGAGACTTGCTATTTGTCCGAAAAGGATATTGCAAATGTCTGTGTTGCGGTTGAACAGGCCGGGGCGGATTTTATTAAAACTTCTACCGGTTACGGTTCGCGCGGAGCATCGCTTGAAGATATCTCTTTATTTAAGAAATATCTCAAAAAAGATACCAAGATTAAGGCGTCAGGCGGTATTCGCAGTCGTGAGGATGCGCTTAAATATATTGAAGCAGGGTGTTCAAGGATTGGCACTAGTAGCGGCGTCAAAATAATTAATGGGTAGATGCGCCGATCGATTGCTGTTTTCTCAAGCATGGTGAGTGAATGAATTGAAACTGTCGTATTGATGCCGTACAAATGATATACTTGCGGAGTATCTCGGAGGATATTCCGGCGAATACTATAAGAGTCAGGGGCTTCAAGATTTCCCGATATTTACCGATAATTATACCGTCGGCTTGTCGGAATATGCATGTCGGATATCAGTAGAGGCGCAAAAAGGGTTTTAGAATGAAAGATATTGAGTATTTAAAATCGCGACCAAAGTCGGATACGCATAATCATCTTAATTTGAGCATGAAGTATGAACACTACAAGCATTGGGCGGGTGTGGTTATTCCGAATTTTCCCCGCAAAATGGCAGGTCTCGATGAAATGCATCAAGTAATCGGTTCTTATACCCGCCCGCGCTGTAAAACGGCAAAAGACGTCAAAGCCCTTTTCGAAATGTCCATTCAGGATGCGATTGCCGACAACGTTGTTTGGCTTGAAACGTCAATTGATATCGGTTTTATAAAGCATTACGACAACAATATTGATAAGTTCTTATCCGATGTTTCGAGGCTTGTATCAAAATACAAAAAACAAATTGAAATACGCCCCGAAGTCGGCATTCCAAAAACACTCGACCGAGATTTTATTCGCACATGGGTGTATCCGCTTTTTGAAAGCAAGGTATTTAAGAATGTCGATTTATATGGCACCGAGGTTTTTGAAGGGATCGAGGATTTCGGTTATATCTTTAAACTGGCCGAAAAACATAATATCAAAAAGAAAGCGCATATCGGAGAATTTTCGGATGCACAATCGGTTCGTAAATTCGTTGAATTTTTTGAGTTGGATGAAGTGCAGCACGGTATCGGAGCCGCTTCTGACGATTCGGTGCTGAAATTTTTAGCCGATCGTAAAATACGCTGTAATGTGTGTCCGATGAGCAACGTGATGCTGAGCGCCGTCCCCAGTTTAAAAGAGCACCCCATCAAAAAAATGATCGATGCGGGAATTCCGATAGGGCTCGGTACCGATGATCTGTTGTTCTTCGGCAAGACAAACAGCGATCAACTCTACGATATGCTGGAATGCGGGCTTATTACCGATGCTGATGCTGAGATGCTGATGGCGGTGCGGGGCTAGGTGATTCGTCTTCTCTGCGATTAGCCGGAGAATATACGAAACTAATCTTTTCTTATTTTATCGCGACCATCAATACCATAATGTCCGAAGGGCGGATGCCGGGAATTCTGCTTGCCTGTCCGATTGTTGTGGGCATTACCCGCTTTAAGCGTGCAAGCGATTCCGTCGAAAGCCCCGAAACCGCATCGTAGTTAAAATTCGGCGGGATGCGGCTCGTTTCCATCTTCTTCATTTTATCAATTCGTTTATCCTGCGCAATAATGTAATGCTCATAGCGGATTTCAAGTTCCGCCGAGTTTTTAATTGTCTCGGAATACTGTGCACTTGCGGGATCGCATCGACAGATCAGCTCAAGCGGAATGAGCGGATCGTGCAGCGCGTCGGCGAAAGACTTGCCGAGATGACACTGCAACGCGGGTTCCGCCTCCACAATGCTGCCGGTAATTTTCACCTCCCGCCAGTGTTTAATAAGCTCACCGCGCTGTGCAAGTTTTTCCTGCAGGCGGGTAAAGGAGCTTTGCTTTTGCAAGCCGATGCGGTATGCACGCTCGGTGAGCCGCTCATCGGCAGTATCGTGCCGGAGCTTGAGCCGGTATTCGGCGCGGGCGGTGAACATTCGGTAGGGTTCATCGACCCCTTGCGTGATAAGGTCGTCGATCATTACGCCAATGTAGGCTTCGTCGCGGCGGAGTGTGAACGGTTCGTAGGCTGCCGGTTGTGCGCTGCTGTGGCTGAAAGCTCGGGCGTACAGCGTTGCGTTGATTCCGGCGATGAGGCCTTGGCCGCCCGCTTCTTCGTAGCCGGAGGTGCCGTTAATCTGCCCCGCGGTAAAAAGCCCTGCGATCCGGCGGGTTTGTAAGTCTGGCCCCAGCTGCAGCGGAGAGACAACTGCATAATCGACTGCATACGCGGGGCGGGTGATTACGGCATCGGCAAAACCGGTGAGGGTGCGGAGCATTTGATCCTGCACATCCTCCGGCAGCGAAGATGAAAATCCGTTGATGTACAGCTCATCGCTCATCAGGCCTTCCGGTTCGATATACAGTTGGTGCCGCGTGCGTTCGGAGAACTTGCGTACCTTGTCCTCGATGGAAGGGCAGTAGCGGGCGCCTGTTGCGTGGATTTTCCCCGGAAAAAGCGGCGAGCGGTGAAAGTTTTGCCGGATAACCTCGTGGGTATGCTCGTTGGTGTAGCAGACATAGCACACTGCCGAGGGGCGGAATATTTCCGCCGTATCGAAGGAGAACGGGCGCATCACGGCATCCGCTTCCTGTATTTCCAGCTGAGAAAGATCAACGGATTTTCTCAGTACGCGGCAGGGGGTGCCGGTTTTAAGCCTGCTCATCGTGAAGCCCTTGCGTGCAAGGGCGCTGCCAAGACCGATCGCCGCTTTTTCGCCGAGGCGGCCTTCTTCCGCTTCGAACTCGCCGATGTAGATTTTCCCTTCCATAAAGGTTCCGGTTGTGAGCACCACCGCCCGTGCGGAAATTGTCCTGCCGCGCGCCGTCAGTACCGCCTGTACGCTGCCGCCTTCCACAAGCCCGCTTTCCGCAGTCTGCGAGGAGATAACATCGACAACCGTATCTTGATAAATATGGAGATTTTTTTCTTTTTCGAGTGTGTATTGCGCAGTCTGCGCATATAAGAATTTGTCCGCCTGAATGCGGGGTGATTGCACTGCCGGCCCGCGGCTTTTTATTGAGAAGGCGGTATTGAATCATACAAGCATCGGCGAGTTTTCCCATCTCGCCGCCGAGGGCGTCTATCTCCCGCACGATATTGCCTTTAGAAACGCCCCCAATCGAGGGGTTGCAGGACATCCTGCCGATAGTATCAACCGTTTGTGTAATAAGAAGGGTTTGTGCGCCCATCCGTGCAGCGGCGAGTGAGGCTTCGATGCCCGCGTGCCCTCCGCCGACGACAATCACGTCATAGTCCGAATAACGAAAATTCATAGCGGATATTATAGCGAAACGGCTCCTGTTTGTCTGGCATAGATTTGTATTTTCGGCTATAACTATGTAAAAAGCAAGGCAATCGCTTGAAATAGTGCCAATGCGATTACCCTGATGTACAACTAGTTGGAGGCAGCTATGGAAGTCGGGATTAAAGGAGATTATACCTTTGTTGTTACAAAGGAGATGCTCGCAACTGCGGTGGGGAGCGGGACGGTGGAGGTATTTGCGACACCGGCTATGATTGCTCGAATGGAAGATACGGCAACGCGCAGCGTGATGCCGTATTTGGACGAGGGGCAGGCAACGGTCGGTACCCATGTGGATGTACGGCATCTTGATGCAACCCCTGAGGGGATGAAGGTTTCAATCCATACCGAATTGGTAGAGATCAATGCAAATGGGAAATTTCTGACCTTTCAGGTTGAAGCGCGTGATGAGCGCGGCGTGATAGGCAGCGGTATTCATGAACGGGCGATTATCAATGTCGACCGCTTTATGGAAAAAGTAAATAAAAAGAAAAACGCATAACTCAAATTACATGTAAGGGAAACCTCAAAAAAACGAGATTTTTAGAGGTTCCTACTATTTTAATACGATGAGTATCTTTTAGCAATGCAGATGAACGGCGAAATATATCAGGATAATGAAATAGATGAATTCGGCATTATACGCGGAGAAAAGCGTGCGGGGGGATGAAAAAGACCGCGCGTTGCGCCCGCAGCTTTTGAAGGATTTTCAGGGACAGCAAAACATCAAAGAAAACCTGTCGGTCTTTATCAAAGCGGCGCGGAGTAGGGGAGAGAGCCTTGATCACCTTTTTTTGATTGGGCCTCCTGGGCTGGGAAAAACTACCCTTGCGCAAATTACCGCGCAAGAGCTTGGCGTTGAATGCAAGATCACCGGCGCCCCCCGCCCTCGATAAACCTAAGGATTTGGCGGGTATTTTGACAACGCTGTCCGAACGGAGCGTATTCTTTATCGACGAAATTCATCGGTTAAAGCCCGCCATCGAAGAAATGCTCTATATCGCTATGGAAGATTATGAGCTTGACTGGATTATCGGGCAAGGGCCGGGGGCGCGGACTGTTCGTATTCCGCTGCCGCCGTTTACGCTGATCGGTGCGACAACTCGTGCCGGTATGGTTTCCAGTCCGCTTATTAGCCGGTTCGGGATCGTGCAGCGCTTTGAATTTTACAGCGACGAAGAGCTTGCTTTTATTATTATGCGTTCCGCCGATATCCTTCAAATCAACATCGGGAAAAAAGCGGCCGTTGCACTTGCCCGCTGTTCCCGCGGAACGCCGCGCGTTGCCAATCGGCTGCTGAGGCGTATGCGGGATTTTGCGTTCATTGAAGGCAGTGATACTATCCGCGAAACAACCGTTGCGCAGGGTTTGGAAAAATTGCACATTGATCGGCTCGGTTTGGAAAACTATGACCGGCAAATTCTTCGCTCCATTATCGAAAACTACGGGGGAGGACCGGTCGGGGCGGAGACCCTTGCGATTTCAATCGGGGAGTCGCAAGATACGCTTGAAGACTACTACGAACCCTATCTTATTCAAACGGGATTGCTGCAGCGCACTCCCCGCGGACGTATGGTTACGGAAAAAGCATACACTCATCTCGGACTAAAAATTCCGGCGTCAGCGGCGCAGACCGGCAGCCTTTTTGAATAGACCGGCTGCCGCTAGAAGCCATCCGGCAGCGGTGCGCTCACCGTCATTGTGTTTTTGCTAATGGGATGCGGGAATGTCAAGCTTTGTGCATGGAGCATTGTGCGCTTGTATTCCGGTGCGCCGTAAAGCGTGTCGCCTAAAATCGGCAAACCGACCGACGCAAGATGAACGCGGATCTGGTGTGTGCGTCCCGTAAGCGGACGCGCTTCAATCTTGACGGCAGGAATACCGCCGATCATGCAGCATTCCAAAACCGTAAAATCCGTGCGCGCATACAATCCGCCGTGCGCCGTACTCAGCTCACCCCACTTTGCCCGTGTGCTTTTAGGGCTTATGCGCCCGATATTATTTTCTACAAAAAACTCGGAGCCTTTCTCCAAATTACGGTATCGCTGCGTATTTCCCTTGTTTCCTGCAACGGCACATACGGCGCGGTAGATTTTTTGCGCGGTACGTTTTTCAAATATTTCGTGAACGGCAGCATTTACAGCGCGGTTTTTTGTAAACATAATAACGCCGCTGGTTTCGCGGTCAAGGCGGTGCATGATCCCTGCGTAAGGAGGATTTCGGAGCGCGGCTTTTGTCCATAAGTAGCGTACAACCGCCGCGTGCAGGCAGTCCCGCTTTTCGCCGCCGACAATCGTTTCTTCCGTCGGAAAAAATGCCGGCTTGTTCACGGCAATCAAATTGCTGTCTTCATAAAGCACATCAGCAGTAGTCAATTCAAAGGCAATATCATCCGCCTGCTTTTCAAAGAAGAATTTTTCTTTATCGAATTCGGCGCAGACAATCTGCCCTTGCAAAAGCTCATATGAAGGGCGGCGAATCTGTAGTCCGTCAACACTGACTGCTCCTGCGATAATCATCCGCCGTATTTTTGAATTTGACAGAGGCGTAATAGAAGCGTTTTTAACCGGAACGGATACGGCCTGAACAAGTTCCGAACGTAGGAAAATGTCGAGTCGCGTTTTTGTTTCTATTCGAAACGTGAATTTCATCTGATTATGATAGCCCTTTTGTGAAAGCATATCTAGCTTATTGAGCGTCATTTATCTTTCAATAAGTTTGTATTGCGGTAATGCTTCATTAACATGATTTACTATACTAATGGAACTGTTTTGTGTAAAATTATCACCGAACTTTTTAGATTGAATCTTTTAGGTGATAGCAATAGAGGAGCGGGACGTGAGCATCGAAACGGTATATCAACAAACATTATTGGATTATTCGCGGAGAACCGAACATAAACATCAGTTGGACGGAGCGACCGGTATTGAGCGCGGGCATAATCCCAGCTGCGGCGACGATTTAACCTTGCTGATTAAGCAGAAGGACGGGATTGTTGAGGACGCTTCTTTTTTAGGTGCCGGTTGTGCGGTTTCAACCGCTTCCACCAATATGCTGATCGATTTAATCAAAGGCAAAACGGTTAAAGAGGCGCAGCATTGTCTTGAGGTGTTTTTTAATATGATGGCAGGAAAGCCGCAGTCCGAGGAAGAATTGGAGAGCCTCGGCGATGCGCAGATTCTCAGCTATTTTGCCGAAATGCCTGCTCGTATTAAATGCGCGACACTGAGCTGGCACAGCGCACAGGTTTTGCTTAAATAAGATAATCGGGCCTTTCAGAACAACCTCATCGGAACATCAGACATGGAAACCAAGGCAACGGATAAGACTCATAAAACAAATAAACCGGCATTAACCGGGAATTGGGAGCCGCAGAACAAACTGCGGTTGGAACGCTTGATTGCGGAAAAAGCTTTTGCGGACAATTATGCCGTCTTTGATTGGGATTATACGTGTATCTTCTACGATATACAGGATAGCCTTTTTCTGTATCAGCTTGAACACCTTTGTTTTAACCTGGCGCCCGAACAGTTTGCCGTTACCATTCGGCACGAAATTCCGCAGGATATTCCGCTCGTCGGCTGCTTTAATAGCGAAGGGCGTCAGCTCACTGCAGCAGATCTTTCGGCGGATTTGGATGACCGCTATCGGTTCTTATATCATGCATATCAACATTTGAACGGGACGCTCCCGCTCGAGGAAGTCGTGCAAACCGAGGAATACCTCGATTTTAAGGCAAAAATTCTGACGCTGATGCGGTATGCGGTAACGGTCTGCGATACCGATATTTCTCAATCGGTATGCACGGGATTGACGCTCCCCGAATTAAATAGTCTTGTAGAAAAAACAATTGCCGAAGCGCTTACCGCTGAAATAAAACAATACACGCTCGTATCACCCATGCGGCAGGCAGGGCGAGCCGGTGTTGTTACCGCAACGTACCGGAAGGGGATACGGATACAGCCGGAAATACAAGAGCTGTTCCGCCGTTTTGAAGAACACGGCATTACTCCCTATATCTGTTCTGCCTCGCAGGAGGACGGCGTGCGGGTGTTTGCCTGTAATCCTGCGTATGGCTACTGCCTCCGTCCCGAACAAGTGTTCGGCAGACGGCGGCTGCGGAATGCCGACGGCGTGTTTACCGATGAGCGGGATTACTCCATTCCGCAAACGTGGCGGGAAGGAAAGGCGGATGCGATACGGACGTTGATTGCTCCGCGGCACGGCGGGAAAGCTCCCATCCTTATTGCGGGCGACAGTGACGGCGATTTTTGTATGATGGATGCGTTCAAAAATGAGGCATTGCTGCTTATCCTGTACCGCAATCAAAAGCCGCACGAAAAGCTCTATCCGCTGATACAGCGCGGTTTAGCCGAGCGCAATGCCCCCGATGCATCGATTATCGTACAGCATCGGAATGAAGAGACGGGGCTATTTATTTCCGGTGTGTCTGATTGTGCCGACGGTTCTGTGAACGTCCTTTAGGCGGTTTTGCTCGTCCGCCGGAGTTTTTGGGGCCGCGCTCTGCCGCCGATTTTTGCCCCAGCTGTTTGAGCTCTTCTACCCGCTGTGGATCGTAGAAGCCTTCCTTCCAGTTAAAGCGCACCGAGTCGGGGAAGGGAGTGCCGCTCCGCAGCGACTGTAAAATAAACCGATAAGCGCGGCGTTCAACGCTCGTATGCGAAAAATCCAGCAAAAAGCGTGAGAACTGATGATGCTGTAAGGCGTGGTATCGGTCTACAACCGAAAACGGCTTGTCGGATAGCACAAAAGAGGCGGATGGGGTAGAAAAAGCTCTGAACGCCTCGCCCTGCTTGTCGGAAAAGTAGAGGAAGTTATAGTTTTTCGGCAGCGTAAAGCGCATTCTGAACAGTACGGAATACGAAAAAAGCGGCAGCAGTACCTGCGGGCGCAGCTCCGGCGCAAACACCGTTTCGATATTCGCCTGAGAGCTTTCGGCGGGAGGAATGTAGGCGCAGATGCCGTTCTCCTGCAGCCACGAAACAGCCCAGCAGTTAAAAGTGTACAGGTACGGCCCCGCAACTAAAAAGTTCTTTTTATTGCGGAGCATGGAAATATGCGCCGGATTATTCACGATAAATTGCGTATACCCCTGTGCGGTTAGCTGTTCAAGCTGCTCCGCAAGGATAGGCTCCTGTTCCTGCGGCACAAAGGGATCAAGCGAAATAAAGATTTCCCGTTTGGAGAACGGCAGCGGTTTTGCCTGCTGTTGATTTTGCTGCTGCGGATTGGGCTGTTGTCCAGTCAGCGCCGGATAGGTATCCTCATTCAAATTGATAATAACTCGTACCGGTTTATCCGCAAGGATGGTGTGTAAATCTGCAATGGAAGAAACCTGAACGTAGAGCCCTTCGGGGAAGATATCCGCAGGCTTTTTCGCAAGGCTCTTTTTGACGGGTGTTGCAGATGGTGCGGTTGCCGCAGCCGTTGATCTCACCGGCAGTGCATCTCCGGTAGGTGTCGTAGATGCTGATTTTGAGGGCGCAGACTTGCTTGTATCGCCGAGCGTCGGGAAGCCTGCTTCGAGCGTCAGCATCGGCAGCGCTTCGTCGTTGGGCTGTTTGCGGTATTTTTCGAGCGAGGCAGGCAGCAAACGAGGGTAGCGTTTGGTCATCGCCTTGGTCTGCAAGAGATATACGCTGTCGCCTTTGCCGGAATCCGCAGGCAGTTGCAGCCATGCGCCGGATTTGCTTTCCATTATATCCTGAATTTTCCAGTTTTCGCGTCCGCTGTCGTCCTTCTTATGAATGCGCACCGAGTCGCCTTTCTCCGGCGTATAGTGCCCGTCTTTCAGCTGTACATAGTGTACCGCCCTCGTGCCGTCTTTAAACGGGACTTCCTCCACGGCGCCTTTTTTAATGCCGTCGATAATGCCGAGGTAGATGCCGGTGCCGCCCGCCTGATCGGGGTTGAGCACTTCTTCCGCGCGGGTGCTTTTAAAGCGGTAGCCGGTCTTTTTCCGTGCAAAGTCGTTCGCTAAGATACGCTTGCCCGTTTCGACCGCCGCCTTTTTATCGGCTTCCCAGTTGTCGATGACATACCGGTAGGCGGATACCACTGTGCCGACATACTCGGCGCTTTTCATTCTTCCTTCTATTTTAAATGAGGCAACGCCTGCCTGAATCAAATCGGGGATATACTCGATGAGCTGTAAGTCCGCCGGAGAGAAAAAGTAGCCTTCCCGGTCGCCCTCCGGCTCATGCGCCGTGTAGAGGCGGCGGCACGCTTGGGTACACATTCCGCGGTTCGCCGACTTGCCGCCGAGATAGCTTGAAAAAAGGCACAAGCCCGATTCGCTTACGCAGAGCGCCCCGTGTACGAATACCTCCAGCTCGCAGGAGGTGTTTGCATGAACGGCACGGATTTCTTCCAAGCTCAGTTCCCGTGCCAGTACCGTCCGTGATACCCCCCAGCGGCTCATCGCATTGGCTGCTTTTGCGCTTGCAATATTGAGCTGTGTTGAGGCGTGGAGCTTGAGATTCGGAAAGTGTTTGTGCGCCATTTGAATCAGCCCGAGATCCTGCACGATAATGCCGTCCGGGCCGACATTGTTGAGATATGCCAAGAACCGATAGAGCCGCTCCATCTCATTCTCGGTTACAACCGTATTGACGGTAACATATATTTTTTTATTCCGCTTATGCAGTACATCAACCGTTGCCTCAAACTGATTCCACGCAAAGTTTGAAGACCGCATACGGGCATTAAAGCTCTTTAAACCTAAATAAACGGCGTCCGCCCCTTCCGCAATCGCTGCTTCCAATGCTTCGGGATTCCCCGCCGGTGCTAATAATTCGACCATCCCGCTATCATACCGAAAAATTACGGCGCTGCATAGATATGGGGTGACCGGTTTTATCGGATTATCTGGGAAAGCGTGAGGGGTATTGATCCTCGATGATTATACCAACCTTTAGACAGCCCTCATGAATTATGATACACTCAACCAATATGAAAATCGCAGCGACTTATGATATTTTAACGAATTTGATTTTCCAGCATTTTGGAAAAACAGAGCATTTTAAGGTTTACACAATTGAAGCCGGAAAAGTAACGAAAACCGAAGTAATCGATAACGGCGGTTTCGGTCATCACGATTTGGCAACCTATCTTAAAAGCCTTGGAGTTGAAACGCTCATCTTAGGAAACCGCGGACAGGGTGCGATTGATGCGCTGAACAACGCCGGAATTCATCAGCTTGCCGGCCTTACCGGCTCTCCGGATGAAGCTGTCGCAGCTTTTTTAGCAGGCACATTACAGGATAATCCGAACGCTCAATGCAATCATCATGGGGAACATCATCACGAATAGGATAGGACAGTACCTCTTTTCATAAAGTTGAGGTGTTCCGCATACTATGCTATAATCTCCGCTATGAATACCGAAAAAACGGCGGAACGGCTTCTTTCCGCACTGGAAAAAGCGATTAAAGGAAAGAAGGATGTTCTCCGTCTTTTTATTACCGCATATCTGACCGGCGGGCATGTTCTTTTAGAGGATGTGCCGGGCGTCGGGAAAACCACACTGGTAAAAACATTTGCAGCACTTATCGAAAAAGACGGGCAGGCGGCGCGGTTCAGGCGTATCCAATGCACCCCCGACCTTTTGCCCTACGACATCACCGGCGTGGAAGTCTTTAATGCAGGGCTGAATACCTTTGAATTTATGGAAGGTCCGGTGTTCGCAGACATCCTGCTTGCGGATGAGCTGAACCGCACTCCGCCGAAGGTACAGTCTGCCTTACTGGAAGCGATGGCTGAACGACAGGTAACTGCCGGTACGGTAACCCGTCCGTTAAGCCCCTACTTTTTTACAGCGGCTACGCAAAATCCTGTAGAAAGTTTAGGTACCTATCCGCTCCCCGCTGCTCAGTTAGACCGGTTCAGTATATGCCTGTCGATCGGCTACCCCGATGAAGAAGCGGAAACCGAATTGCTGCATGAACAAACGCACCTTCCCGCTGCAGAACCGGAGCCGGTTACGCCGGTTGTTTCCATAGAGGATATCGCAGCTTCGCGGGAAGAACAGCGGCAGGTATTTGTGCATCCCGTACTCGAGAAGATAATCGCGCGAATCGGAAAAGAGACCCGTGCCCATCCTGCGTTTAGGCTCGGCACATCGCCTCGCGCCGGTTTGCATTTACTGTACCTCGCCCGCACCTTTGCGCTTGTCAACGGACGCAATTGGGTTGAGGATGGAGATATCCGCACACTTAGCTCCCTCGTACTTGCTCACCGGTGCTTGATAAAAACCGGCGACGGCTCGGCTTCGGAACTCATCAGCAGCATCACCGAAGCGGTTATCCGCACCGCCGACAAACAAACGGATTGGACAAAACCGGCTGAGGCACAATAAGGCATGATGCGGATACGGATTACGAGGCACGGCGCAGTATACACCGTGATGGGTGCGCTGCTTTTAATAAGCGGCTTGCTCCGCGGAGAGCTTTTGAGCGCGGTATGCGGCGGGGTACTTATGCTCTATGCCGGTTTCGCTGCCGCTGCTGTAGCGGTTACCGCCCTGTGTTGGAAATCGGAAGAACCTGACCTTGCCTCAGACGGCGGCGGCTTTACGGTTACTCCCGCCTGTTCCAAAACCGTGCAGTCAGAATCTGCAAAGACCTTCCCGCCTTGTGTTCCCGGAACCGCAGCCTTTTATACTATTGAGTTTTCACTATCGCCTGAACCTACCGCAGAGACGGCCGCACGTCTTTCCATCCCCTTGCAGGGAATACAAACAAAATATTATCCCGAAAATCTGACCCGCGGGCGGTACTTTTATAAACGGCAGTATCTCAATATCCGGGACTTTGCCGGTTTTTTTGCCGCGGTATATACGCAGCCGCCTTGTCTGTCCGTACCCTATATCGTAGTACAGCCGGTGCTTTCGCCGCAAAAAACG
Source organism: Treponema vincentii (assembly GCF_010365865.1). Taxonomy (NCBI): domain Bacteria; kingdom Pseudomonadati; phylum Spirochaetota; class Spirochaetia; order Treponematales; family Treponemataceae; genus Treponema; species Treponema vincentii. The sequence goes on along the minus strand of NZ_CP048020.1, from coordinate 2,714,300 downwards.
GTATTTCCCGATCTCCGTTCCCGTGCCGTAAACGATCTGCCCTCACAAGAGCGCACGAATGAACTCTATGAATCGCGTCCGTATTTTCCCGGCGACGATCCGCGGAAAATTCACTGGAAGCTCTATGCACACACCAATACGCTTTCCATAAAGCTCGGCGCTTTTGAACCGCCGCCGGTCAAGCGCTTAACGATATATATAGAAGAGCCGGTGTGCGTTAAAAAAAAAGAACGAGCTTTGACAGCCTCCGTGTTTGACGCCTTTATCGGCCGCCTTTCCGGCGTGATTATAGAGCTGCTCAATGCCGGTATCCAATGCTCTCTTCTATTATATGATTATCCGCAGCAGTCCTTGCAGCGGTACGAGATAACCGAGGAAGGAGCCGCCGCGATTGCGCAGATACAAAATCTGCTAGCCATACCGGCGCTCCGTGCTGCATCGGAAGCGCTTCCCGATGCGGCGGCGGTCTTTAAAGCAGTGCCGGACGGCGGGGGATTGTTATACTGTTATATGCCGACAGGGAGTGTTCCTCGAAATGCAGCTGCTGTGTCGTTTCGCCCGTCGCATACAGAAGGTATAATCGGCGTTGAAACGCTTTTTTGCCTTGCCGCGCCGCCGGCATCGGAAGACTTTATGCAGGCCGATGAGCTAGCACATCGTGTCCTAAGCCGGGGGTACATACACCGGCTGCTGTACGCTCCCGCCGCTTCCGCACGGCAGGATGCTTTTTATCGAAAGGTGCAGGAAGCTGCCGAACGGGAACTCCGTATCTTTACCGCAGGAAATTGCCATGCAGAATTACTCTAAACCTGCCGCCGTGCTCCGTATATGCTCACTCCTGCTGCTCCTTTCGGTACCGTACCGCTATCTTGCCGGTATTCTGCCTGCAGCGGCGCTGCCGGTATGGGGGCTTTGCTGCACGGCGGCAATTCACTTTCTGCATAGAAAGGGAATTCGTGCGGAAGCGGCAGCGATTATCGGTTTTTTCGCCGCGCTGCTTATCCCTGCATGTGTACTCGGCTTGCTCGCGTTGATACCGCAGCTTATTGCGGATACCCTCTTTTTGCGCATCAAGCTGATATTCAGCTTACTTGCGCTCACCGCCTTCATCAGCGTTACCTCAACGGCGCTGTTCATTTCTACCGAACGGTGGCGGCGTTATGAACCGCTTGCTGCTATTCTCGTGTTCTCCCTGCTGTTTTTTCCGCAGCAGCACTATCGTCTGACAGTCTTTTCCAATCCGCTCTTTGCGGCGGGCTTTGCCGGTGTTTTCATGCTGCTTCAAACAGCCTTGCTCTGCATTCCTTTTTTAAAACGCAGACGGTTCGCAGCGTTTGCACTCATCTTTATCGGTTTAACGGTGGTTTTGCTTGCGCTCCTCATCAGGACATTTAATAAAGGCTCTGTCGGCAATAACGGCGGACTGCTCGAACAAAAGCTTTTCGAGTTCGATTTTTCTCAGTTTTTGCAGTTGCAGGATGAGGTAAAAATGAACACCAATCTGGTGATGGTGGTGCATGTTGATCAGGAATATGATTCGCACTTGTTCCGCCGTATGTATCTGTCGGGCTGGAGTCCGCAAAAAGGATTTTATGAAAAGTCGGCGCCCGGCGAACCGGAGCAGCCGCTGCGGATCACTCAGCAACCGGCGGAACTTCCGCATCAGTCTTTCCTGTGCCGCGAGCGGGTCAGTCAAGAAATATTTACCGTCAACCTCGATCCCGATTCCCTGGTCGCGCTCGATTATCCGCTGTCGGTAACGCCGTATACGGTTTGGGACACGGTGAGTTTTAAAGGCGCTTACAAGGCGGAAAGCGAGGTGCTGTACGGTGTGCCGCTCGACCTTATTACGGCGGAACCTCCGTCGGGAAATCCAGCTGAGGGGCTTTCGGCGGAAGCCTTGCGTTTTTATACGACCGTAGATTCCGGCACAAAGGCGCTGCTCTTTCCTATCGCGGAATCGGTTACCGCCCCCTTTGCGCTCTACTATGATAAGGTCTACGCCTTGCTCGACTATTTCCGCGAAGGCGAGTATCGATATTCGCTTCGTCCCGGGCAGGCTCCCGATGGCGATCAGCTCCGGTATTTTGTAACCGAATCGAAAAAGGGCTATTGCTCGTACTTCGCCTTTGCGTACTGCCTCATGCTCCGCAGCCTCGGCATTCCTGCGCGGCTCGCCGCCGGTTTTTTTCTACAGCCTGAATCGGGTATCCTCAATTATTATCCGGTGCGGGCGAATATGGCTCATGCGTGGGTGGAAGTTTTTTTCCCCTATCTCGGCTGGGTGGATATAGACCCGACCACCGAACAGCTCGCGGACGGTGAATCGCTCGATTTTTCTTTTCAGGCAGGCGGCGATCAATTTACGCAGCTCCTTGACGAAATCCTATTAAACCGCTCGGCGCTCCGTATCAGGCACGGTGGAACGCTTTCGGCGGCAGAAGCCCAAACCGTTGCTCAGCGTGTTTCGCAGTTCTTTAAAATGCACCGCGGAATACTGTTCTGCATTGCTGTGCTCGTTGTGCTTCTCTTGTACGGCGCCTTCCGCGCCTATCCGTATCTGATTATCAGATTTTCAAGGAATAACCGAAAAATCATCCTTACGCTGAAACAGCTCTATAAACATCCGAGCGACGCTTTTTACGCACTCACTCAAAAAGCAAAGTTTGCGCCGTCCTGTACCGACGAAGATGTTGCGATTGCAAAGCAACTTTACCGCTCGGAGAAAAAGCAGGGAAAAAAGGCTTGGAAGCGAAGTCGGAGGGACGGCAAATGAAAGCACAATACCGAAAATACCGGCAGACCGATACACATCATAACGGCCATGCATCACGGAACGGGCTGCTCCTCGTGGTGTTTTTGTTTCTATTACTATTACATCTTTTCCCTGCATCAAACACATCGAACGCTGATGAGCTGCTGCAAAAAGCGGACGCGGCGGTACAAGCTGAAAACTGGGATACCGCTGCTGCGCTGCTCGAAGAAGGTATCGTGCGATACCCGACAAATGAGCTTTTCCAACTCAAGCTCGGCGATATGTATTTTAGCAACGGACTGTACGAACCGGCATACCGCCGCTTCACCGAAGGCCTGCGTATCAACCGATACAACATCAAACTCCTGTACGGTGCAGCGAGCGCAGCGGCGGCGTTGAATAAAGCAGAGGAGGCACGCGCTCTTTTGCACGAATATCTTTCGTATAATCCTACCGATATTTTCGGATGGTCAACGTACGGATGGCTCTGTTTTAAAACGCACCGAACCGATGAGGGGATTAAAGCGATGCTCGATGCCCGCAGCAGCTACGGCGACGACGGCTGTATTGCAAACGCGCTCGGAAATCTGTACGGCGAACTCTTCGACTACCGGAATGCGGCGCTCTATTATCGGAAAGGCATTGAACTTGCGCTGCAAAACGATTCGCTGTACTCGGCTTCGGTGTATTCCTACAACAAGGCGATCTTGGAAACCGAATTCTATCATTTTGATCAAGCTGAAGAAGACGCCCGCAATGCTTCCGACTATTTTTCACGCTCATCAGGATATTTGATTCTCGGAGAGCTTGAAGAGCGGAAAAATAATTTTGACCGTGCGATTGCCTATTATGCGCAGTCGACAAAAGATAATTATACGCCATTGCCGCTGATCAATCTTGCAAAAATCTATCTGCGGATGGGGCATTGGGAGCAAGCGGAGCGTTATATTACACAGATCGAGCGGGTTACCGACTATTCGTGGATTGCGAACTTCGGGATGAGTACGGCGCAATTTTATACTGAGTTGTACGGTCTGTATCAGACGTTATACGAAAAAAAATATGCGGCGGAAAAGATGCGGATACCTGAAAGCGCCAAGGATTTTTTTGTCCGGTCTAAAAATCTTACAAAGTATTCCGCTTTGATTCGATATTATCGAGCGGCTTTTAGTATACATAATTTGAAATTGGCAAAGGAATACACGATAGCGGATACGGACGGCAATACGCACGGGTTGTATAAAAACAGCTTCTATTATCGGGCATTTCAATCGGTACCGTTTAAGGCGCGGCGGTATTTACGCCGTGCGGAAGCGCTGGAAACTTCGGTTATTCCGCAAGCGCGTCCGTCATACATTGCCGAAAAAGGTATCCTGCTCCGCGATGAACAACTGTTGCGGGAAGCGCTGGATGCCCTCGACCCGGTGTGGGAGAAAGAACTGCGGGAACAAGCTGCCGCGGCGCTGATACTCTGCACGAGAAACGCCGAACTGCAAACGGCGCTCTATCAAGAGCTGCTGCAAAGCAATCCGGCCTGCTTTCCGGAACATTGGATACGGTTGCCGGTTACGCTGGCCTGTACCGGTGCAGACGAACGGCTCGGCAAACGAACCGAGAAACGCCTTGCCGCCGCTTTAAACAAATCGTTATTTACGGTTTCCGCACACGCGCCGTTTTCCATCACGGCAGTATGTACCGAAAGCAGCATCCGGCTCAGTCTTATCGGCCAAGACGGCAGCATCTATTTCCGCTATGAACATCCCGCTTCTATTGCCGACAAACATGAGGCAGCTGCCTGTGTCAACCGTTTTGCTGCACAATTGTTTAGAGTTGCGGTGAGGTAGGCGATTTAGGAACGTTTATTTTAAGCGGTTTCCAATACTTAAAGTGTCCCCGCGCAAAATCTTCTTCAGTTAATTCCGGAATATCTGTTGTGTTAATTTGACTGTCGGGAACTGCACAAGCCTCACATTTGGTGATATATTCGTCTAAGTCTGTCATAATACATTTTCCTTTCCTGCGCTGTTGCAGGACGAGCTGAGATAATATGGATTCGACTGGTCTCCGTGTACACAACTTGCACAATGCTTAAACCGGATTTTTCCACATACCCAAAACCGTTATATCTATCTTGTCCGGCGTCGGAATGTTTTATGTCGTATATTTCATAAAAATCAACAACCCCGACGCAAGCGTCGGGGTATGTTGTTCTCATAAGGTGGTTGCAGTCGGCTTTAATACCCTTTGTTACGACGCAAGCGTCGGGGTATTAAACCCTCCGCACGAATAAGGGTCGTCAAAAATAGGCAAAATATCCCGAAACGAAATCCCATTGTTATTTGCATCCTTATGATTCTTGATGTTCGCATTTTCTTTTTCAGACCACCACTCGAATCTGCCAGACTGAACAAGTTCACCTTTTAACATGGCCTACAACCTCTCATCAATATATAGTGTATGTACGTAATTGTCAATAAATTTTGAAAACCTTGAATTTTCCTCTTGACTTTTGAGGGGGGGGCAATTGTTTTTTCATTGATTGATACAAGCTTTCGTAATTGTTGAGGGCAGACTTTTTACACTTGCTATTTTATCTTGGACAGATATGATTTTTTCGTTGACAAGTTTTTGAAAGCAGCGGTATAATTAACCCCATCCGGGCTCTTGAAAAACCGTTTTAAGGCTTTCAAGATGCCCTGTTGTTTTCCCAAAAATTTACAGGAATGCGGCGCTCTATTACCGGAAAGGCATTGAACTCGCGCTGCAAAACGATTCGCTGTACTCGGCTTCGGTGTATTCCTACAACAAGGCTTACAAAGTATTCTGCCTTGATTCGATATTATCGAGCGGCCTTTAGTATACATAATTTGAAATTGGCAAAGGAGTACACGATAGCGGATACGGACGGCAATACGCACGGGTTGTATAAAAACAGCTTCTATTATCGGGCATTTCAATCGGTACCGTTTAAGGCGCGGTGGTATTTACGCCGTGCGGAGGCGCTGGAAACCTCGGTTATTCCGCAGGCGCGTCCGTCATACATTGCCGAAAGCAGTATCCGGCTCAGTCTTATCGGCCAAGACGGCAGCAGCTATTTCCGCTACGAACATCCCGCTCCCGTTGCCGATAAACAGGAGGCAGCGGCCTGCGTCAATCGTTTTGCTGAGCGACTGTTTAGAGTTGCTGTGAATAGAGGTACAAATTAATAATTAAGAATTGATTGTGTATCAAAATTTAAGAAAATGCAATAGATAGCCTTTAGTACATACCTTAACAAATTATCACAACATTTTATCACGAAAACAGACCTCTGACTGTAAGAGTAAAGGTAAGACGCGCAAGACCATGTTACGGCTGGCTTGCAAACGGCTTGCCTTGTCATCAATCAGAAAAGCCGATTGTATCGGTTGTTTTTGAGCGGTTAAACAGGTTATTGCGGTTGTCTGTTTAATCGCTTAAAACGCGAGACGGATAGCCATAAGCACTCCGGAAGCACGTAGGGAAACCGCAAGTCAACCTTACGTGCTTTTTTTTTATCCTTTGCCCTAAGGATAGGAGGTTCTTATGAAAAAATGGAAACGATTTAAAGCGCGTGTGATAGATCACCTTGTTATCACAGATGAGCATATCACTATGGAAGTAGTAATAGAAAGTTGCAGAAAGAATTTATACGTAGCATGTTTTGATGCCCATCTTGAAAAAAGCGATATGCCTAATATTAAAAATAACGATTTTGCAAATCTCTTCCTGCGAGGGCATTACTACGGCTTCGGTGTGAATTGGAAATCTATCAACTCACAAGCTATTGATTGGAGCGAGTGCCGTCTATCAGAGAAACTCCAGCGGAGGATAACAGCATGACATACGTTAAGAAGGTGAGGGTTTTTACAGTAGCAGACCCTTGGGATTTAGAAAAACATGTTAATCGATTTCTTTCAGAAGAGATGACGCGAGGTTTCAACATCATCGACATTCAATATCAAACAACGTGTACACGGCATGATCACGCCGTCTATTCCTGCATGGTGTACTACAGCGAACCTATAGAGGAATAGCAGCATGACAAAAGCGACGTTAAAAGCAATTACAGAAGATGCGGTAATCCGCGAGGTAAAAGCCGTAATCGAATTAACCGGCCTTGCAATCCAGCGGATAAATACCGGTGCTTTTGCAATCGGTACCGGTAAAGCCCGCCGCTTTATCCGTACAGCAAATAAAGGAACGCTCGATTTTGAAGGCTACGATAACCGCGGGCGGTTCGTCGGTATCGAGTGCAAGCGTCCGGTTGGAGGGCGTTTATCGGCAGAGCAAAAATACAGAATTAACGACATAAACAAAAAGGGCGGCGTTGCATTCGTGGTAACGAGTGGAGAAGCCGCATTACAGCAGCTGAAAAAAGCGGGCTGTATATAAAGATGCACCGGAAGGGAATTGAACGGGTGCAAGCCCCGCGCATCTTATAAGCTAAAAGACGGCCGTCTAAAGAGCTTAAAAACTTTGTACGAGGAGTATGGCTATGAATGAATTTTTCGAGATTGCGTCAAGATTTGCGTATGCAGGCGGCGAGGTATCGTTCGATGTTGTTGAGGCACGAAAAGAAATCGGTACAGACGGCGTGTCGTATTGGACATTGAAAATTGCAGTGCAAAAAACACCGGAGCAGTTAGAAACAGAAAATGGAGGGGCGAGCGATGCAGATAACCAATAAACAAAATTTACCGCTCGCATTCGTTAATGCTGTATCAACCGAAAAGCATAACAAAGACGGTGAGTATAGCGCGACAACCCTTAACAAGGGAGTAAAAGAAATCATCTTAACCAAACGACATTGGGACAAGCTTACGGATGATGTAGCGGATCGCGTTTGGGCGGTATGGGGTACCGCGGTTCATGCGCTTTTTGAAGCGCAAAAAGACAACTGCTTCCATGAAGAGCGTTTTAGCATTCCTGTATTGCAGAGCGTCGTTACCGGTCAAGTTGATAGTTATGATATGGAAAAAGGAATTATCAACGACTGGAAAACCGCATCGGTATGGAAAGTTATTGTGTCGGACTTTGAAGATTGGAAAAAGCAGGGAATGACATACGCATGGCTTTTAACTCAAAACGGACTTACCGTTAATAAGTGCCGTTTTATCGCATTGTTAAAAGATCACAGTAAAACGAAAGCAAAAACAGACAGGCAATATCCGCAAAGCCCTGTTTTTATCTATGAGTTTGACGTAACAAAAGCAATGCTTGCAGAAGCCGAAGCGAGAATTCTTTCAAAAGTAAAAGAAATAGAAGCCGCGGAGGAAATGAGCGACGATGATATTTTGCCCTGCACAGCGTCTGAACGTTGGGCGGACGGTGAAAAATGGGCGGTTATGAAAATTGGCAGGAAAACAGCGGTTAAACTTTTTGACGCACAAGATGATGCAGATGCGCACGCTAAAGAGCTCGGCGAAAAACATTACGTAGAGCACCGCCCCGCGGTCAGCAGAAAGTGCAATGATTATTGCACGTGTAAAGACTTTTGCAATTTCTATAAACAAATGCAAGAGGACAGTACAGGTGGCGCGCTATGAACGATGTTAACTCTGTTGCGCTTATCGGACGCCTGACGAAAGATGCCGACATCAAATATTTGCAAAGCGGTACGGCGGTTGTGAATTTTAACCTTGCGGTAAATGAAAGCGTCAAAAACGGTAACGCATGGAGCGAAAGAGCAAGCTTTTTTGACGTAGTATTTTATGGACGACAGGGAGAGGGTTTGTGTCGGTATCTGTATAAGGGTAAGCAGGTTGCTATTACCGGTACACTACAACAACAGCGCTGGCAAAAAGACGGGCAGACAAAAAGCAAGATTGTTATCATTGCAAAAACAATCCAGCTTCTTGGAAGCGCCCGCGATGGCAATACGGGCGGTATGGTAAGCACTCCGCCCGCCGATGAAGATGATTACGAGTGCATACCGTTTTAGGAGGTGGTAATGATGGACGCAATGGAAATCTATAACAAGCTATCACACCCGCCTGAAAATATGCTGCGAAAAATCACCGGCGGCAAATTATCCGGTAAAACAGATATAAATCCGCAATGGCGATATAGGGCAATGACTGAAACTTTCGGCATGGTAGGCACTGGTTGGAAATATGAAATCATGCGTCTTTGGACGGAGACCGGAGCGGGCGGCGAAGTATTAGGTTTTGCGCAAGTTGCCGTATACGTTAAAACCGGCGATACATGGAGCGATCCGATTATCGGTGTTGGCGGTTCAAAGCTCGTACAACTTGAGAAAGGGCAGCTGGTGAGCAATGATGAAGGGTTTAAGATGGCGATAACGGATGCCTTTAGTACCAGCCTTAAAATGCTTGGCGTTGCGGCGGCAATCTATGAGGGCAGATGGGATGGAACAAGGTATACCGACTCGCCGGAGCCGTCAAATAGCGAACCACAAGCACAACGCCAACCGAATACACCTCAAAAACAGCAAGCAGCCCCGCAAGAGTTTACACCAAAGGGCGGAGAGGCAACACCGGATGAGCGGAAACAGCTTGATGAAATGTTCCGTTACAAACACCAGAACGGACAACCGGTGTTTACACGCAGTGATATACAGGCATTCAGTACCATGCGGAAAGATAAAACAGCAAAAGAGCTTATTGCTATCGTTTATGACGAGATGGTAAAGCGTTGCGAGAACGATGAGCCGCCGCGCGAAGACCTGTACTAAGGAAATGCGGAAATGAAAAGCATCACGGTAACGCTGCATAGAGTTTTTAATAAAGGGCATCTCTGCTTTGAGCTTCCCAATAACCTCGCAGACAAGGAAGGAATACGGCAAATCCTTTCTTATTGCCGCGATAAGAAAAACGATTATGTCAGCGTTACCCTGACGCCTCCGCGTCGGCCGCGTAGTACGGGAGACCACTCGCAAAACCATCATCTAAACGGGCATATCATGCAAATATGCGCGGACACCGGCAACGATTACGAAACGGTAAAGGCGAAGGTTAAAATGATCGCCTGCGAAAGTTTTGGCTATCCGTATACCGAGTTCCAGGGTGTAATCGTTCCGCAAGGTGAATCAAAAGCGAGTACGGAGGAATGCGCGTATCTAATAGAAGCAGCGCATTTATTAGCCGCTGACTTAGGCATTATCCTAAAAGAGGAATAACAGATGACAGAGCAGCAAGAAAAACAGCGTCGCTATGCACTGGCAAAAAGCAGCGGGGTATGTGAAGTATGCGGGCAGCGTCCTTTATGTGGAGCGTTGCAAGGGGCGCACCGGATCGGAAACACAAAATCAAACCGTGCGAAATACGGCGATTTTATTATCGACCATATTTTAAATATCGGCATGACGTGTAGCCTGCGGTGCAATGGTGCGCTTGACATTAGCCGAAACGAGGGCGCTTGTATTGCGCTTTGTAAAGCGATTTACGAGCGGGAGGCGCTCAAATATCAAACGGGTAGACAGTAGGCAGCTTTCGCTATTGTTCGATATTCCGTACTACAGCGAAGCGCAAACAGACAATCAAAGATTTATGAATATGCAAAAACGCTACATCATAGATAACGATACAAAAGCGCTCGCCGATATGTACCAGCTCGGTGTGAGAGTTGCGCTTAAAATGATTAACAAGTTTGCTGGATCGAATCGGCACCTTCAAAGCCTTGCGCGGATGGAGCGGAGCGAGAAAGCGCATAGCGCCTCAAGCTACATTATCGAACAATACTTAAAGCGGCCGACGTTCTACATAAAAAAAAGCTATACGGCATACCTGTATAAAAGAGTCCAGTATGAACTTTTTTATCATCGGAAAATCGACGCAGCGATTATCTACTGCGATATGACAAACGCGCTTTATTCATAGCGAAGGGGGAATGTATGACACAGGCTTATTTAATTGCATATCGTGATAATGCGATACGGCAAATGAATTACTTCCATGAAGATAAAAATATGTACATCTTTTGGCGGAATGTGTATCGGCACTATCAAAATAAAATCGCAGAAATGCGCCATGCTTCATTCTTCGTCCGTAATGAAGAAAGCGGGAAAATCTAATTCTGTTTTTTTGCGATTGTAAAACATATATGACACAGCGGAACAGACGCTGAAAGGAGTAATCTATGGAAAAGGTTTCATTGCAAACCCTGAAAAGCGGTGCAGTAATCGACTTATTCAATGTTGAGTTTGAAAAAATGCTTGCAAATATCAACGACGAAAACACCAGTCCTACTACATCGCGAAGTATCACAATTAAGATTGAGGTAAAACCGGGCAAAACACGCAGAGACGCAGAGTGCCGCATTTCGGTATCAAGCCACCTTGCCCCGATAAAACCGGCAGAAAGCACCCTCTATCTTGATAGCGACGATGGCATTCTTGCGGCTTATGAGGATAACCCTGAGCAGCACACATTAGATTTTACAAGCGGAAATATTTCCGCAATAGGAGTTTAAACGTATGGATTTTGGGAAAGAAGCAATCGAAAAGATTGAAAGTTTGGTAAGGGACAGCTTTATCGTACAAGTAGACGGCAAAACGTACAGCGCGCGGGATTTGAATCCTGTGTTGTATGAACCGAAAGCAAAAGCGGTTGGTGTTGCAACGCTTACGGGGTTTGTCGATTTTGTCGAACGGAATATTGATGAACTTGATTTAATCAATTCCTACATTGCCGTTATCGACAGTCCGCAATCGGTCGCTTTGTGTTCTACTCTTTTAGATCAACAGAGAGAGCGCGAAATTCTTTTAACTGCAAGCCTTGATAGTAACATGAAAACATTTCCGTTCGGAACTTTCATGCCACAAGAAGAATTTATCATCAAGCTGCATTCTCTTTTTGAGGAGAAAGAGGGCGATGATTTTGAATATGTGGCAATGATCGTTTCAAAAGTAACGCAGGCAAATACTGCGGACACACTCGATGATGGCATTACACAGCACGTAACGGTGAAAAAGGGTATAAGCGGTGCATTGAAGGAATCAAGTATGACTAAGCCGATTGTTCGACTTTCTCCGTACCGAACATTCAGAGAGATCGAACAGCCGGAGAGTCAGTTTTTATTGCGTATCCGCACCGACGACAGAGGAAATGCGGAAGTTGCCTTATTCGAGGCTGATGGTGGGGTGTGGCGTAATGAAGCGCGTTTACGGATTGCAGGATACTTGAAAGAACATATCAAAGTATCGGTAATTGCTTAACACCTTTACTCCCTGCTGCTTTCATATCGGCAGGGAGTATTTCAAAATAAGTGAATGGATACGAATAAATGGAACGGATACTACTCTATCATGATTCATTTCAAAATTGGAAAGCGCACTATATAGAAAAAGCACAGCTCGTATTATCCGATTTACCGTACCAGCTCGGAGCGAACGCATACGGTTCTAATCCAAGTTGGTACATTGGAGGGGATAATAAAAATGGAGAAAGTAAAAACGCACGTTATTCATTTTTTGACACCGATAGCAAGGCGGGTTTTAGAATTGCTGAATTTTTCCACTTCTGCAACAACCTTTTAATCAAAGAGCCGAAAGCAAAAGGGAAGGCGCCGTGTATGATTTTGTTTTGCGCGTTTGAGCAGCAGTTTGAATTGATTGAAGCGGCTAAGCAGTACGGGTTCAACAATTATATCAATATCTTTACCGACATAAACGATGTCGTAATCGATCCGTGCGCCGGAAGCGGTACAACATTACTCGCCTGTAAAAACCTCGGGCGAAAAGGATACGGCTTTGAAATAAAGCGAGAGTATGTCAAAGGCTTTTATGAAAAGCTCTTGCCGCTTGCGCAAGGAGATTTATTTATTCAAGCAGAATTAGAGCGGCAAGAAAAAGGAAAGCAAGCACGCCGCGCAGCAGCGTTAATCAATGCGTAAACAATAAAATTTAAGGGAGCTTAAAGATGGCGATGAGTTTTATCTTTTATGAAACCTTTGCAAAACAATTAAAACTATTAGACAAAGAATTGCGCTATCGGTTTTATGAAGCGATTATTGAATATGGGCTTTATGGTACGGAGCCTGATTTTACAGGGCTTGAGGCGTGCGCATGGCTTCCAATACAGGAATCGATAGACAATGCCAAAGCCCGCCGTATAAAAAACACCGAAGACGGGAAAAGAGGCGGACGGCCTGAAATACCGCAAGAAATACAACAGGCAGTCTGTGAAGATTTGCAAGCAGGGATGACACAAAAAGGAATTGCAGCAAAATACGATATAGCGCAGTCAAGCATCTCATATATCAAAAAAGAAGTTTTTGATAAAGAATATCAAAAACCCTCTGCAAATATCGAAAACCCTATGCAAATATCAAAAACCCCTTTTGAATATCAAAAACCCAACGCAAATATCGAAAACCTTGATGTAGATGTAGATGTAGATGTTAATGGTGATGTTGATGAAATAGTATCCCCGCCGGAAGAACCGGACGGGGATGTAAACCCAGCGCCTGTTAAAAAAACGCAAACAATTCCGGAACAAGCGGAGCGTTTAGCGCACCTACTCTATGACCTCCACCGGCAGGTAGATCCTCACTTCACTACCAGTCAAAAGCATATTGAGCAATGGGCGAGGGATATCGAAAAACTCAGTCGCATTGATAAACGCAGCTATGAAGACATTGAAAAAGTAATCCGTTGGGCTAAAACGGCGGGGAACTTCTGGTGTCCAAATATCATATCCGGTTCAAAGCTGCGAGAAAAATATCCGCAGGTATTTTTGCAAATGCAACAGCAATACACCCGCTCTCCACCGGAAGGAAAGAATAAGCGATTCGACTACAACGAAGCCGGCGGTCAAGAAGAGATGCCGTTTTAAGCTCAAGGAGGAATTATGCGCACATGTGAAATAAAGCAAGCAAAAAACTATATTCCGTGCTTTCGCGGCAGAGAGGAAACCTTTCACTGCGAAAAACATGGGGATGTACAGGTAATGCACCTAGCCGGATCAATCGAGCCTCTTGAATGCCCTTTGTGTATACAGGAGCGTGAAGAACAAGAAAAGCGGGAAAAGTTTGAAGAGCAGCGAATAAAACAGCTCACGGCAATGGGCATTCGCGACAAACATTTAAACGCAAGTTTTGCAAACTACATTCCTCAAAATGAAAAAGCAGCGCAATATCTTCACGATCTTTACGAACTTGCTAAAAATCCGCGCGATACGTTCGTATTGCTCTATGGGAAAAGCGGCACGGGCAAAAGCCACCTTGCAAGTGCGGCGGTGATGCTCAACAAGGGAGTATATACGACATGGGAATTTTTAGATATGGAAATTCGTTCAACGTTTAATAGTTTCGCAGCAAAGAAAACAGAATACGAGCTTATTACTCATTATTGCACCCTTCCATTTCTTGTTATCGATGAAGTTGAGAAGGGCAAGAATGAAGATGCAAAGATGCGCTGTTTGTCGCTTATTTGCCGCGAACGGCATGAGCGAAAGCGCCCGCTGTGGCTTGCAGGGAACTGTAATTACGAGTGGGTAAAAACCATACTCGACAGCTCGGTAATCGATCGGCTAAAAGAAAAGGGCAAGTCGTTCAATTTCGACTGGGAAAGTTACAGACCGAAGCTACGGGAAGCGGGAGCGATTTAAGACGAGGAGGGAGAAAAATAAAATGCTAACTTTTCCACTGAAAAAAGAATGGTATGAAAAAATCAAAAGCGGTGAGAAGACGGTAGAGTATCGGGAAATAAAACCGTATTGGACGCAAAGGATTTCCCTCACTGTTTTAAAATATGGGGAACATCATTGGGATTTTGATAAGAAGCCACATATCTTTGATAATTTTCCTGCCCCCTGTATTTTTCGCTTAGGCTATACAAAAGAAATACTAAAGGCATGGATTACAAAGATTGAAATTGTAGACGGTAAAGATACGGATTTACATATCGATAAACCGGTGTATGCCATACATATCACTAATGTTACGGAGGTAAAGTAAAAATGATGAAACAACGATATTGCACAATCTGTGGCAGTCCTATTCCGAAAGGAAAGCAAGAAAGCGGCGAATGGGTATCAGCTGATGGGAAACTGCGTATTCCACTGTACTATTGCAGTTCTGAATGTATGCTTCAACATGTATTTTTACCAACGGCATATCTGCACCAAATAAGAAACAGAATAAAACAATAAGAGAAAAAACAAAATGACAATCGAAGAAATGAAAGCAAAAGGGTTTAAGCGATACACAGGGGTTATCGAGAAACTGATCGTTACTAATGAAGTTGAAGTGTGGGCAAGGAACATTGAAGATGCCTATAAAATATTTGAATGTTCCGCTGATGAGATCTTTGATTCTTGCTTTGCAGACCGTGAATATACGGAAGTTCTAGGGCTGGCTGAATGTGAAGGAGATCTTCCAATAAAAGCTGACGGACAAGGGGCGTTCGCTCGTTGTAACGAAGATTTTTACAAAAGCGAGGAGGAATAAACAATGGAATTTGACAAATCGAGAGTATACACCGTGCTTAATGCGGATGAGTTACCGATTGGGAGTAAGTGTGTTTTTGCTGATACGGTAAAGGCTTTGCGCGAGGAAGTAGAAACAGGAGACACGGTAGATGTTGTACGAAAATTCACCGGCCTATACGGATGCGTCGAAGACTACGGCGATATTCAGTTTTCTGATGGATTTTATACATATAATTACGCCTATCTCATCGAACCGCCCGCCGAACCGAAGTACAAGCCGTTTGAAAGCATTGAAAAAGCGATGGAGGCAATAAGGAAACACGGCGGGTGGATAAAATCAAAAACAACCCAAGGATATTTTTTAATTGGAGCTTTAAAATCAAAAAAATTTACTATTATTGGCCACGAATACTGGGAGCCTTTTTCTTTTCTGTTGGAACATTATGTTTTTGCCGACGATGGCAGTCCCTGCGGGGAATTGGTGGAGGAGTAAATGATTGAAGAAAAAATTGTTAATCCTTATCTCAATTTGACTATTATACAAGATGACTACGATGGAAGGATTCTTTTCCCTGAAACAGAAATAAAAGTAAAACCTATTCTTTCGGTAGGTTATAATCCTGTGTTTGATGCCTTTGATTCAGTTAAATGTGTTTGTCCTATTTGCTTGGCTGCAAACAGAGGTAAGGAACTATCCCTTTATTGCGACAAAATAACTCAATGTCCTTGTTGCGGAATTAATTTAGATTGGACGGAATATAAAGAAAAATGCAAAAAGTTAGGGATATGATATGACCTATCTATCCGTCTGCTCCGGTATTGAAGCGGTAAGCGTTGCATGGGAACCGTTAGGGTTTACGCCTGTAGGTTTTGCAGAGACTAAACCGCATCAAGGCGCATAAAAAAACGAGGTACAATATGACAATCAATATCTGCGTATATCATGACGACCGCACAAAAGACGAACAGCAAACCGATGAAATAATAACACTGCTACAAGCATTGAATAAACGGGCTTTCAGGGGAACTCGTTATAGCTTTACAGCAGCTCCCTTTTAATTTTTCGGTCTCGAATGTACTTTAGCCGAAGGTAACTATGACTTCTGCATATTTTTCACGCTTAATCCATCTATCGTCGCTTTAATGCAGCGGATTCCCTATATGTCGCACATCGTTATCCTTGAAGACTTTTCTACATGTCCGGCTCTTTTCGCCGGATGGGAGCAGCTTCCGAGTCCGGAAGGCTCACTGCAATGGCGCCCTGCTGTTTGGAAGAACAGGGATACAACCGTGCTGGTAACAACACCGGAGCGGTTAGTTGAAGATGCATTCGCCTTTTTAAAACAGGAAGGCTTGTCTTTCAACCCGTAAAGAAGCGGGCTTATACGGTAAGCGAGGAAATAGCATGGCAGTCCCTGTCATGCGTTGGATAGGAGAAAGGATTAAAGGGATATAAGAAAAAATGAAGAACTCTATGTTAGAAAAAGAACTTGAAAAGTTTAATGAACTACATAAAACGCGTTATTGGCCTTTCCAATGTAGTGAATGTGGGTATAAAGGAATTTCTAAAGATTTACGTTTAGTGGAAACTTCTTATGATTATTATAACGGTTCAGAATATAGTGTCTATTGCCCTAAATGTTTGGCAGAAATTTGTGATGATGATAGCAGTGATTGTTATTCAATAAAGAAGGGCGTAAGTATTTATTTAAAGTGGTTTTTTAGGTTTATTACTTTTTATAGGTTTCGAGAAAGACGGAAATATACATTTTAGCTAAGTAGTGGATCTGATTAGGAATTTAAAAGGATAAAGGAGTAAATAAATCTAAAAATATCCTAAAAATCCGCATCGAGCATGACTATAAGGGTATGGTATACAAGGTTTTATCCGCTCAAAAATCATTTCATAAATCCGAAATTCCGAAGGGGTAGGCATGGGCGGCAGAAAGAAAAAGCACTACAAAAAAGGCGAGATACTTACTGCTGTCAAAGGTTCGGGAGGCATAATTACAACCGTTGCCGCCAAGCTCGGTTGTGATTGGCATACGGCAAAAGCGAATATAGACCGGCACGAAGAAACACGGGAGGCGTATAGGGATGAGCTTGAAACAGGGCTTGACCTCGTAGAGGGTAAGGCATTCGAGCAAGCGCGGGGCGGAGACGGAGCAATGATCCGCTTTATCCTTGCAACCAAAGGACGGGCGCGGGGGTATGGAGACACACCTCCGCCTGAAAGCACTGCTCCAGAAGACAACACGTTGAGGATAGAGATAGATGACACTACAGAGTAGTACCCTTTTTGCAAAAGCATACAATAGCGCATTTAAGGCAATTATGGCGCATAAAAAAGAGCGGTATACATTTACCGGCGGGCGGACAAGCTGTAAATCATCATTTATCTCGATTTGCATTGTCCTATTGATTGTTATGTTTCCAGAGTATAACGCACTCGTCATCCGAAAGACCGCTAAAACCTTGCGACAGTCTGTATTTGAACAAATTGTCTGGGCAATACATATTTTACACCTTGAGCATCGCTTTAAAATACCAAATAGCATAACTGCCGCCCTACCGATTATCTATAATCGAGGGAATGGCATACGTCAACGGATATTGTTTGCGGGTTGTGATAATCCTGAAAAGATAAAATCACTTAAAACAGCATTGGGGTATTTTGCTATTCTCTGGATAGAAGAAAAGACTGAATTTTCAGCAGGTGAGTTACACAATGTCCGTATATCGGTACTACGCGGCGGCAAGACATTTTATATCTTTGAAAGTTATAACCCGCCAAGTGCAACGCGGCATTGGTGTAATATTGAAGCACGCACACCCGATAGCAACCGCATGGTAATACACACCACCTATCTCGACATACCGGCGGCATGGCTGGGAGAAGCAATCCTGCACGATATAGCGCATACAAAAGAGACGAACGAGCGGGCATACCGGAATATCTACCTTGGAGAGGCAACCGGTACCGGCTTAAACGTCTTTGAAAATATCAAACTACAACCGATTACGGACGATCAGATAAAGGCATTTGATTATGTCTATCGAGGTGTTGACTGGGGCTATTATCCCGATCCGTTCCAGTATGTAGCAGTCGCATACCAAAAAGCGACGCTCTATGTTTTTGATGAAATGCGGCTTTACAAGCACGGAAACATAGAAGCGTTCGATGCCTTAAAAGACCACATGAATACACAGTATGACCGGTACCGGTACGATACGCGGCAAGAGGGTGAGCAAGACAGGATTGCACTAGAGCGCATTACCGCCGATAGTGCGGAGCCGAAAAGCATCGCAGACTTTCGGGCGTTCGGAGCTGATATGCGCGGGGCAATAAAGGGAGCGGGTAGCAGGGATGCCGGTTTTAAGTGGCTGCAAGGCTTAGACGCTATCATTATCGATCCGATACGATGTCCACACGCCGCCGATGAGTTTACCCTTTATGAGTACGAAATAGACAAGCGAAGCGGAGATGTAATGAGTGGCTATCCAGACGGGCAACCGGATCACTGTATGGACGCGGTGCGGTATGCAATGGAAAAAGTATACCGGCGGGCGGGGGCGTAAGATGACTATAGGGAGTGTAGGCGCACAATGTTTGAAGCGATAAAAGGATTTTTTATGAACATACTGAACCTCTTTAAAAGTTACTCCATCAAAGACGTAACCGGTATCGATACGCATATTTCAAGCGCGATGTACGAACGTATTAAACTCTGGGCTGACATGGCCGCGGGACAGGCTCCATGGAACGAGAAAGCCCCGCCGTGCGGTGTGCTTGACCAGATAGCGGGACGGCTTGCAATGATGGTATTGCGTGAAATTGCCATAGAAGTGCGAAGCGATGCCATTAAGCCGGTATTGGAGCATTTAGACGCAAACATCGATAAAATCGTTGAGTATATTACGCTTTTGGGCAGCGCTCTTATCCGGCCGATTTACAGCGCGGGAAAACTCCAATATGAAGCACTGCCATTAGGAAACTATTTACCGACAAGCTACGATTTTGACGGCACACTTACCGGCGCGCTGATATTCAAGCAGATTGTAGACGGCAAGAAGCTGTATTTATTGGTAGAGCAACACACCTACAAAGACGGTGCGCATTCGGTTGAATGCACCTTATACCGTAACGACCTCGGAAGTATGCACAAGGTCAATTTAACCGATTGCCAGCAAACCGCCGACATAACGCCTTCCTATACATGGCAGCATGTTAAGCAGCCAATGATTATTGAGTTTCGCAATCACAGCACCAATAAGATTGACGGCTCAAATGTACCGGTTGCAATTATTGCCGGTTCTGAAAATCTGATCCGAGATGCAGACGAACAGTATGAGCGGATGAACTGGGAGCAGGAAGGCGGAGAGCTTCGGGTATTTGCCGACCGCGACATGTTTGAAAAGCGGGTGATAAGGGACGGCGGTACGGTTGGAGTGAAAATGACAAAAAGCCTCGATCGGCTCGTTACGATGATAGACGGGGACGGAAGCCCCGACGGCAAGAAGATTACCGAACACGCCCCCGACCTCCGCACCGCTTCACAGAATGAAATGTTTCAACAAATTCTCCGCCGCATTGAACTTACCTGCAACATCGGCAAGGGGACGATTTCCGATATGGAAAGCGTTCAGCAAACAGCAACGCAGTATTCAGGCGGCAGGCAGGAACTCTATGCAATCATTGACCGCATAGAAGATGAAATAGAGGTAAAGTACCAGCAATGCGCCGATGTCTTTGCGTATATGGCAGCCGCATACGGCCTCGGGAGCAATGATAGCCATATTACCGTTACATGGAACGACGATGCTACGCGGAAAGACACGATGCAAGCCAAGCAGCTGGAAATGCAAGAGATTAGCGCCGGTATACGAGATAAATGGGAGTACAGGCGGGACTTTTTCGGAGAAGATGAAATGATTGCTAAAGCGAATGTACCGATTGAGCCGGTACAATCCAGTACGTTTGATTTAGCGTAAATTAAAGAGGTATAAAATGGAAATTACAGAAAAAAACTTAGAAGAGGCTATTTATGCGTTACGAAAATGCGCCGACGAACACAAAAATGAATGTGTCTGTACCAGCAATGTCGTAACGGAAGATATATGCCGCGATGTTGCCGCCTACCTTGAAAAACGCGTACAGCACGTAGAAAAGTTAGAGAAAGTCATTAAGGCAAGGGGCGACGCGGAAGTACTTGAAAAATTGCTAAATGAATGCGTAAACGTATTGGCAGAAGCAATGAAATTTAAGCGTATTAAAGCCGGTGAACAAGCGGGAAGAACAGGAATTAAAAGGAACACGCCGAAGCTGCTATGGTTTATTGCGCGTTTGTATTTTGCACTGGATTTGTTTTTAGTCTCATTAGAGCCGGATTGGGATAGTATTTTTTATGAACCGGACGTTTTTCATAAAGTGAAAGACATGGCGCAAGATTCATTAGAGTGTGCAGTGCGGTCTGTTGACGATGAAAAGCAATATGCAGACGAAGAACTCCACCGCGACACTCAACACCAGTAAAGCCTCCTACCCATGCTCTCACCCCGTTACCTTGCCGGTCTTTCGGATGACCTCGTAGAAATTTATTCACAACTTGAAATTGACATACTCCGCGATATGGCGCGGCGTCTTGCACGGGTAGGTAAAATCACCGAGGCAACCAAATGGCAAGCGCAAGTATTAACCGAGGCGGGCGGATTAAAACAGGATATTGCGCGGATATTGCATAAATACGATAAGCGCATTGTTCAAGAGATACAGGAAATCTTTAACGACGCCCTAATAAAAAACGCCCGCGCAGACAATCGCATTTTTGCCGAAGCGACCGGCCGCACCATAAGCGATAACAACGCGCAGTTGATGCTTGCGACAATGAAAAAAACGCATGAAGATTTATCACGTCTTACGCTTACCAGCGCCGAGGTAACGAATAAAACCTTTCTCAAACAGGCAAATGCCGCCTATATGCAAGTAACAAGCGGCGCATTCGATTACGATACGGCAATGAAGATGGCCGCAAATGAAATAGCGAAAAACGGCGTAACAACAATGATAACCTATACGAACAATGCCAAGCCCGTAAGACGCAGCCTTGAAAGCGCCGTTCGTATGAATATCCTAACCGGCGTTAATCAAACCGCTTCACGGCAAACGATGAATAACTGCGAAGCGCTCGACTGCGATTTAGTAGAGGTTACCGCGCATATAGGAGCAAGACCTGAACATGAAGAATGGCAGGGTAAGGTATACAGCGTAAGCGGCAAAAGCGAAAAATACCCGCCGTTTAGTGTATGCGGTTACGGTGAAGCCGATGGTATTTGCGGTATCAACTGCCGACATTCCTTTTATCCGTATTTTGAAGGGATGGAAAAACACTACAGCCAAGACGATTTAGACGAAATGAGCAAGGAGACGGTAGACTACAACGGCAAAAGCTACAGCCGCTATGAAGGGGAACAGCAATTACGGCATATTGAACGGACAATACGGCACTACAAAAAAGAAGCGGCAACACAGGATGCAATGGGAATTGATAACACCGCCGCCCGCCGTAAAATCGGCGAATGGCAGGCAAAGGCGCGAGACTTTACCGAGCAAACCGGTATTAGACGCGACAGGGCGAGAGAGTATATCGGAATGCCGAACGGAGAAAAACAGCCGAAAGCGCTGAAGCCGCAAGTAGGGCACGTATTTACACAATCCCAACCGGTCAATCAAGCAGTTGTACAAAAGATAGCGGACATGAACGCCACGGCTGATACATTCTATGCTGCAAGTAGCAACCTAGATAATCTTGTTACAAAAGCACAACATACGCAAACAATGACAGCCCTACAAAAAACGCGGCCGGTAGAAGGAACGGATTTAGCAGGGAAGCTATTTGTTAAACGAGACCTCAAAGATATAAACGAGGTATTAAAAGCGCAAGGATTTGACGGCAAGCCAACCGTACTTAACAAAACCGAATTTCTAAAGGCAGTAAAAGATGACACCTTTATAGCGCAACGGACATACACCGCACCGAGCAAAGACAAACTTGATGAGTATATCAATATGCTGCGAAGCGGCGATTTTTATGTCGACTGTAGAACAGGCGGCAGAGCCCACGGGAAAGGAATGTATGCAGCAGCGGATTATACGAAAGGTAAAGACTTACGCCGTGTGATTGATGAGATGACGCATTATCAAAATCTCGGAGCGATCCAGCGCGGAGAGCATTACACCATGACCGAAACACTGACAATAGATCCGAGTGCAAGGATCATTGATGAAGCGAATGTCGTAAATGAATTTATTTACCGATATACGCAAGAGCTAAAGGCTCAAGGCTATTCAACAAGAGAAATAAACGATAAAATCATCAGTAACGGCTGGCGGAATCGTGATAAGGGCGTTCTTGCCTCGCTTATGGGATACGACGTAATACGTGCAGTCCCAAGCCCGTTCCGTGCTGACTACATGGTTATACTAAACCGTACAAAACTAATTTTATTAGGAGGCAGTGAATGAGTAAAGAAAATCATATAGGCATAAGATATTCAAGAGACGGCGACATTGAAACATACGACACACGGACGGGGAAAACAACCGGACATATCTCAACAATGGGAAACATGATAGAAGAAACACAGGAAGATAGAGAGCGCTACGAAAAAGAATGGGAAGAGGCAATGAAAAAACATGGCTATGTATACCACCGTCGACGGACAAAATAGCAAAGCTCAAAAACAACTTTAAATATTTATAACAAAAAAAATACACTTTTCTTTCAAAAACCCGCATCTTTTTGCGGGTTTTTTCATTTCAGCCTAACTATAAGGGTATGAGAATAATCACAGATGATTTATATGCGGCACTTATTGCGCATTTTGTAAAAGATGAAAAGGTATCTCTTTTTCCAAAACTCTTATTAAGTAAGCAGGCAGAAGATAACGATACGCTGCCTAGTGAAACGCTTGAAAGCGAGAATGAGGGGGACGCCGAATGAAATATATAAAAGGAATTCCGCGGGGCAATATTGGAGCGAGTAAATGGAATGTAGATGAAAATATTGCAGCAGGACAAGGGCTTTTTTCAACACCTCCTGATAGAGTTTCGATGGTTACTGTTTCGGTTCACATCCCTGAAGGACATGCCCGTTTTACCATTGAAACAACTTATAGCAGCCCTTGGAATATTGGACAAGACGGAACTGGCGGCTACTGGGATCCGCCGGACGAAACGCATACCGAATATACAGAGAATACAAACGTTACCATTGCCAGCACAGTAACAGGGGTACGAGTTACATGCCTTGAGGCTGACAAGATAATCAACGTTTGTTTTGCGGGGTAGGCTATGCAATACGGAAATCTTATACCAACGATATACCCGACGGGTGTATTTATCCAGAGTATCGAACAGACAAAGGTAAGCGACGAATCCGGCGGAGATAATGTCTTTACGGTAACGCTTACCAATCATACGCAACAGCAATTCGTAGTAAAAAACGGAAAGGTGGGATCTGGCTGTGAAGGCATAAACGAGATACGGGCAAGTGTTGATAGTAATGTTGGAACGCCGAGCGTAGAAATAGTCGAAACGGATGCGGGCGCTAAAAAAAATGTCAGCTTTATTTTTAAAAACTTGAAAGGCGAAACGGGTAATGTCGCACTTACTGAAGAGGTAAAACAGCATATAAGCCAATCGGTCGCATCAGCGAATCAGTATACCGATGATGCGATTGGGGCGGTCAAGCAGCGCATTGATACCGGCGATACCAATACATTGCAGGCCGCTAAAAAATACGCAGATCAGAATGTGCAAGCAGAAACACAAGCAAGGGCGCAGGGCGATATGGATATGCTTGCCGATGCGAAGCGCTATATCAATGATTTGTTAATCAAAATCTTTCAAAATGGGTATATTCAGTGGCCGTGGATGCCGAAACCCGAGACGGTTTTCTCCTTCAAGGGGTACCGCTGGGCAGAGGTAAACTATGACGGCTGTTTCTTCCGGGCTAAAGGGAAAGATGCTAATCCATTTAACGGGGATGAACAGGGGGGATGCAATAAGGAATATTAAAGGGCTTGTAGGGATTGAAGGAGGTGTAAATCCTTCGGGGCGGGCCTTTTTATATAGAAAGCCCTTCGCCTAAGAATGTTGAAGCGTGGCAAACTTCCGCGCAGGAATATACCACAGAATCTACTTGCTTTGATGCCAGTCGGATCGTTCCGACTGCCGAAGAAAACCGGACGCGTAATAGAACCTTTATCATTTGGAAACTAGAGAAAATAGAGGGGTAAGAAGTTATGGAATACATCGAAATCAAAAGCAATATCATTACGGGACACTATTGCGGGGCAATACCGGAAAAGAACAACCCTGCAATTGAGTATCGGATCGTCGAAAATTGTGCGGCCAATATCGGCGATGATGTCCGTCTGTACACTGACTTACAGACAGGCATTAAAAAGCCGCTTGCGCAGCTGGTTAAAGAAGGGCTCGTACCGGTGCCGGAAGGGAAAAAGCTCAATGAAGCCGGTACGGATTTTGTCGATATGACGGACGCCGAAAAGGTTTCCGCCGGTCTTATTCAGCTCAAGGCCGATGAAAAAATTGAAGGTGATTATATTGTAAAAAAATCAAAAAAAGAACTTTACGATGAAGGTAAGCTGTCAAAAGAAGAATACAATCTTTACATCGACAATCTAAGGCAAGCCGCCTATCGACAAGAAGCGGATCCGCTGGGTATGCAGGTAATGCGCGGAGACATAGACAAAGCCGTGTGGCTTGCAAAGATAGCAGAAATAAAACAGCGCTATCCGAAGGCAGAATAAACCATGAGTATAGAGGCACTCCAGCATAAAGAGCTAATCGTCATCGGCGTTATCATATTGGCTTTTATTCTAATGATAAAAAAGGGCGGGAAATATACCCTTTTTGGGCAAACATTAGAAGTTCCGATTGCCGGTAAAAAACAGACCGTAGACACCATCGGGCTTATGTATCTCATGAAAGACGCCTGCGAGCGGATAGAGCTACTCCGTAAAGAACGAGCAGAAGATATATTGCCGGACATATCGTATTTATTAACCGGCATCAGCCGCCTTTCCTGTTGTATGTACCGAGCAGAGGCGATCCTTAATAAACGGTTGTACAAAAACGGATTTGAAGATTTAACCGTTCAGACGGTTAACGGCTATATCGAACAACTGAACGAGGAACTCTATAGCCACCTACAGCGCGAAATACACAACGCGGGACGATGCACCGCGCACCCGCCTGAACCGATAGAAAAGAGCAAAACATACGCAATAGCAAAAGAGTTCACCCGCAGGGCAGCAGCGATTTATTTACGTGAGGTAAAGAGCAAGGTGATGATGTATGAGTCCTACCAGCCGCTTTTTGGAAAACTGGGAGATGCTATCCGTGTTGAATTTTGCAAAGAAAAGCGAGAAAAGAAAATAAAGCAGGCGGATGCGCTGCTTGAAGTGCTCCATGAACTGGAAGCTAAAAAAATTGAGGAGGTTTAACGATGGGAGTGATACGGGATATTGACCGGCTCAAGCCAGAACTTGCGAAGAGGACACGCGCTTTTTTAACAGAACTGAAAAAGCGCGGTATAGAGGTAATCGTCCTTGAAACAGATCGTACGGTCGATACGCAGACGGCCTATTACGCGCAAGGGCGCAAGCCGCTTGAAGAGGTAAACGCCTTGCGTAAAAAAGCAGGGTTGTACCTTTTAACGGAAGCCGAGAATAAACGCATTGTAACAAAGACGACGCAGTCAAGACATTTTGGCGGCAATGCCGTTGATATTGCGCCGGTAAAAGACGGGCGCGTCTGGTGGAATGCACCGGAACAGGTATGGAAAGAAATCGGCGCTATTGGTGAAGCATGCGGGCTTGACTGGTGTGCAGGCGGATACGGACAGGTCTGGGGAAAAGGATGGGATAACCCACATTTTGAGCTTATGAAGGGATAGGTACAAATGAAAATCACCAAGGAGCGGTTGATGAATGAGCAGCAATACGATTCTGCTAAAGACACATTGCTACACATAAAGCGTGTTAATGCCTTACTTTTGCAGTTCTTGCAAGAGCTGATAAACAGGGCTGTAACACACGATGAATCGAAATTGCATGAACCGGAAAAAATGTTTTTTGATAAAATGACACCGCGGTTAAAAACTTTAACATATGGTAGCGAAGAGTATAAACAAGCATTGGCAGAATTGAAACCTGCCCTTGATCACCATTATTCTCATAACAGTCATCACCCTGAGCATTATGAAAATGGAATAGATGACTTTACGCTTGCCGATTTAGTTAAAATGTTTTTTGATTGGAAAGCTGCGAGTGAACGGCATAATGACGGCGATGTTTTAAAATCTATCGAAATCAACAAGCAACGTTTCGGCTTGTCGGAGCAGCTGTGTAAGATTTTCGAGAATACAGAGCGATGGCTGTGTATAAAAAATACGATAAATCAAAAGGAGTAGTTAATGTATGAAAAGAAGATTTTTATTGTTTGTAGTATCTGTTTTTTGCTGTTTACTCTTTCCAGTTGCTGCACAAGAGCGGCAGTATACGGTAACGGAGACGGAGCTGACGCAGTTAGAGAGCATATCGCAGAGCTTACAGATAAGCAAACTGGATCTGCAGTCTCAAGCGAGCGGCTTAGCGGAGCGATTGAGGGCGCAAGAGAGCAAAGCGAAAACCTTAGCGGCGAGCTTACAGAAAGCCGAGAGCAAAGCGAAAAACTTGAACAGTCAATTACAGGCGGAGAGGGACGCCTTGAAGAATTTGCGAGCATCCTACAGCGCATACGAAAAAGAGGCAGCAAGACAGATAGCGGAGATGCAAACGGTGATAGATAAACAAAGGCGAAAAACACACCGGCTTACGGTTACCGTTATAATGCTTTCAACGGCTCTTGTTGGAGCTATCGTTTTTGCAATCGTAAAATTAAAAAGATTTTTTCCGTTTTTACCGTAAAAACACACCGGCAATCTGACTATAAAGGTGTAATGCGCAGATGCTGCTAGGCGCGTAATAAAAAGATCAGCACTCACAATCGGCGGGCAACGCCGTAAAACGATGCGTAACGTGAAGAACACAAAAGAGGAGATGTATGAAGCGAGAATTTTTAGAAGGGCTTAACCTTGAAGCCGCCGTTATCGATCAGATTATGGCAGAGAACGGCAAGGACATAGAGCGCGAAAAGCAAAAGACGCTCGCCGCTCAAGAAGAGGCTAAGGCCACTAAGGCGCAGCTTGAAAGCGCGAATAAAACGATTGAAGGTTTCAAAGACTACGATCAGACGAAATCCGATGTTGAAAAATACAAAGCGGAAGCGGAGACGGCAAAAAAGGAAGCGGCAGCAAAGATCGCAAGCCTTGAACGCTCCGCGCAAGTAAAGGATTTTTTAAGCAGCAAAAAGTTTGTCAATGATATTACCCGCGACGCTCTTGCGGCAAAGCTCACCGAGCAGCTCGGCAGTGAAGAGGCGAAGGGCAAATCGCTTGATGATTTATTTGCCGCCCTTACGAAGGATCAAAAAAACATCCTTGCCGACGATACCGCTCCCGCACCACCGGTACAAGGCAGCATGAAAGGCGGCTCGCACGCAGCCGATGAGCGGGCGGCAGCACGGGCGGTAATGGGCTTACCGCCTGAAAAAGACTAGCCTCAATAAGGAGAAGAAAAGAACATGGCTAATACTATTTTAACCTTTAAGAAGTACATCGATCAACTTGACGATGTGTACAAACTTTCGTCCAAAACGGCCGTATTGGAAACAAACCCCGCGCTCATAACGCAAGGGGCAAACGCCGGAGAGTTTGTCATTCCGAAGCTGGATATGGACGGACTGGGCGACTATAGCCGTAATGATGGGTATGTCTCCGGCGGTGTTGACCTTAAAAACGAAACGGTCAAATGCGACTTTGACCGCGGGCGGCGTTTTACCGTTGACGCAATGGATAACGAGGAAACGGCAGGGGTTGCATTCGGCCGCCTTGCCGCCGAGTTTATCCGTACCAAGGTTACCCCTGAACTCGATGCGTACCGGTTTGCTAAATACGCACTGAAGGCAGGAACAAAGAAAGCCGCCGCCCTTGCTGATGGAGCAGCTGTCATGCAAGCGATTACCGCGGCGATCGGTACGCTCGATGATGCGGAAGTGCCGGAGGAAGGGCGCTACCTTTTCCTTACCCCCGCGCATTTTAACGCTATTCATTCGCTTGACACCACCAAGTCAAGAGAGCTTTTAGCGACATTTGAAAAACGCATTATCAAAGTTCCGCAAGCGCGGTTCTACACTGCTATTGACCAGCTGAACGGCAAGGGCAGCGGAGAGGAAAAAGGCGGGTATAAGAAAAATACCAGCGCGAAGGATGTCAACTTTATGATCATTCATAAAAGCGCCCTTATCCAGTTTTCAAAGCATGTCGTTGTAAGCATTTTCAGACCGGAAGAAAATCAGCTTGCCGACGGCTGGGCGTTCAATTACCGCTCGTACGGTATTGCCGACGTGTACGAAAACAAGAAGAACGGTATCTACCTGCATACGGCAGCGTAATGGAAAAGAGGCGGGCGGTAAACCGTCCGCTCATTCGCCCTATTAAAAGATTTAAAAGGAGGCAATAAGAATGCGTACAGTAGGATATATCCCCGAAGAGGGCGCGAAGCAGAAGGTAACGAAGCAGGGCGGAACACCGACACCGCCGGAACCGCCGACACCGCCGGAGCCAAAAGACGACGGAACCGGAACACCGACACCGCCGGAACCGAAAGACGATCCCGTCAAAAAGGGCGGGAAAAAGGAATAAGCAATCAATGACTCCCTTTGATAAAGTAACCTACGATTTTTACTCGGACGAATTAGGGCGAGCGGTTATCCCATCAGCGGCGGAGTTTAACACATACCGCCTAAAAAACGTTCTCTTTGTCAAAGGGTTGTATGACGACGGTCTTATTGTAGAGCGCGAAGCGGACGGCATCGTAAAGGCTATCTGTATGATGATTGAAATAGATTATCAGGCGGGCGGCAATGACACCGTAACGACGAGCGAAAGCATCGGCGGCTATTCGTGGAGCGGCACAAAAAAGAGCCTTGAGGCGAAAAAGTACGAATGGCTTAAACTCTTTTGCCATATCACCGGCGGAGTGCGATAGGGGATAATGCGATGATCGGTAGACACCTTTTAATCCATTCCTGCACCGTGAAAGAGGTAAGCGGGTTAAACCGCGACGGCGGCGCGGAGTATGCGGAAAGTATCTTACTCGAACACGTGCGGATAGTGCCGGCATACAGCGTAAGGCGCGGAGCCGTCGGTAAAGAAAAGGATGATAAATTACTTCTTTTTATCGACGGGGAAAACAGCGCCCCGCGCGGGTTTATACCCAAAACCGACAGCGCGGTATTTTGGCAAGGACAACAATACACCGTCCGCGCTGTAACTCCATGCTACACCGCTGGAAGCGGTTCGCTGGTGCATCATTGGGAAGTGTCGCTTGTATGACGATCGAATTTAAAGTAAAGCGGCTTGACCAAGACGGCAAAATCATAAAAGCGAATGTCGTACAACGCATTGAAAGTGTGCAAGGCTACCTTGATTACCTTGTTGTCAAAGACAGTAACTACTTTTGCCCGCTTGAAACAAGCGTCCTGCAAAAGTCGGCTATCATCAATACAACGATGGGAAGCGGGCTATTAATCTGGCAGACACCGTATGCACGGGCACAGTATTATGGGGAGAAATTCGACCACAGCAAGCAGCGCAACCCGAACGCGTGCGCGAAATGGTTCGAGGCGGCAAAGGCACGATGGCATTCAAAATGGGTGAGGTTTGTGAATGAAATGCTTAAAAATAGCTGAACGGGTTAATCAGTGGGTTGAAAAAAAAGGGCTCATTCCTTTTACCGTCTATAACGACCTTATTCCTTACGCCGACAAAGACGGGGCAGCGCTCCGGCACGATCCAGCCCCCGCAGCACAGCAACGCTATACCGACGGCTCACGCTTCGTAAGATGGAACCTTACCTACTATATCCGCTGTAAAGATGCCGAGAAAGCCCGCGAGTATGCTTATACCATTACCAGCGCCTTAGACGGAGTGGAGATAGAAGGGGAAGATGTAGACATTACATGCGAAGCGCTCACCCTGCCGCAATTTATCGGCAAGGATGATAAAGACTTTACCACCTACAGCGCAGCGATTGCCTGTAGTTATCTGGAAGAATAATGCCAAAGAGGAGGAAGAGAAAGACTATGGCAAAAAAGAAACTAGTACGTAAAACGCACGTCGTGCCGTTTGTCAACGTAGGAACCGACAGCGCACCCGATTGGCGGCGTATTGAAAAATCAAAAACGTTCACCCTTTCGACCAATCCGCAGGTAAAAACCTACGATTACATTTCAAGTGATATACCGGAAGAGGAGATCACCGGATATCAGCCGAGCCTTGCACAGAGTCTCACCATGTGGAAAAACTCCGATGACTATGAAGAGTTTTTCGGTATGCTCTTTAAGTTGCCGACGGGTGAAAATGCACACCGCGATGTAATGGTCGCTTTTTACCAAGAGAAAGGGAAAAACGGCAGCGACGATGTTTACAAGGCATGGAAGGTTGACGCCTTGGTAAAAATCAGCCAGATGGATACGGTAGACGAAAGCATCAATTTTGACCTTTCGTTCAATAAAATCGTTATCGGCGCTCTTTCCTTTGCAAGCGGCAAGCCCGAATTTATCAAGGGGGAGTGGACAGGCGATACGTTTACCCCCGCAAGTTAAGGGCGTTCAGTGATCGATTTAACTAAAGCAAAGCTCCCCGAAGCGATAGAAGTTTCGGGGGCCTTTTACCGCATTCATACCGATTTCCGCTATTTTATCCGTTTGGAACAGGTGCTCAATGAGAAAGGCATGAAGCCGAACGACTGCGATTTTATGTTTATTCAAGAGTTACCCCCCGATAAAATAGCGGGCGTAAAGGCGCTTGTTGCTTTTATGAACCCGCCGCACACTTTACCCCGCAAGAGTAAGCGCGAGGATGCAGGCGCGCCGGTACTCGACTACACCCTTGACGCCGATTTAATTTATGCCGCCTTTATGCAGCAGTATCATATTGATTTAAGTACCGAGCCTCTCCATTGGCACCAGTTTAGCGCACTGTTAGCAGGCTTACGGGACACCAAGTTAAATGATGTTATCGGTTTTAGGCTCTGGGAAAACACGAGCGGTAAAAAGGACGAATACACCCGCGCAATGCAAAAGCTCCACGACGCATGGGAAATTGAAGTAAAGGATAATGCCGAAGATGCCGCCCTTGCCGAGTTTGAAGCGAGGCTGAACGGCTTGCAGAAAAAGAGGAGAAAAAAATAATGCCCGATGGAAGCGTTGAGATTGATGGGAAGCTCACTACCGAAGGTGTTGAAAAAGGCGTTAAAAAGATCAATCAAGAAATAAATAAGATTGAAAAAGAAGCGGAAAAGACAACAAAAAAAACGGCGGGAAACTTTAAAAAACTTGATACCGTTATGCAGGAAGCGTCAAGCACCGCCTCCGGTTTCGCTAATAAAATCAGTAACGCCGCCTCCTCTAACGGTCTCTACGTTGCCGCGGCCGTCGGGGCAATCGCCGCAACAAAGAAAATCGGCGAGGTAATGCGGGAATGTACCGACGCATACAAGGTACAGGAAAAGGCAGAGAAAGCCCTTGAGGTTGCAGCACGGAACAACCCGTATTTAGACGGGCAAGCAGTCGCAGGATTAAAAGCATTCGCAAGTGAATTACAATCGGTGAGCGAAATCGGAGACGAGGCAAGCATTAAACTGATGGCGCAGCTTGCCGCCGCAGGGCGTACCGAATCGCAAATCCGCGACATTATGAAAGCGGCCGCCGATTACGCGGCAGGAACCGGCACGGACATACAAAGCGCGGTTCAAACCTTAAACGCAACCTATTCAGGATCGGCGGGGCTTTTGGGCAAGCAGATAACCGGATTAAAAGGGCTTACCGAAGAGCAGTTAAAAAACGGAGAGGCGGTCAAAGTCGTTGCAGAAAAATATAAAGGATTAGCTGAAAACCTTGCAGATGTAAAGGTACAGGCAGAAGGGGCGAAGGGAGATTTTAAAGAGATGGTCGGCGCCCTTATTGCTCCAGCCGTTGATTTATGGGATCGTTTCTGGAAAGGGTTTTATGAAAAAGGCGCCGCCGCAATGAAATGGCTAAAAAAACGGCTTGACTTTATCAATACTGATAACGATGCTTTTTTGCATAATATGCTTGAGCGGATGGATTATGATCCTATAAAGGAAGCAGAAAAGCAACGGAAGCGGGATATGTACAAACCCGATCCCAATGATGCGCTTGACAGCGGAGCGGCGGCATATAAAGCGGTTGAAAAATGGTATAAAAAAGCAACGCCTACAAAAAGGCTTGAAGATTCTTCTATTGAGGAGCTTGAAAAAATAATCGAGCAGCTACAGTTAAAAATAGAGCTTACAGGGAAGTTGGGAGAAAAAGAACAAGAACTTTTAGAAAAATCGACGGCACTTTTAGCACAAAAAGAAAAAGTCGAAAAAGATAGAATTGCGACCGAAAACGCCGCGGCAAAAACAGCAGAAGATCAAGCGAAAGCACAAAAGACCGCCGACGATTACGCAGAGGCAAGCAATAAGCAGCTTGAAAACAACATTAAAGCCCTTGAGCTTGAAGCAGCGGCAAAGGGTGAAAACGTCAAGGCGCAAGACCTTTTCAATGTCTATCTGAAATCTTATATCGACTTACTCACGAACACGGAAGGGAAAATCAAAGAGGGTTATCCTGTTGCACAAAAGCGATTAGAGCAGGTAAAAAAGGCGAAGGCTGCTGTTGATGCACAAACGGATGCAGAGGAAAAATTAAAGGCTGCGATTGAAACAACCCATGCGGTAATGAACACCATCAAAGATATAAAAATAGCACCGACGCCGCTAGAGGGGTTCGACGAGCAGCTTGCGCAGTATAAAACCCTGCGAGATAAAATAAAGGGCTTAGATGACGCAACAATCGAAAAAGCGCAAGAAGGAAACGATACAAAATATACGAAGGAACAGCTATTAGAGCAGCTGAAAGAAAAAGAGATTGCCCTTGAAAAAGAAAAGATACGGACAATCGCTGGGATAAGAAAAAGTGAGTTTGATGAGTATAAAGCACAGCAAGAGCAGCGGCTAAAATTGAAAGAAGCAATCGATGCAAGCGAGGTTTTAAGCAAAGAGGAAAAGGAAAAAGCCAAGGACGAGATAGACGAAAAATATGCGCAAGCAAAAATAGAGCGCGCCCGCACCGTTATGGAGCAAGTCAATCAGTACACGCAGCAGGCGCTACAGGTTGCGCAAGATGCCGCAAAGCTGATGCTTGAATCCATTCAGAATGAGCAAAAGTTAGAACTTGCCGCCCTCGACGAAAAGTACGAAAAAGGCGAAATGTCAGAAACCGAGTACACCGCGAAAATGAAAGAGATAAAAAAGAAAGCGGCGCAAGAAGAATACAAAGTTAAGATGTTTCAATGGACGGCTTCTATGCTTGCCGCCGTCGCAAATATTGCCGAGGGGGTAAGTAAAACCATTGCGCTCGGCTTTCCTATCGGGCTTGCCACCGCTCCGATTGTTGCAGCGGCCGGCGCGGTACAAATTGCTTCTATCGTCGCAAGTAAGCCGATACCTCCGAATTTTGCACACGGCGGTATAGTGGGAGGCTCCAGCTATTACGGAGATAATATCAACGCAAATCTTGATTCAGGCGAGATAGTTACCAACTTTCCGCAGCAGAAACGATTATGGGCAATGCTGAACGGAGATGCACAATATAAGCCCTCTTTCCCTATCACCGTCAACAATACGCAGTCAAACCGTGTCAGCGCGTATGCTCAAGAGCGTAATGGCGAAGTGTTTATAGAAATTATCGATAAGCATATCAATAAAGGCTTTGCAGACGGCACGTATGATAAAGGCTTTGCCGGTATGCAAGGACGAAACGCGGGGGTAAATATTCAATGATAACCTTTCCCTTTTCCATTACGAAACTATACGGCGTTCAAACCGGATACGTCGATAATGCCGTAAAGCAGCAATATGATTCCGGGCGCGTCGTCGCATGGCAAAAAAATACGGTGGTAAAGCGCAAGTATGCCGTATCCTGCTCCGTAACACGCGCGCAGGCTCAAATTTTTGACGAATGGTACACCAAAACCCTCGGCGGTAACGGGCAGCCCTTTAGCGCCCCGAACCTCGAAGGATCGGGAGTACAAACAGTATACCGGATGGATAGCCCACCGACGATTGAGGGGCAAGCGTATAAAACAATATCGATGGAATGGATAGAAGTATGACAAAGGCTGAACTTTTTCAATCGCTGTCGCAAGGCGGTGCGTATGCCCTGCCGTATTTAATTACAATCCACCATCCGAACGTCGGGACGGCGCACTATATCAATAATAATGAAGACGTAACCTATCACGGTGTAACGTATGAAGCTTCCGCCTTTAAATATACCCGCCCTAAAACAGTCGGCGGAGTTCTCCAGAACGGAACCCTTGAAATTACCGGCGTTAAAACGTGCGCCCTCGATATGGTAGAGGCAAGCGATGAGCTATTCACCGTTGATGTTATCGGCGTTCTTGACGCCGCAGGGGACATAACGCCGATCCGTTATTTTCACCATCAATACGGTACCGTTACCACCGACAACGGTTTGAAGGTTGTTATTTCCTTTGCCAATGATGATAGGCTTGAAATGAATTTCCCGCCGTTTATATTTGACGCCGACAATAACCGCGGAAACGCGTAAGAGAATGACTATATCAGTATGATAGAAGTAAACGATTTAATCGGCGCATCGTATAAAGACCACGGGAGGGATAAATCAGGGTATGACTGTTACGGTCTTTGTATCGAAGTCGCCCGCCGCGCGGGGTACCGCTTAGACGACGTGTACTATGAAGATCACAGCGTACATTTAAGCCATCTTTATGCGCCGACGCTTAACGTGCATAAAATCGACACGCCAAAAGAGGGCGCGCTTTTAGAGATGGAAACACACACGGAATCGGGGACAGATTTACATCTCGGCGTCTGTTTAAACGAAACCGAATTTATTCACATGACGCGGCTCGGCTGTCGGGTTAATCGTATCGGGACTTTTAAAATAAGGGGCATTTATGGCATTGATACACGTTTATAATAGCATCGGGCAGGACGTAACAACGTATGAAGCAAGCGGCGTTTTAAAAGATGTGCTTAACAATATCGATTGGGAACACGCGATAATTTTGAAAGCAGGCAAGGCGATTCCATGCGATTATGAAGCGCAGGATGATGACATTATCTTTATCAGAAAACTGCCCAAAGATCCCGTTTCAGCTCTGATTGCAGTTTCTGTCGTGCTTGCCGTTGCCGGTATTGCAGCCGGTGTCGCTGTCGGTGTTAAACTGTACCAGCAGCGGGAGCAGCTTGAGGCATTGCAGAAAGCACAGAAAAATGCAAAAGCAAAGAACGCTATAGAGCGTCTCCCTTTTGTTAAAGGCGCACAAAATAGAGCCGCAACCGGTCAGTATTTCCCGTACACCATCGGCGAATCGTTATTCACTCCCTACCTTTTATGCCCACCGCATTACACTATTGAAGGTGCGCGCGGAGAGGATCAGTATTTAAATCTGGTTTTAGAATGCGGCTTTAATGATATTCTTATTAAAAAGCTTCAAATGAAAAACACGTCCGTTAAAACGTGGGACACCGAAACCCCGCAAAACGGCGTATTCCATTTTGATGCCGGTACCTATTATGATAGCCGCAACCGTATCGAAATTAGGCAAGCCGGAGATTTTGCCATCGATGCCTTTAATAAAAAGATTATCGGCGTAAGCGTAAATAAGCAGATACCGCACGAACACGCAGGGGAGGATGCGGAAGAGAACGCGCGCATTGAAAAAGAATGGAAAGCGGGCGTCGTTCAGGAATTAGCATCAAACCCTATGGCGGTAGAGGTTATTGTTCTTTTTGACGGCCTCCGTAAGTTTGAAGAGGATGTGTGGAAATCGCAAAGCGTAACACTTCAGGCAGAATGGACAAACAACCCCGAAGATGCGGAGCCGACATGGAACGCTTTTGATTCAGGCTTTATCCAGAACGGCACCGCCTCAAATACATTCGAGTACAACACGAAAAAGCAGATGCGCTATTGTGCAACGCAAACCTTTACCGCTTCCCAAAGTTATGGCAAGAAAATCAGCGTAAGAGTTAAGCGCGTTACCCCCAAGGCAAAGAGTAACAGTCAAGAAAATGTTATTCTTTTAGCCGTGCAGACCACCTGCTACGATGCGAAAAAGTCAAGCGCAGCAGCATTAGTCGCGGCTCAACTGTTAGAAGCCGATAAACGCGACAAGTGTACAAGGATCGGTATCCGTGTTGTCGCGAATGAAAACACCGCCGATATGCTCGATAGCTTTTCCGTTATTCAATCCGGCCTCGTCCGCGTCTGGGATAAAAACGCAAAGCGCTGGAGCGATGCAAAAGTGCCGACACGGAACCTCGCTTCATGGGTACTTGAAATCCTTACCAGCCCCCACCATAAACCGAGCCAGTACAAGGATGAGGAACTTGATCTAGCTTCGTTCGGCGCATGGTATGAGTATTGCGAAAAAGAAGGTTTTTATGCCGATGGCGTTATCACCCGCGGTGAGAAAAAGGAAAACACGATCGATACCCTCTGCCAAAACGGAAACGCCGCCTTAGTCTATAACGAGTTTACCGGCAAGATTGAAGCGGCAATCGATAACGGCCGGCCTTATTCGGTTGCGCTTCTTAATAGTGAAAACATTATCAGTATCCAGACAAGCAAAGACTTCAAACGGAAAACCGACGGTAAAAAAGTTACCTACATAAACCGCGACGCAGGATACGACGCCGATAGCGTCGTTTTTATGCGAAGCGGTAAAGAGTACAACCCCGAAACCGACACCATCAGCATAACCGCTTTAAAGTATATCACCGATTATAAGATGGCGTATAAATACATCTGGCGGCAGATGGCGGAAGAGGCTGCGCACCCCCGTACTGTCGTCGTAAAGGTTGGAGCAGAGGGCGCATACTATCCGCTTTTTAGCCGCGTTGAAGTACAGCATAGAGCCTTGCCCGTCGGTCTTTCTCATTCGACCGTTAAAGAGGTTAAATGGTGGGGCGGCTTATTAAAAACAATCACCCTTGACGGATACGTCGATTTTCCGCAAGGGAAACGGTGCGGCGTTCTTATTCATTGCATCGATAACAAAGGGCATGGTATTTGTGCTGTTGAAGTTGCAGGCGTCGGAAAAACCGACACACTCAAGGTCGTTTCAAAAGTGCGGCAGTCTGCCGATAGTATTCCGCACGCAGGTGATGTGTTGAGTTTTGGGATCCTCGATACAGATGGCGGCTTTCAAGCGGTTACCCGTACGATGAAAATCGTAAACATAGAACCGGCAGACCACGGCTATAGCTTAACCTTAAAAGACTACAACCCCGCTCTTTACGAATACGGGAAACTGCCGGAGTATAAAAGCAATATTACCGATATCCCCGATGGAAACCCTAAACCGCACCCTTCCGATAAAGGATACGTAACCCGCGACGAATTGAAAAAGGTAAACGAGCAGGCGGTAAAGCAAGCAGCCCTTGAAGCGGCCGCAAAAGCCGCTCAAGCAGCGATTGATGTAATAGCCCGCGGCGATACTTTTTCCGATGTCTTTCAACTAAACGGGTATGGAACCTCTCTTGAAAATTTAATTGACAAGATGGACGAGGACGCCCGCAACGCCAAAGACGGATTGAGCATTACCAAAGACGAAATACTACTGAAGGTATCGGACACGGAAGAGGGCTTACAATCCTTTATCGGTATTACTAAAGACGAAATCCTTGCAAAAGCCGACGATATGCGCCGCGAGCTTACCGCCCTTTTAAACGTGCAGGCAGGGGCAATCCACGCCCTCGTAAAAGGCGGCGGGGCAACGGGACAAATGGCATTAACCCTCAACCTCCCTGTTATGATTGACGAGGCAACCCGCGAAAAACTCATAAAAGCAAGCACCCTAGAAAAAGTCAACGCCGTATACGCCAAGGTAAAAGATACCGACTATTACGGTATTAAACCGGATGCCGGAGCTGCGATAAAACCGCTCTGGGAAGACGCCCGCCGCGCCGCCTTGCTGGCAAGTCAAATAAGCCTTGAGGCGGATCAGATACAGTTCAAGTCCGATAATATTTTTGTAAATGGGAAGCTTAAAGCAGACTATATAAACGTCCTTGAATTAGCCGCAAAAAAGACGTTTATTGAAAATCTTATTGTACAAAAGTTGCACATCGATAGCGATGATACAACTGATCAGGATTTTGAAGCATGGTTTGATAAAGATAATGGGTTGAAGATAAAGAACGAAAACAATGTAATATTCAGAATTGCACCAGATGGCAGTATATTGATGGGTAATAATATATTTTTTAAACACCTGCCTTATTGGAGTGCCGGCAGACCCTTTTGCAGCGAAACAGAAACTGTAAAATCTTTTTGTGAACGAAACGGGTTTAATACTTTTAATGTGCTTGGTACTTATGGCGGAAAGGCGTTCAATAAAATACAAACAACAAAGACGGAAAAAAATAAAATGTGGTGTTTATGTTTTAATCCAAGAGGATTAGCACCTTCTCCCTTTTGGGAAGAAGCAAATTTAAAAACCGTAAAATATACCCTAACTCTCTATGACAATGCAGCCGAAATACATACAATACATTATAAAAATTATCCTGATATGCCTGATGTGGCACCTGTTCTTGTATATTGGAATTTTAAAAAGAATGGTTATTGGAGCAAAGATGTAAACGATGTATATATTCCACAGCAAACAAATGACATGCTAAACTTCATCGCCTATATCGGTGCGAAACAGACAAATTATGTTATGACTATTGAAAATATACCAAACCAAAAACCGAAAGGCTCTGGTATTGTATGGAGAGACGGGGAGTTTTTAAAAATTAGTTAGTTAAAAACAGATATAATTTATCACCCGTTTTTTTCCAATAGGTTTTTAACGGTTTCCAATTATCAGTTATTTTAACAGTTTCTGTAGCAAGTTGGTTTATAGCTTCTGACGTTTTTTGATCGGACATATCGGTTATCTGCGATAATTGCCAAGCGTAAAACTGAATAGGAACAGGATTTGTGATTGTATTTTGAGTAGTTATTGATTGAGTGGTGAACAAAGGCACATAATAATACCGCGGTAGCGTTATGATCTTATTTGTTACAGGGTCTCTTGTTTCACGATCTCCACAATAAAAATAATCTTCTAAATTATTTCTTATACAGGCATCATTTTTAAGAAGTATATTTCTACCTGTTTCGTTTACGACAAACACGTTCATAGGCGGACTATTCTCAAGAACAAGTATATTGCTTGTCTGTGTTTTTATTTTAGCTCCGTTTACACTAATCAATTCACATACACTGCCCTCATAGACTTCAAAAACAACTCTGTTTGAATGTGCAGAGCTACTATAGGGATCGTTACGTTTTAGTATTGTATACAACGATTTATCAACTTTTTTACCAAATTCTTTTACATTTGTGATAGATACGACTACTCTCCAATCAGAGTGATTATGAACA
The DNA here is from genome assembly GCF_010365865.1 of Treponema vincentii. Taxonomy (NCBI): domain Bacteria; kingdom Pseudomonadati; phylum Spirochaetota; class Spirochaetia; order Treponematales; family Treponemataceae; genus Treponema; species Treponema vincentii. The sequence goes on along the minus strand of NZ_CP048020.1, from coordinate 2,674,456 downwards.
ACAAACGTTGCTGTTTTTTTCCCACACCCCGCCAGCGCTAACACCAGCAGCAATAAAACAGCAATCTTTTTCATAGGTCAAACTCCTTATATGTGAACGTGATAAAACTTATGCGTCTATTTTTTTTGCAAGGCTTTTTTCTGCTTCGGCGATGCGTTTGTCCCAATCGCCAGCCCAACCTTCTTGTTTCGCCTGATTGCAAAGTTCGATAACGCGAGACCAATTTTTAATTTTTTTCTCGATAATAGCAAGCTGTTTATACCCCGGATGTTCTACATCTCCAAGCGCTTTTTTTGCTCTTTTGGCTATTGCTATTTGTTTATTACAATATTCTATTGCTTTATCTAGGCAATCGTCTTGCTCTCGATATTTATAAAAAAAAGAAATAAGAAACATATAAATGAAATGCAATGATTCAGCTTTAGGCTTCTTTATGTTTAAGATATCATCTATCTTGTTTGCAAACTTTCTACATATAGAATAATTAGGCTCGCTGGTAAAACATTGTATACAATACGCAAGTAAAAGAGCCGATGAGTTGAAATTAAAAGCTGTAATTTCGTTCGTAAAATAAGGGCAAGTTTCTAAAATTATTTCAATCTCATCCTTATCAAATGTTGAATAAAACCATGTATCTAAATCGAAACTTTTTAATATAGCAGATATTACTGCTTCACTAATCTCGCTTGCCATAGACTTTATATATTCTTGATTTTCTAGGGTGAAATTGGGAGCGAGCATTGTTAGTTTTTCGTATAATTGGCTAAGTTTTTGTGCTTTTCTTTTTTCTGTAGCAAGAGACTCGACACTTGCTTTCTCTTTGTTTATATATCTATCTAATGCTGATTTTTCAGTTGCACTTCTTCTTTCTATAATCCTATCATAATCTTTTTGAAGATCACCGCTTAGATAATTTACAGGACATTTAGCAACTATAGTAATATTATATAACACCTTTAGCAATAAATCATAGCGATTTAAGAATGTTTCAATATTTTCAGTTTTATTGACGATTTCTGCGCAATCATGCACAATCTTCATATTATTTATAAGATAGAGTTTTATTGCTCCTAAAATCTGATTTTTTGATAATCTTCTGTAATCATCAGGATCGATATTTGGTAAAACGATAGGGAGCGCTTCTGCGTATTTTTTATAATTAAAGAATAGTCCCATAAACAACCTCTTTGTATTATTTAGTGTATGCCCTCGCCGATACATTCGCAAGAATCATTATCGCAAAAATATTGCAAAGCATTAGTTTCTTGTGCTTTTGCCAGAACTTCCTTAGCAGTCATGTGAGAGATTTTATTGTTTAAGTCTTCTAATAATTTCAACGTATCTTCTTTTGTCATAATGCTAATTTTTAGAGAGGGGATATACAACGCACCTCATTTGATAGTATAGCGCGAGAAAGGCGGGAGCGCAAGGGCTTATTTTGCGCTTATAGCACCGGTTCTCTTGCCTCCAGCCTGACTATAGGGGTATGACGAAGAACTTACATAACTATGCGGAGGTCTTTATGAAAAACACTGCAAAAAATACGATTGTGTGTTACAATGCCAATATGACAAAGGCATTTAAAACAATTTATACCCTTCTTAACCGGCTTGAAAAAGGCCTTGACTATGAAGATTTTGACGCCGAAAAAGAAATTAGCCCCAAAGCGCTCAAAATTACCGAAAATCGATGGAACGCTTATATCAAAATGCTTAACGATGCCGGTTATATCACCGGCGTAAGAATTGATGATTATATAAACGGCGAGATCGATATTGACATATCGGAAATCAGCTTGACGCTTCAGGGCTTACAGTATTTAGCAGAAAATACCATGATGGTGCGGATGTGGAACGCATTCAAAACGGTTAAAGAAGTGAAAGATACCATAGTTCCATAAAGAATATCACCCCTTATGCCGATATGCGGTTTGGGAGGGGATGTCTACTTTTAGGAGGTATCCCTTATGCGTAAACCGTGGAGTATGCACAAAAGAAACGGTATTTATCAGACGCAGCTGTATGACTACAGCAACAAGCGGTATTGTACCGCCAAAAGCACCGGTACAAAAGACCTGAACGAAGCGACGCTTATAGCCTATCGGCGGGCGATGGAGTTTGATAGCGGCATTGCAACCGAATACACCGAATGGGTTAAGAATGTTTCAATGATAACCCTTTCCCATGAAAAACGGCCGCCTAATCCTGACATAGCCACACTGGTACAGTCAGCCTGTCAAGATGCTATCGCTCAAGCGTTGCAGGGTACCCAATGTAGTAAAAACACACAGCGGCCATATTCCGTATCAGCAGCAGAGTACGAAGATGCGCCGGAAGAGGTTAAGCCGTTATTAGATCGGCTTTCAACCCTCACCTTTTATGACTATCTCTTGCTGTATTGGAACTATGACGAAAGCCCTGATATAAAAGAGCGCATCAACAAAGGCGAAACCCCGCCGAACCCCGAACGCTTCCGCCAGTCAACCGGCGTATTAAAAAAATACGCCGCATATATTCCTTCTTGCCCGCTTACTGAAATTACCGGCGCAAAGATTGACATTGCGCTCGGCGCGATTAGAAATGCCGGTAAGCTCAAAGAGCAAACCATGAAAAATATCAGCTATATTTTTATTCAACCCCTGCATTTTGCCTATCGAAACAATCTGCTTGCCCGTGACGTTGCGCAGCAGATAACCCCTGTTTCAAAAAATACACGGAAGAAAGCCAAGAAAGAAGCAGAAAAAGCTATCTTCACAAAAGAAGAGATACAGCGGCTTTTTAATGCCAATGACAACCCTTTCCATTCTGAAACTTACAGACTGATCAATGAACTGCTTTTTAAAACCGGCTGCCGTATCGGGGAGTTGCAAGCTCTCCAGATGCAGGATGTTACTAAAACAGAGCAAGGCTATGTACTTAAGATTGATAAAAACTATTGCAGAGCAGGGAAACGAATTAAAAGTACGAAAACGGAACGAAGAGATATTGTACCAATCGCTGCGGATCTTGCTGCCAAGCTATTAGCGCACATTGAAAAAAGCCCATTTAAAGACATGCCGACAGCGTTTGTTTTTAGCTCCGCAAAAAGTGCCCATATCCCGCTCTGTTACGAAAGTATCAACAAGAATTTTAACAAGACGATGATTAAGCTCGGTATAAAAAAAACGAAGTTAACCATTCACAGTTACCGGCATACATTTGCGACTTTTTTACGCATGGCCGGATATTCGGAAGAGCAGCTCCGGTTTCTGACGCGGCATGACAGCATAGTAGAAGTACACCGTTACACCGACCACTACACCCCTGATATGGATAAACTCAAGTATCAAGCGGTCGCCGATATTGAGCGTCTTGTAGCGTAAACTGCTATAGAACGACTTAACACATACAAAGTTTCTCCCCTATTGAACGGCACCGGATGCGCCTGACAGGTAAGATATATGCAAATAATTTGCAAAAAGCATCTAAAAAGGCCTAAAAACCGATAAAAATCATCAAAAAAGATACCAAAAACATAAAAATACACTTGACAAGAGCGCGTGCATAGCTTAGTATGAGGACAGTTAGAGAGCACAATGTTTTTGTAAGACAAAGTGTAAGATAACAAGTTAAAAATATGTACTAAAAACGCCCCAAAATGAGCGTTTTTGCCTATCTTTTAGCATTTTCCCTTGGTGCAGAATTAAGAATTAATTGCGAACAAACAGTCTCATCAGCGCAAAAACAAGATGTCCGGCAGTTTGATAATTTTGTTTCCGTAGCTTCAAGTTTCCTTTACCGAAGTTATCATACGGTATTACATCGATAATCGGCAGATCATGGAACAGCTCTTTTTATATTGACGAAAGCAAAGGGGGAATTATAATATAATTATGGATTCAATAATTTTTGAATGGGATCCGGTAAAAGCAAATTTGCAGGAATCAAAACAATACGGAGGTAATTAATATGAGAGACGATTATGATTTTTCAAACGGAATCAAAAATCCCTATGCAGATAAATTAAAGAAACAGATTACCATCCGTCTTGATGACGAAGTAATTAATTATTTTAAAAATATGGCAGAGGAAACAGGTATGCCGTATCAGAATATAATTAATTATTATCTAAAGGATTGTGTAAAAGGAAAAAGGCACTTGGAAGTTGCATTTCGGAAATAGACGATGCCGGCATATCCATTCCCCATCACAATCAACAACCCCGACGCAAGCGTCGGGGTTGTTGTTCTCATAAGGTGGTTGCAGTCGGCTTTAATACCCTTTGTTACGACGCAAGCGTCGGGGTATTAAACCCTCCGTACGAATAAAAAAAATTGTTCAGGTGTGCATGTCGGAATGCGTGATAATTTAAAATTGGAGATATTACGAGAAAGTATATAATCAATATTGAATTTAACGGCACTGACTTCGATTACTGCGTCTTGATAATCCGTTATTGGTGATAGTAATGAAGCTTTCAGTATTGTTTCATCAATTGGAATAATCTGAAAAATATCAAACAATGTTGAAATAGTAGTTACTACTTTATTTTTATCTTTTTGTTCTTTGAATAAGAAATATGATAATGTTGTAACTTCATGTGCACAAATGTAGCCCGTTAATACACTTTCAGCGCACATATTAATGAGTCGCGCAGCTTCTTGATGAAAATTTCGTTTGTTTAAAAAATCAAGAATGATATTTAAATCAATGAGTACTTTTTTCATTGAATATTTGCCTTAATTCGTTTTTATCCGGAATGGGTGAGTTATGAAAGATTCCGTATAAAGCCTGCACCTTTGACTGGAGCGGCTGTGTTTGATTATTTGTTTTTAATTTGCTTAAATATTGTTCAAATAACTTTGAAATGGATAAACCGTTTTGACGGGAATACGTATGGGCGAAGTTAATGAGTTCATCATCGATATTAAGTGTCAGCTTTTTTTGCATAGCCTTCTCCTACGTATAAAATATAATAATACACGTAATAATTGTCAAGAAATCGAACTTTCTCGCTAACTTTACTGCTGCTCCCCTTACACCTCCGAAATTTCATATAGAAAGAATACGTCTGCTTTAAGTATTTCCGTTATATTTGCCCTGCCTATCTTGAATTTTCCTCTTGACTTTGAGGTAATATGGAAGAAAGTATTTTGAAAGGAGCTTTATATGAAAAGCAAAAAACCTAGTTTAACAGCCGCGCTGTTTGCGGCTCTTATCGGTACAGCATTCGTGGTTACCGCGTGCTGGCAGGGGGCTCCCGCCGGAGGGAGCGGCATTCCCGGAGGGGGTGGTTTAGGTTCCGGAGGCGGTGCTATTCCCGGAGGGGGTAGCGGAGGCTCCGGAGGCGGTGCTATTCCCGGAGGGGGTAGCGGAGGCTCCGGAGGCGGAAATACTGCATCAAGTATCGAGGGTATTACGTGGGAGGAGGATGCTACCGGTAACATGACCTTACTGCTTAATGGTGGGGATGCCACAGTCACAGTTACTGCATACGGAATCAAAACATCGGACAGCGGTAAATACACAATAAACGGTGATATAATAAAATTGACCAGGTTTCAAGGCGTGGGGACGCCTTTCAACAGAAAATTTAAATACAAGATTGAAGGGAATATCCTTACACTATCGGATGATGTAATGGATACTCTCATATTTAAATTTAAAAAGGCCTAGGGTATTTTACGTCGAAACGTAACATATTTTTGCAGTTACAATGACAACCTCTAAAATAGGAATAGAGGTTGTCTATAATTTTTTACGGTATGGTTAATACCAAAAAGGAGTTTTTTTTAAATGAAGAAAATTGCTATTATGCTTTTCTGTCTTGCGTTGGTTTCTGCACATGCGTTTGCAGAATTTGTTATGGTGCCGGGACTTGGACTTAGCTATTATTCCGGCTCAACAGGGGAAAAGTCTTCTGTGTCTATGGTTCCCTTTGGGGTCGGTTTTGACTTTTCGTACCTGACGGATTCGGGCTTTACGCTTTGCATGGATAATGATTTTCAGTATTTTGGAAAAGTAACAACTAAGGTTGATGGTAACTCTGTAGGTCTGAGCGTGAGTAAGGGGCTAGCATGGAATTCGCGGATAATGCCGGGATATACGTTTAAGTTTGCAAAAGACAATGCATATCTCCGTTTAGCAGGCGGACTTGCCGTAGGTACCTTCGGTTATGAAGTTACGGAGGCAAAAGCTGTATCCACAGCAATTACGGTAGGCTTGGCTTTTCATGTTGGTTTTGAATACTTTTTTTTACGAATATGATCGGTATCGGTGTTTCGATTAACGAGATTCCTTCCGTTTTTTTAGGCCTGCCGGTCGGAAGTGCCAATATCTTCAATTTAAAAGTAGGCCCCTCGTTTAGACTTGGAGGAAAAGGTCAAGCGGCTAAGAAATAAATGTTTATTGTTAGTCGTATAAAAAATAACGGCTGAAAAATACTGCGAGAAGCTTTGTCTCCTTTAATGAACTAATCCTGGTAGGAAATACTTTTTTTCTATCGGGATTTAGGTGGTTTTAGTTAAGACTCGGTATCCGTTCGTATGTGGATTGTTGATTAACCGAATTTCCGAACGGGAAGGTTAAGAAATAGGTAGTAAGCAACTATAAGGAAGAACGTTATGAAAACACTAAAGCGCTGGATGATGATGGCAGTGCTTGCAGTAATATACTGCCTTTTAGCAATATCCTGTATGACAGTAGATAGGCGCGGTGCTTTTCTTATTGATACGCCGAAAGCAATAAAAGAGCATAATATTATAGAAGATAAGATTCTTCCGTATATTGCCGAAGTGCTCGAGTACACTAATCCCTCCGGTACAAATAATCCGCAAGCAGCGCAGTATTTCCGTACAGTTAAAACCGCCAACAATATGAACTACGATAAATTCGTGGACTGTCAGGATTATGCTCTCCTTTTTTATGCGCTGTGCAAGTATTATCGCATTGATTGCAAGCTCGTCGGTAATCCCACCTTGCACCATGCATATAATCAACTGAATATCCGCGGCCATGCCGTTGATGTTGAACCGCAAAGTGGCGAAGGAACCGTATATGTTGTTGCAATGCACGGTTGGGAGCTTTCTAAAAATGGGCTTTTTATAAAACAGATCAATACGCATCCTGATAATATAATCATGGATATCGATGAATGGAATGCATACGGTGAAGCAGGTCGTTTTGTCAGCCCAGCTAATATGAAACTGTTTAACTATGTTGTGAAAAACGGACATCTTCCTAATCGTGAAATGCGAAAAGAATATCCCGCACCGGATTTATTAACAAATAACAGCGTCCTTCTGCTTACTCCTTCCATAGGGTATAATTATTCTTACTATAGCCTCAATGCTTCACGAAAAACTAACCAATTTACGTTCGGTATAGACTGGTTGCAGGTCGCGCAGCCCCCTATCCGCTGGTCATATATGGTAGGTGCCGATTTGGCGCTAGGCAGCAAAATAGTTGAAACATTAAAGAAACCTTTTCATAAGCAATGGGGAGAACCGTATGCGGCATTTTCGTCGGTTTTGTCTGGATATCTTCTTATCGGTTATACTTTTAATGTAAAAGATTTTTATCTTACACCTGCCGGCGGCATTGGTCTTTCTGTCAGTATATTCGGCAAGTCATCTTTTATTTCTTTTACCGTACCGATCGATTTGGACCTTAAATATTATTTTACCCGCAGTGTCGGAATAAGCATTTCCGTTATAGGGACATTCGGCATAGGGTCATTCATTACTTCTTCCGAAATACCTGTTGACAGTGCTTCTGCATACTTTCTGAGGGCATCAATGTTCCATCCCACCAGTAAGAATTTTGCAGTAAAAATAGGCCCGACTATCAGAATTCCCGGTCAGAAAGGGCTAAACGAAAAAATCCGTGAATTACAAAATAAGCGGAGATAGGAGGCAAATAATTTTACTATAAAGGAGGCGTTGCTATGAAAAAGATTATCGCATGCATGTGTCTGCTTGCTTTCATCGGAACGGCGCATGCTAAAAACTGGAAATACTATTACGACGACGAAACAGGATATTCCGGAGAAGCTTCAATCACTTTCATCGGAGATGATACGGATGGTAATTTACTTGATAGCACGGTGGATATGCTACAAGCTGGAGCACGCGGGCTAGGATATAGCGTTCACAATACTCGGAAATTGTCCAAAGAAATAATATGGCTGTTTAGCGAAGCGCTTAAGGAATATTATCTCGCCAAAAATGAAGTGTACAGTATTTTAATAGATACGACCGCCCCTGATTCCGGTATAAGAGAAGGCTTTATAATCTGTGTCAAAATAGAAGATGATGCAGGGGATAAGATAACAGTTAATTCAAGTTATATGAGGAAAGATTAAAGATGAAAAATCGAATAATGATTGCACTGTTTATTGTAATTACAGCGTTATGCTTTGCGCAAGAAGCATCACCGATGTATGACTGGGCATATACCGAAGTAGTAACTCTGAATGGTCGGCGTTTTTACGGTGCAAAGGCTGATTCATGGCTATCGGACACGTTTGCCGATTCATACTGCGAACAAGACGGTTATGCGATTGTGCAAGGATATAAATTGCATTACTGGCTGTACGATACGATAACATATCATGACGGAGATGCTTCCGACATATACAACAATATTGTCCCTCGCTGGGTTGAGCAACTCGGGTACGTTATCGATTTTGACAATATAGAAGTGTATAACCCCAATACCGATTTGGCATCTTCCGTAAAGGCTTTAATGACACAGCGCGGCTGCGATGTCAGCGTGGCGCTCATTGCAACCGTCGATTATGAGTATGTTGTGATAAATGAATATTTTGCAAAATGGCGGCAGTATAAAACAACTATTTATTATCTGTATAAATAGCAGATCAAACACCATTATATAAAAATCGTCGAACTCGTATACATATTTTTGCGAGTCAAAGAGTCCGGTAATCCTATTTGATACGATTTATAACAGAGGAGATACAATGATGGAACAAAGTGCCGAATACAAAATCTGCCCCTACTGCGGTGAGCAGATAAAAAAGATTGCCATGCTGTGCAGGTACTGTAATAGCGACTTACCCAAGGAAGAATCGGCTGCACCAATTGAAACTGCGGCAGAAACTGTAAAAACAGCAGAGGCGGTAGAAAAAGTTGAAGTACAAAATGAAACACCGGTACAACCGGAACACCGAAGTGCAGCGGCACAGACAACTGCGCAACATGCAACACAAAACACGCAGCCGGCTCAGATACGGAATATTTCGCATCCGGGGTTTATTCCACCCGATAAAATCAACGCATATACCAAGGCTAAAAATGCCGAACAGGAAGAGCGAAAGCGGCGTAGGCGCATTACGGCATTCGGCGTTGTAATATTCGGTTGCATCATATCCGCCTTTTTATATAAACACTTCGGTATAGACTACGATGGAAAGTATGCAAAAGACAGATTGGTATACACGCAGGAATACGGATTTACCCTTCTTATAACCTATCGGCCGGAATATCGTGCCCACGCAGCCAAAGGAACCGCCGTTACCAATATTCCGTTCAGCGGATTGTTTTCAAATAATTTTCACGCGAACAGTTATAATAACTATGTGTCGGATTCAAAAAAAGAGTGTGATGCTTATCAAGCACTTGCAGCTATTAAGAACGGCTTTGATATCGGCTCATACGGAAAATATTTCATTATCGAATACGATGATGCAGTCAAGTATAACAGGGGGCGAAGATATGATTCCTATTAGCGATAAAATATGCAAAAACTATTTATAAGGAGATAACGATGCAAGATTTTTTTATGTATGTCCACCCCGATTCGGGAGACATTAAGGCGGTAAAAAAAGGCTGGTCACATCGGGCATTTTGGGTTGGAGGCTTTTGGGCGCTGCGTGAACAGCTGCCTAGGCGATACATAATAATGGGTTTTATCGGTTCGTCGTGGTGGTTAATATATATTATAGCGCTAGTAAACGACCCGCCAATTCTGTATTTAGTCATGGTAGCAATGTGCTTAGCTTTTTTTTGCGGAGCCACCGGCAATACATGGATCAAAACAAAACTGTTAAAAGAAGGGTACCAATTTGCAGGCATTATGCAAGCCAATACTGCGGGCATTGCCATTATGGAATTTAAAAATGCCCCGACAGCTGCAGAACCAAGTATCGGTACAGCGGAAGAATCATCTGTACAGTCCGATCAGGGCAGTGGACATACAGCAGCCGGTATAAATAGCGGAATCTCCGATGCCGAATACAAAACCTGTCCCTACTGCGGCGAGCAGATAAAAAAGATTGCCATTAAGTGCCGGTACTGTAAACGGGATGTGTAGAGAATACGGAATATCAGGCAGGCGGATAAGTCGTCTTGCTTATTTTTAAACGGGAGATACCGATGAAAGAATTTGTCATTTATGAACATCCTTCGGGAGACATTAAGGCGGTAAAAAAAGGCTGGTCGCATCCGGCATTTTGGTTAGACGGTTTTTGGGCACTGTATCACGATTTAACTCCGCAAGCCGTAACGGGAATAGCACTCACCATACTTTCTTTGTTAGGGGTTGTGGGAACTAATTGGGGAAGGGCTCTGGGATTACTCGGTGTGTCGGTTTATTACGGCATAAAAGGCAACGACTGGCTTAAAGAGAAACTGATAAAGTCGGGATATGTGTCTAAATGTTCTTTACAGGCGGATAACCCCGACGGCGCCGTATGGCGATACAAAGCAATTCAAAAAGAGAAGCAGGCAAAACAAGCCGCGCAAACTCAAGCGGATGGTACTCAAAACGCTCCGAACAACGATGTAAAAATCTGCCCTTACTGTGGCGAACAAATAAAAAAGATTGCCGTCGTGTGCCGCTACTGCAACAGCAACCTATCCGAGCCGCATCCTACACAACCCGCAGCGGAAAATACCGAACACAATGCACATACGCATCCTGATGAATACAAAACCTGCCCGTACTGCGGAGAAGATATAAAAAAAGCCGCCGTTAAATGCCGGTACTGTAATAGCGATTTACCGGAATCATTACCTACTGTATAAGGAGCTATAAAAATGAACAAAAAACCTTTTTCTATGGCGGTACTGCTTGCTGTTTTGATCAGCGGTACCGGTTTGATACCGGTATTGGCGCAGAGCGTCTCTCCCGTTTCGGACTTTGAGTACGACTTAAATGGAGACGGTACGGGAGTAGTTATCCTAAAGTACGTCGGAAAAGGCGGTGATATCGTCATCCCCGACAGCATTGAGGATTTTCCCGTTGTTTCGGTTGGATGCGGATTTGATAACGAAAATGTCAAAACGCCGATTACGTCGGTTATCTTTCCCGACACGATCACCTATATAGATACATCCTTTGCCGATACGGTAAAAAAAATCTTTTTTCCGCGCTATTGCAGCTATCTTATGTGCTTCTTAGGAAATTGCAATGCACTTGAAGCGATACGATGGCCGAATACTCAAACGACCATCCCTTTTTATGTGTTTTGCTGGCATCAATGTATCGTCGGTAGCCTTATGGGAAGGATTGGAAACGATTGAATCGGGTGCGTTTACTAAATCGAAGATAGAAACGCTTGAAATTCCGAACTCCGTAAAATCCATCGGAACCGGCGCTTTTAAGAACTGCGAAAACTTGACAACCGTTACAATGCCTTCGCATAAAATTCGATATGACGATGATTCCGTGTTTGAAGGCTGCAAAAAACTTTCATTAAAATCGAAAAAAATGATACGTGACACCGGCTACGCAGGCGGGTTCTGATATTGTTGTATGTGATGAGTAACGACATACCGGTACAAACGCTGCCGGAGCAAGCCGGCGGTGAGTGGTTAGGCGAATCAACTCCAGCAATGAGCGCTGAAGAAGATGAGTAAAGAGGAAACAACGAATAGAAATTGTACTGACCTATATAGCCGTTTCAAGCGCTTTTTGGCGGGAATTGATATGTACTATGCCGTATTAGCAAGAAGAAATGATGCAACACTCATCACTAATGGTCGCTATAGCACATAACAATCGACAACCCCGGCACCTTGCGTCGTGGAGTTGTCGATTTGTCTGATACGTTTACTTTGATAAAAAAATCGGCTTACCAGCTTTCCTGTCTGATTACGTAATCGGTGAAAGAATGATTCGCCAGCGCCTCTTTTACTTTTTCAAGATCGTCTGGTTGTATACCCGGAAGGACAACCCGTACCGATTTTTCAGTACGCTCATACGCAGGGTCGAACCCTGCTTTTCTCAGTTGGACAACAAGCCGCAGTGCATTTTCTTCCCGTGCAAAAGCGCCCAGCTGAATTCTCCACAACACGCCTGAAGTACCTTGTGAATAAACCGGAGCCGGAGTTTGTGCCGGTTGTGCGGAAGCTGAACGGTTTGCAACACCTTTAACGGTATCAGGCTTTGCTGTTTGTTGATCTACAGATGACGGTTGTCTTTGTGTTGTGTTAGGCTGTGATGCTTGAGCTTGTGTTACTTTAGACGGCGCCGTTTCTGCCGCTGTGTCGGAACCTTTAGCAGGTATATCGGACACCGCCTCCTTCTGAACAGGCACCGCTTCAGGCTGGGAATCGGTAACGGGATGAGCTCCTTTCGGTGCGGATTCCGTCGTTGTGTCGCTGTAAACATCAGTTGTTGCAACGAGTGCTGCATGATCAAGCGAATCAACCCTTTTAATCGAAACTCGTGTGATACCGCGGCTAATCATCCCCAAGGATTTAGCTGCAGCTTTTGATAAATCTATCTCGCGGTTTGGGACAAATGGGCCGCGGTCGTTTACGCGTACCACCACTTTTTTCCCGTTTTCAAGATTGGTTACTTCAAGAAAAGTTCCGAACGGCAGTGTTTTGTGGGCTGCCGTATAGGCATTCATATCGAAAATTTCGCCGCTTGACGTCGGCCGGCCGTTAAAAGCCTCTCCGTAATAAGATGCATAAGTTTCTGCTGTGAGTAATTCTTCCGCTCCAAGGGGTAATAACAACAATGCCCCCACTAGAGCTGACAGTACATGGTATTTTCTCATAAGATCCTCCCATAGCTTCATACAGACAATATCGGAAAACAAGAAAAAAAATTAAGTGCAAAAGTCGGAAGAGATTTTTAATGGAATGCAGAAACGTACCATCGATAAGTTCACAATAGATTAGACGCAGTCGCGTATAATAGTTCAAGACATAGAATAAAGCACAGATAAGAAAATATATTAAAAAGCGGGGTTGCTCGGGACTTCCATGAAAAGAAGTGCCGGAGACGAGACTTGAACTCGTACGACCGTTACCAGTCAAGGGATTTTAAGTCCCTGGTGTCTACCAATTCCACCACTCCGGCAAAGATGATATACTATACCGGAATTTATAGAGGCGGTCAAGATTGTTTACAGACTCTCATTGTCATTTACATCATATTTCTCAAAAAGCGGCACACTTTCCGCTGATACTGAAAGCGATGCAGGAAGAAGGGTATCCTTTTATAATGGATATCGGAACCGATGCCGGAGATTTTACGCCACGGTATAACACCGTTGCGGAAGCTTGCGGCAAAGACGGCTCTATACCCGATTTTATCCATTTTTCTGCGGGATTGTGGCCGGGGCGTGCCGCTATTGAACATCCGGCAGAGGCATTGCAAAGGCTTGAAGCCGATATTCAAGCGATTCTTAAAAGCGGGCAGCTGTATACGGCAGTCGGAGAATGCGGTATAGACCGGTATTGGAACCATGCCGGAGCAACGGGTACGGGAACCGATGATCTCGCCGGTGAAGAAACGCTGTTTAAAGAACAGCTTGCTCTTGCCAAACGGTACGGATTGGCTGTGATTATTCATTCACGCGACGGCTTTGAACCGACGCTCCGTTGTATCGACGAAGTAGGCTGGCACCGAGGCGTTATTCATTGTTTTTCGTACGGGAAGAAAGAAGCCGAGGCTTTTTTAGAACGGGGCTGGTATCTTTCATTTCCGGGTACCATCACATACACTGACAATGCGAAAACAGCTTCCACAATAGCGGAATTGGTACGCATGGTGCCTGACGATAAACTACTATTGGAGACGGATGCCCCGTACCTCGCCCCTCAACCGGTTAGACGAGAGGTAAACACCCCGTTGAATATTTCGTATACCTATCAGGCTGCAAGCAAATACCGGCAGTGTTCGGTAGAACACTTATGCGAAACCGTGTACCGGAACTGCCACCATCTTTTTTTTCGCTGCTGTGTAAAACCCCGGACAGCCGTGTCCGTTCTGCATAGCCAGCGCTTTTGAAAATAGGCGGTACAGATGCTAGGAGCGTACAAAAAACACCCGCAGGCGTACTTGTTGTACGTCGAGGACTGTTTTTTGTTAAGCGACAACGCAGATGTGCCACCTATTTTCAAAAGTACAGTTGACAGGCTTAATAGCTTTTCTTACTATGGTAAGATATGAATAAACACATTACAGCAGACGAACTCCGTTCCAAGTATATCGCATTTTTTTAAAAGTAAAGGCCATACGGAAATTTCCGGTAAGTCGGTTATCCCCGAAAACGATCCTACCGTACTATTTACCACCGCAGGTATGCACCCGCTTGTTCCCTATCTGATGGGTGAACCGCATCCTGCGGGGACACGTTTAACGGACTATCAAAAGTGTATCCGCACCGGCGACATCGATGCGGTAGGGGATGCTTCTCACCTCACCTTTTTTGAAATGCTGGGAAACTGGTCGCTTGGCGATTACTTTAAAAAAGAAGCTATTGGATTCAGCTTTGAATTTTTGACAAGCCCACAATATCTTAACATTCCGGTTGATCTCCTTTCCGTAACCGTTTTTGCAGGCGATGATAAAGTGCCACGCGACACCGAATCGGCGGAGATTTGGGAAAAACACGGTATCCCGAAAGAACGGATTCACTTTTTACCCCGCGAGGATAACTGGTGAAACGCACCGCATCCCGACACGGAAATGTTCATCGACACGGAAAAGCCTGCGTGCGGCGCCGAATGTCGCCCGGGTTGCAGCTGCGGTAAGTACGTTGAAATATGGAACGATGTCTTTATGCAGTACCGCAAAGAGCAAGACGGTTCCTATCACACGTTGGAGCGGCACTGTGTCGATACCGGTATGGGAATTGAACGTACCGTTGCAATGCTGCAAGGCAAGAAATCCGTGTACGAAACCGAGATTTTTACCCCGCTGATTGCCGCAATTGAAAAGATTACCGGCTACCAATACGGCAGCGATGCTGAAAAAGATGTATCCGTCCGTATTATCTGTGACCACATCCGGGCGGCTACCGTTATCTTGGGAGATCCGAAAACTGTGGTGCCATCCAATGTCGGTGCAGGGTACGTACTTCGCCGTATTATCAGACGAGCTGTCCGCCATGGCAGGAAGCTTGGTATCGAGGGAACTTTCCTCGCAATTCCGGCAAAGGTTGTCATCGAACAATACAAGGGCGCGTATCCCGAATTAAAAGAGAAAGAAGCAACCATCACCGCCGAGCTTGAAGCCGAAGAAAAACGCTTCCTCGAGACCCTCAAAAAAGGCGAGACTGAGTACGAAAAAATGAAGCCAAACCTGTTAAAAAATCCTAAAAAGATTATCCCGGGCAGGCTCGCCTTTAAACTCTACGATACCTACGGCTTCCCTATTGAGCTTACCGAAGAGCTTGCGCGGGAATCGGGCTTAACCGTTGATAAAGAGGAATTTGAAGAAGCCTTTAAAAAACACCAAGCGCTCTCTCGCGCCGGAAGCGAACAGATTTTTAAAGGTGGTTTGGCAGATCACTCCGAGCAGACCACCGCGTACCACACCGCGACGCATCTTTTGCATAAAGCGCTCAGGATGGTACTTGGCGATCATGTTGCGCAAAAAGGGTCTAATATTACGGCAGAGCGACTCCGCTTCGACTTTTCTCATCCGCAGCCGATGACTGCCGAAGAAAAGGCGGAAGTAGAACGTATTGTCAACGAGCAGATCCAAGCAGATTTACCGGTTACGATGGAAATAATGTCGCTCGAAGAAGCAAAGCGTGCAGGGGCGATGGCACTCTTTGGAGAAAAATACGAAGATACCGTAAAAGTGTACTCCATCGGGAACTTTTCAAAAGAGGTATGTGGTGGCCCACACGTAGAACACACCGGTGTATTGGGTAAGTTCGTAATCCAAAAAGAACAATCGTCATCGGCGGGTATCAGGCGTATCCGTGCGGTACTTATAAAATGAGATATGTGAACCACCGGTAAGTAACTTATCGGTGGTTCATTTGTTTACAAATATCAAAACTTGAAGAGGATACGATGAAGAAAACTGTAATCATGTTGTTTATTGTATTAAGTTTGTCTATAAGCGGCGTCTTTGCCCAAACCAATTTGCAGCCTATTGCAGAAGTGAAGCTTACAGGAAGGACACCGATTACTCTTGGTCAGCTAAAAACTCGTGTTTCTGCCTTGGAAAAAGAAATCGGACGGAAGATGACTTTAGAAGAGCGGCAGCAAACGCTGGACGGTCTTATCAATGAGCGTTTAATCGTACAGGCTGCCGAAAAAGACGGAATAAAAATCATGGATTCGGAAGTAAATAATTACTTCACCGAATACGTATCCAATCAATTGGGGCAGCAGGTGTCCGAAGCAGATTTTGCAAAACTGATTAAAGAAAAGACCAATATGTCGCTGGATGAATATATGAAAGCACAAAATGGCATGACCCTTGCAGAGTTTAAGAGCTTTTTACGAACCCAACTGACTGCGCAAAGATATGTGATGCAGAAGAAACAAAAAGAGCTGCAATCGATTCCAAGTCCGAGCGATGATCAAATCCGTTCGTATTATGAGGTGAATAAACAGTCTTTTGTGCAGCCTGACACAGTACAGCTTTTCCTTGTGGTAGCCCCGAAAGGCGACAAAGCAAGTACTGCGGAAAAAACGATAAAAGATATTCAAAAAAAACTGACGGCAAACTCGAAGGCTACCGCCGATATTCGGGCAAAATCGCAGGAAAAGAATTCAGGTTATCAGGCCGGAGAGATTTTTGTCAGTAAAACCTCATTAGCAGCTGAGCAGCTCGGTATTCCGATGGACGAACTTCTCAAAATCTTTAACATGAAGGTAGGAGATGTGTCTCCGATAACGGAAACAGGTGCTAATTACCAGTGTTTTGTCGTCCTAGCGAAAAAAGATGCGAAGATACTCGGTTTAAGTGATGTAGTAGAACCGGGCGGAAATGTCAGTCTCTACGAATATATAAAAAAGATGGTGATTATGCAGCGCCAAAATGAAGCACTTAACAACGCGCTGGTTTCGGTAACCAATGAGCTCCGTAAATCGGAAAATTTCGTCATATTTAAAACCGGCACCGATCTTGAAAAAGCTCTTTCGTGGTAAAAATGGCGATCGGGAGACGACGCGGAAGGATTCTTGCGTTTCAAGCGCTGTTTGCTTGGGATGCGGGATCGCTTTCGCCTGATGATTTATTGCGCTTCCCATGGGCGGAACGTACCAGTAAAGAGGTGCATGACGAAGATCTATTATTTTCACAGCTTCTTTTTTTAGGTACTGTTGAGCATATCAATAAAATCGATACCCTCATCACCAAGAACTTGGAAAACTGGGATTTTAATCGGCTTAAATTGGTCGACAAGGCAATTCTCCGCCTCAGTACTTATTCACTCCTTTTTCAACAAGACACCGATCCCAGGATCGTAATTAACGAAGCGGTTACTATTGCCCGCACGTATGGCACCGATGATTCCTTTAAGTTTGTAAACGCAGTACTTGACAGCATTAAACGAGAGTGTTTAGACTGCTCTTATGAAAAGGACAAAAACTAATCTCTTTCTTATAGGAAGTCTTTTCCTCTGCGTTATTGCCGCAGCATGTTCAAAAACAGATAAAAATGAGCTTTTTCAACAAAAACTGAATGTCATTGACGGTGTTATGCAAGAGGGAAATACTCAAAAAGCCCTGAATAACTTACGTGCATTGCGTAAAAAAGCACAGATCCCCATTCACTATTTAAGCATTGCAAAACGGGAATTACAGTTGCATTATCCTGTACAAGCTCTACAATCAATTCAGACCGGTCTAAAAAAGTATCCTGATGACCCGATGCTTAACGCTGCCCTTACTCATACATTGATGCAGGAAGGACGGATAGAAGATGCTGCAGCAGCAGCCGAATCTTTGCGTGGCTCCTCTTATGTTGGTATTGGGGCGGAGGCTCTTATCCATATAGATAAGGAAAAACAAACATATCAGACGCCTGCTTCTTTTTGGCAAGAAAGTTTTCGGCTTACGGGCGAACATATTTTCTTGGAGAATGCTGCCGTAATGCTTGCTCACCAAGGAGACATTGCACAGGCAGCCGCACTCCGTTTCCGAATTGCTAAAGAAGAAGCGCTTCGGTCTCCCTATTTTTGGTCGTGCTTAGCTTATGATATGGGGAATTTCCAACCGGTACTGGATGATTTAGTCTATTCACTTGCGTATGCCGACATGGCGGGGCTCCCTGAAAACAATCCTAAGGTTTTTGAATATGCCCGCCGTCATCTCTTGCTTGCCGCTGATGCAAGTGCGGGGCTCGGTGATATGGAGCAGGCGCGTGGTTTTTGGCACATATATGTCGACCGTTATGCGGATTCTTCAAGCGAAGTTTTTTATAACTTAGCGATGACCGCTCCTACCCAAGACGAAAAAGCAGAGATATTGATCGAGTGTATTTCGCAAAATCCGGGATATTATCCGGCGGTGGCACAGTATGTCCGCGCTTGGTCCGCTATCAATGCGGGGCATGATCAAAAAAATCCCTTAGACGAATATCTGCAAAGCAAAGATTTTTTCTCATTACAGATGGAAAAAGGCTTGTTTGTGTCTTCGGCTTTTACGCTTTCTGCGGAGCAAGTGCTTGAGGAAGCCATGGCTGCCGATAGCGACGATATACGGTTTCAGCTAGAAGAATTTCGATACCGTTATGTGCAGCCGAAAAACTATGCACAGGGAAACGGAGAGATGTGGAAAATTCTAGAAGCCCATCCCCATAATCCGCTGGTAAAGGCGTATGCACGCTGGTACTTTGCTTCTTCGGGCGATTTTAATGCCTGCCTTGGAATCGACAAAGCAGACAACCATGATGAAGATATATTCTACAACGGTATCCGGCATGCAGTGCAGGGATACTCGACTGCAGCACTAAAGAATTTTACCGAGGTGGAAAACGAACACCGCTATACAATTCCTGCGGTGGTTGATCAAGCTTATATCTATGATGCACGCAATGAACCGGATATGGCAATTAAGTATTTTTCCCATGCTGCAGAGTTGCTTTCCGATAACCGTGTAAAAAGTAAGATGCTCTACGAAGCTGCACGGATATATGCCGAACACAATGGGATGCCGGAAGCAATCGCATTGTTGAATCAGTCGTTGAAACTCGATTCTGAAAACCACCGAGCAAATGTACTAAAACAAAAACTTATTGCCGACGGCAGTGTTAATCGGAATTCCGGTTTAGATACTATTTTGCAAAACGGCACAGATACCAATCCGCAGTAGTACGAACAGCAGGGTGGGGTTTAAAAAGGAGAATCGAAAGGTCGCAATATGGACGATTGGTTTGAAAATGAATCTTTTTGGGTACAGTATGCCCCTATCATGTTTGACACTTCACGATGGAAGGAGGCGCCTGCCGTTGCCGAAGGTATTTTTAAACTTGCCGGGACGGGACGACAGCCGCAGGAATTAAAAATTTTTGATGCGGGATGTGGTTTAGGTCGCATTGCCGTTGAGCTTGCTATTCTCGGTGCGCGGGTTACCGGTGTCGATCTTATTAAACCATTTTTAGATGCAGCGTCAGAGGCGGCAGCGGCGGAGAACGTAACGATAGAATGGGTGCGAGCCGATTTACGGGAGTTTATACGGCCGGGGGCCTTCGATATTGCGATCAATATGTATACGAGCTTTGGCTACTGCAAAACGATTGAAGAAGATGCCCTTATTATCAGCAATATTGCGCAATCCTTAAAAGAAGGTGGCTGTTTTATCCTCGAAATGTTAGGGCGCGAAATTGCCGTGCGGGACTTCACCGCCGGAGAATGGTTTGAGCGGGCCGGTTATACCGTGCTCACCGATTTTATGGTAGAAGGGGCATGGGAAGGACTACGATCGCATTGGCAGCTCTATTCAAAAGACGGCCTCAAAGCCGATCATACCTTTGTGCAGCGCCTCTATGCCGCTACCGAATTACGGCAGCTTATGCTGTCTGCCGGTTTTACCTCAGTCGAAATATACGGCGACTTTGACCGCTCACCCTATAATGAACGTGCTCGAACCATGATACTGGTTGGGTACAAATAGAAGAGATATCCCCTCTAATTGACCTTAAATTTTCCCACTTCTTGAGCCAAGCTTTCGATACTGTGTTTATTCTTCTGCGTAATCTGATTGACTTCCTGTACCGCATTGTTAATTTGTACTGCGCCAGCCGCCATTTCATTCATACTGTCAGTGATAATGCGGGTAAGATCATCTAATTTACGCATTTCCTGCGCGACACTCTCTCCGCCTTTCAACATTTCTTCAGAACCTGCCTGCACTTCTATTGTTACCGTGTTAATGCTCTTAATAGCAGTGAGTACCTCTCTGCTGCCGTTTTCTTGCTCCCTCATTGCTTCGGTAAGTCGATCACTCATCGATTTTACCTGTTCGGCTAAGGTAAAAATTACATTGAATTTTTCTTCTACCGTTTTTGAAGAGGTTGCAAGCATTTCAATTTCTCCGCTGAGCGTTTTCAACGTTGTAGTAATAGTTTTACCTTGCGCGGAGGATTCTTCTGCGAGTTTACGGATTTCATCGGCAACGACGGCAAAGCCTTTACCCGCTTCCCCGGCATGCGCAGCTTCTATCGCAGCGTTCATAGCCAATAGGTTTGTCTGTGACGCAATATGTTGAATAACGCTGGAGGCATCCATCAACGAACCGGATTCTTCGGCAATCTTTTGTGTTACAGTATTGGAGGAAACTAGCGTAGCTTTGCCATCGCCGGTCGCTGCAGTGAGTGTCCTGATTACATCGTCGGTTTTACCGAGCGTTTGCCCGATTGAAGCAATATTTGCGACCATTTCTTCTACGGAAGAAGAAGATTGTGCAACACTTGTCGTTTGAGTTTCGATGCTGGTGTTCAGCTGCTTTATCGTTCGGACAATCTCTTCGATGGTAGCAGCTGTTTCGGTAACACTTGCTGCTTGGGTAAGCACCTGCTGCTTTACTCCATCTATATTTGCGCTAATTTCATTCACTGCGCCGGCTGTTTCAATCATATTAGTAGATAATTCATTTCCTATTTCTTCCATTTCATTGCTGTTTCTACCAACCGCTTGTATTGAAGCGCCGATTTTAGTAATTGTTTCGTTAAAATATTCGGATAAATCGGTTACCTCATCATTGCCGATCACCGGTAGCCGTACTGTCAAATCACCTTCACCTTGTGCAATATTTTTTAAAGCATTAACAGCCGTCTGTACCGGCTTTACCATTGTACGGGCGATAATATATACAATAACGATTGCCAGCAGCAAAATGATAAGCCCCATAATCACCATAGTTCCGCGTAAGGTGTTGACAGTGCCCATAAACTCCTCTGCCGGTGCATTGACAAGCACTGTCCATCCGGTCGTTTTCATTACAGCGTACGCCGCAATTTTCCGTACTTTGTCGTATTCATAATACCCGATTGTAGAATCCTTTGCTTCAAGCGCTGTTTGCAAAAATACTGCAAGAGAAGTAAAAGCCGGATTCTTTTTAGCTTCTTCTATTGGGTTAAACTGATTCTTTATCAACTCCGTATCTTGATCAGCAATGACTATCCCTGTATCTCCTATCATAGAACAATTACCGGTTTGTCCGATAACGATATCTTTTACAGCATCATACATCGCGAATCCGTCGATTGTTGCTGCAAGTATATCATGTGCTTGATTATTATCATCATAAATCGGAACAGCAATAATGATAATCATTTTACCGCTGATAAGGGACATAAAAGGCTCGCACATCAAAGGTTTTCCTCGATAACTTTTAAACCAAGCGGTAGAAGAAATATCACTTGTTCGCCCGTTAGCTAAATAACCGATTCCGTTTTGAGTGATAATATTGAGTATTTGGAAAGAAGTATTTTTATCAGCGAGTTCTTTTAACAATACCGCCTTTTCAAAATACGATAATTCGGTACTTTGTAATGCCGGCATCTGGGCAATACCTTCAAGCAATTGAAACCACTGCTCAATTCTGCCGTCCAGTATTTCGGCTGTATCATGCGCCTTATCCAGCAGATGCGCTTCAATATTTTTTATTACAGCTTTGCGTGCTGTGTGGACGGCTAGAACACTTTCTATTGTTAAAGCCGTCACAATAAGAAACCCAAAAATGAGAATAAGTTTATATCGAATAGAAAAGCGTTTTTTCATTATTGATCTCTCCCTATGTACATAAAAGTATAGACCTTTTACCTACAGGTGTCCAGCAAGAAAAAACTACACGTGTCTGATAACTTCGCGGGGTTTTGAACCGTTTGCAGGGCCAACGATGCCGCGGGCTTCCATCTCTTCGATAAGACGTGCCGCGCGGTTGTACCCGATTTTCAGTTTGCGCTGCACATAAGAAGCGGACGCTTTGCCTGCAAAGGTAACAATTTCCAACGCTTGATCGTAGAGCGGATCATTATCGTCGGAGAACACGGCGTTATCATAGGGCTCGTCATCATCATCGACAAAGATTTCTTCATCGATATATTCAGGCTCGCAATATTCTTTTACACAGGCAACGACTCGCTCTACTTCCTGTTCGGAAACAAAAGCGCCCTGTATACGGGTCGGGAACGGACGAGCAGCGCTTACATACAGCATATCGCCTTTCCCCAGCAGTTTTTCCGCACCCATCTCATCCAAGATGATTCGGCTATCTGTTTTTGATGCAACCATAAAAGCAATTCTGCTCGGAATATTTGCCTTAATCAAACCGGTGATGACGTCGATGGACGGCCGTTGTGTTGCAAGCACCAGATGAATACCGACTGCGCGGCTCATTGCGCACAAGCGCGCGACTGTAGCTTCAAGCTCTTTCCCCGATGTGGCCATAAGGTCTGCAAATTCATCGATGATGATGACGATATAGGGCAACGTCTCAGTTGCAATATGCTCCGATTTGATTTTCGCATTGAAGGTCTTTATGTCGCGCACGCCCATATTATCGAGCAAGGCATAGCGCCGCTCCATTTCGCAGAGCGCATATTGCAACGCTTGGAACGCCCGCTTCGGTTCGGTAATAACGGGGGTTAAAAGATGCGCAATATCGTTATAGAGTTTCAGCTCGACGATTTTGGGATCGACCAAAATCAGCTTTACCTCATCGGGACGACGGTTATAGAGAATCGACAAAATGATTGAATTAACGCAGACCGATTTTCCCGAACCGGTCGCACCGGCAATGAGCAGATGCGGTGTTTGTGCAAGGTCAAGGACTTGCGGATTTCCCGTTACATCTTTTCCGAGGGCAACGGGGATCGCCATCTTAGCGGCTTCCGGCAAATCGGTTTCTATCAGTTCCCGAAAGCTGACAATCGAACGCTTCTTATTGGGGACTTCGATACCGACTGCATGTTTACCCGGTATGGGTGCGACAATACGAACGCTGGAAGCAGCAAGACGCAATGCGATATTATCCTGTAGATTGGTAATCTTTGATAGTTTGATACCCGGCGAAGGCAGCATTTCAAACATCGTTACGACAGTCCCTTTACGGATACCGGTGATGGATACATCGATTTTAAATTCGTTAAAGGTCGATTTCAGCATCAGCGCTGCTCGCCTTGTTGCATCGTCAACAATCCAATATTCGCCGTCGGGATAATTCGTTAAAAGATCAAACGGGATGGCATATTTTTTCCGCGGCGGCGGGGGAGGTGCCGGTTTCGCCGGAATGATCGGTACGGTTTGTTCGATGGTTTCCAAGAACTCATCATCGGTATTCGATGTGTCGCTTTCGATTTCCGCTTTGTCACTTTCAGCATCTGTTTCGGCTTCGTTGCTTGCAATGCCATCCTCATTTTGTGCATCGAGGTCGTCAAGGGTGATATTCTCTTCGGTCATATTTTCATCCGGTACGATCGGTGCTTCGGCTCCAATATCCGTTTCTGCTGAATCGATGACAACCATTGTGTCGAGTAAATCCGAACGCCCGTTCGGTAGAGGTACGCCGTTTACAAACACGAGCGGTAGCTCAGGTTCCGTTTGAACGGCAGCGGCTGCAGAGTTCTCCGGCGCGGTCGCAGTTTCTTCTTCCGACGAAGCGGCTGCGGAGACAGGACTATCCGTCGAAGCAGGCGTGCTCTCAACCGGCGGCATAGAGGATGCTTCCGGTACGGCAGCCGTTGCTACGGTTATATCCGACTGTGATATCGGTTCCGCCGTTATATCGGTATCCGAAAAATCACTCTCCGTTTGAGAGACATCTGCTATAGTTTCATTTTCCGAAATTGTTTCTTCCGGAATAATATCTATTTGAGAAACGGCGTCTGCGACCTCTTCCGCTGTAGCCGGTGCATCGTTCTCTGGTGGTAGCGTTTCTCCTTCTACTGGAGCAGGAGCTTCGGGGCTATCTGCCATAGTCGGTGCATTTTCGACCGGTGGTGTAGGCGACGCTTCGTCTTCCTGCGGCAAGGGATTAGATTGCGCTTCTGAATGATCAGTCTGTTTAATGCGCTCAACGGGAGCGGTGATTTCCTCCAAACTTGCAAACAGGTTGTTCGGATCGGATGGGTCAAATACCGGACGGACAACCTCTTGTTCCTGTATATCCATAACAGCCGATAACGGTGTTGACAGCGGAAGCGGTTGCTCTTCGGTTCTTACTATCGTTTTGTCATCCTTTTCCGGTTTAGGCGTGTTAACCTCGATTTCTTGTTCGGAAAACTCAGGGCTCAAGTCTTCATCATCGACCCTTTCCAGTAACGGCAGTTCTTCCTCTGTAGCCGACGATTCTGCGCTGTCTCCCGATTGAATCGGCAGCATCTGCTCACGCTGCAGTATTTCGCTTTGTGCATCTGTAATGTCCGAAATGCCGGTTCCGGTCGCCTCGCAGAGAATACCGTCCGATTCTGTGGCGGCATCCGGTTCCGAAGGAGTTTCGGTATCCGTATCCGTTGTCTGTGCCTGTGCCTGTGGAGATGATGCCTCGGTCGTTGTATCTTCCGGTAAAGCTGACGCTTCCTCCGTGTCCGTATTGCCGCCGCTTGTTTCTTTATTTTCCAGGACACTACCTTCCTCCGGGATACCGCCTAAAGAGGGATGACGGCCGGATAGTTTTTCACTCAGCGTCAGCATTAAAAAAATTTCAAAACAGACAAGCAGCAACGCACAGATCAGTATTGAAACGGTTACAAACTGTCGGATAAGC